>DATKNR010000110.1:0-18754 GCA_035541255.1 Patescibacteria group bacterium | reverse complement strand
TCCGAAATCCTGCGGGCGGTCGAATAAATACAGCTCGCTCATGGGCATTTCCACGTAGGCCTGCTTGGAAAGCGAGGAGATGAGGCCGTGGAGGACAGCGTCCTGCTTGGTGCGGTCGACCTGCACCCATCCGGCCTGTGTGAAGACCTGACGGACCGACTCTTCCGAACCGATGAGGATGAAATTGGTCATGTCGCCGGGATCGCCCTGCGCGTCGGAGACGCGGCGGGGGATGCGGTCGAGCAGATCGCGAGAGAAGCCGGGAATGGAATCGGCGACGGGAGCGGGACGGCTGGAGCCGGAAGCACGGTCGAGAATTTTGGCTTCGACGTGGTAGGAGCCGGTGCTGTTGTCGTCGGAGGTCTGGTTGATGCCGAGGAAAAGGCGGCCGGCGACGGGAGCGCGGAATTTGGAGCTTGCGCCGACGAGGAAGACGCGCGCGGTTTCTCCAGAGCCGAGACGGGCGAGCAACGCGCCGCGGCCGGCGTCGTTGAGCGGGAGCATGCGGATGAGATCTTTCCATCCGCGGGAGAGGCCGTCGGGAGTGGCCGGCTGCTTCGCGTCCGCATATTGAAGCTGTCCGGAGGCGGAGATCTGAACTTCGTCGCCGGGCTCGAGATCGAGGCCGGTGTCTTTCCAGCGAGTGGAACCGGAGAGGTCGGCGGAGAATGAGGAGGCGTGCTTTGTGGATGTGGAGTCGGACTGGCGGGCGAGAGTGGCGGCGGCGAAGAGGAGGAAGGCGATGAAAACGAAGCCGACTTGCGTCCGGAGAGTCGATGTAGGTGTGGTCATGGAGATGGGTCAGACGCAGCAGAAGCGGCTAGGATGCACCAAATCAGGATAGCGGGCGTAGAGAACCGCTGCAAGAAGGGACGATGAGGGGCGGGGAGAGGGTTGCCCGGACCAGGGGCCACGCGCGGGAAAGACGAGAGGCGCCTGCAAAACGGCGCCTCTCGCACTCAAAGGCCTTCGGGCTGCCGTGAGCGAGGGCTGGACAGGGAGGAAAGAGAAAGAACCCACGGTCAGAAAGGCGCTGACCGTGGCTATCCGCGCAGGAGATGGGAGGCGGTGAAGAGAGCCAAACGGCGGAAGAGGGGCTCAGCCTGGATTTCTTTTTCGGCGGAGGGGAGAGAGAGGACGCGGTCGATTTCTGAGTCGAGATCGCGGAGATCGGCGGCGGGCGCGTGCTCAGCGAGATGATCGAATAGGAGTTTATGGGCGTGCTTGCGCTCCATGACTTCAAGGCCGTCGAGAATCTGGCGGTGGGAGGTGCCTTCCCAGATGGCCAGGATCATGGCTTCGCGGAGCCAGCGTTCGATGCCGAATTCGGCGAGAGTGCCGATGCCGCCGTGAACTTCCATGGCCCACTTGGCGGTGTCCACGGCGAATTCGGCGGTCCAGTATTTGGCGAGATGGGCGACGAGGCGGAAAAGATGATAGCGGTCGCTGTAGGGCGGGCGCGCGAGCCAGACCTCGTCGAGCAAGCGGACGGACTCCCAGGCGAGAGCGAAGGCAGCGCGCAGCGAGGCGAGGCGGGATTCGAATTGATGATGGAGGAGCGGATGGTCGAGGATGCGCCGGCCGAAGGCGATGCGGGATTCGGCGTAGGCGAGCGCGTCGGCCATGGCGCGCTGGGCGAGAGCGACGCTGACCATGCTGTTGGCGACGCGGGAGATGTTGAGAACTTCGAGGATGAGGTAGATGCCGGAGGCGGGGTCGCCGAGGAGATAGGCTTCGGAGTCGCGGAGCTCGATTTCGCCGGTGGGGACGGAGCGGGTGGCGGTCTTGTCCTTGAGGCGGCGGAGGAAAACGTTGAGCGCGCCATCGGCGCGAAAGCGCGGGACGAGGAAGAGTGCGAGGCCGCGGACGCCGGGCGCGGCACCTTCCGGGCGCGCGGCGACGACGGCGAGCTGGGCGTGGGCGTTACTGGCGAAATATTTGTCGCCGGTGAGAAGCCAATGATCGCCGGAGGGGCGCGCGACGGTTTTGACGCCGGCGCCGAGATCGGAGCCGCCGGCGATTTCCGTCATCCAGGTAGCGCCTTGCCACACGGTGTCGTCGCGCTTGAGAAGATGCGGGAGGAAGCGCGACTGTAGGGCTGGGCTGCCGTATTTGGAAAGAGGCGCGGCGGTCGCCAGCGAGACGGTGTAGGGACAGCAGATGCCGGGGTCGAAAAACGAAATGAGATGGATGAGGAGGTAGGCGGGGACGAGAGATTTTTCGTCGAAGGCGCGCCAGAGGACTCCGGCGCGATAGCCGCGACGGAGCATGGTGTAGTACTCGGCGGGATAAAGGATTTCGTCGATGCGCGCGCCAGCGGCGTCGTGCATGCGGACCCAGGGAGTGCCGGCGCGGTCGATGGCGGAGGAGATGGGCGGGGATTCGGACTGCCACCAGCGCTGCTCGGACTGGAGGAGATCGGAATGAGGGAGCGCAGGAATGGCGGCGCGGAGAAAATCGTAAGGGGAGCGAAGAGAGTCGAACGGGGCCATCGAAGCGGATGTTAGGCGCGGCGGGCGGAGGCGTCAAGGAATGCCGGAGGGCGGCGGGTCGAATGCCGCAGAAGGAAACGTTCGTTGCCCGGCATTGCCCGGAGTCTGCCTTCGTGAGTTCAGTCAGGACATTCACACACCCCGGTCAACGGACGACGGAATGCCGAAAGGCTGAAATAATCGAGAAGGACACGAGGCCGATAAGAACTGCCAGCACGAACGAAACAACCAAGGCCAAAGCCAAACGTGGGATGAGCTGTGAAAACCACGATTCGTCTTCATCAATCGGAATCGCTAAAGCGCCAGCGAGAGTCGGGATTCCCAGGCAACAGGCAGACGCAACCAACCAAATCGTGGCTGATCGCTGCGCCGTCGCTACATCCGCCTCGCGCCCCGGTAAGCCGAACAAGGCCCCGACTATTATTCCTTGCCCCATATAAAGAAAGTAGGAAAAGGCAGAGGCGCTGGAAAGCAAAATCACGCATGCTCCCAGAGTCCAGAAGCGAAAGGCCTGTTCCGGGACTGTGAATCCTCTCATCTGTGTGGAAGATACGCTCACAGAATCGGTAATTCCAGATCGCCGGTGAGAATAGGAGATGACATTCAGATTTGGGAGTGGCAGCTTCGTCCTAGTCGGATAGAGCAATCCAGAAATAACCTCATTGCAGACCGTCCACGCTCGCCCGCCTGCGCCCGCTGGGGCCAGCGCGGGCGGATGGGATATACTCGCGGGTCTTCGAGAAAACCGCAGGAAATACGTGCAGGGGGAGAACTCCATGAGGGCGAAGCGCTGGGCGGGGATCGTGGCGTGGGTGGCGGTGGTGTGCGTGGCGGGAACGGCTGCGGGGACGGGTGCGGAGCCGCAGCAGGTGAAAGCGTACGACGCGAAATTCTTCGCGGGGATGCACTGGAGATCGATCGGGCCGTTCCGGAGCGGGCGCGTGCTGGCGGTGACGGGCGTGCGCGGGGAGCCGGACGTCTACTACTTCGGGTCCGTGGGCGGAGGAGTGTGGAAGACGAACGACGCGGGGCGGACGTGGAATCCGATATTCGATGCGGAGCCGGTGGCGTCGATTGGAGCGATTGCGGTGGCGCCGTCGAACCCGCAGGTGATTTACGTGGGGTCGGGCGAGGCGGACATGCGCTCGTCGATTTCCAGCGGAAACGGGATGTACAAATCGGCGGACGGTGGAAAGACGTGGGAGCGGATCGGGCTGGAAGACACGCGGCACATCGGGCGAATCCTGGTGAGCGCGAAGGATCCGAACCGTGTGTTTGTGGCGGCGCTGGGACATGCCTACGGGCCGAACGCGGAGCGGGGCGTGTTTCTCACGACGGACGGAGGGAAAAGCTGGAAGAAGGTGCTGTACAAAGACGAAAACACGGGAGCGATTGACCTGGCGTTCGAGCCGGGAAACGAGCAAACGATGTGGGCGGCGCTGTGGCAGACGCGGCGGCCGCCGTGGAGCATCTATGCGCCGTCGTACGGGCCTGGGAGCGGGCTGTACCGGTCGACAGATGGCGGCGAACACTGGGAAGCGGTGACGGGGCACGGGCTGCCATCGGAGGGACTGGGACGGATCGGGATTGCATTTGCGCCGTCGAACGCGCAGAGGATGTACTTGATCGTGGATGCGAAGGATGGCGGCGTCTACCGCAGCGACGACGGAGGAGCGAACTGGAAGCGGACGGGAACAGACCGGCGAATCTGGGGACGGGGATGGTATTTCGGCGAAGTGACGGTGGACCCACGGAATCCGGACACCGTGTATGTGATGAACACGGCGGCGTACAAATCGGAGGACGGAGGAGCGACGTTCCACGCATGGAAGGGCGCGCCGGGCGGGGATGACTATCACGAACTGTGGATCGATCCGGACGAGCCGCGGCGGATGGTGATGAGCTGCGACCAGGGCGCGATTGTGACGCGGAACGGCGGGGAGACGTGGAGTTCCTGGTACAACCAGCCGATCGGGCAGTTCTATCACGTGGCGACGGACAACCGGTTTCCCTACTGGGTGTATGGAGCGGAGCAGGACAGCGGCGCAGCGGCAACGCCCAGCCGGAGCAATTACCGCACGATTGATGCGCACGACTGGAGACCGATGGAGGCGGGCGGGGAAAACGGATACGTGGCGCCGGACCCGGCGAATCCGGGAATCATTTATGGCGGAACGGTGACGCGGGAAACCCTGGAAACGGGAGAAGACCAGTGGATGCCGCCGATGCTGGCGCATGCGGGAAGCTACCGGCGGACGTGGACGCTTCCGCTGGTGTTCTCGCCGGTGGATGCGCGGGTGCTGTACTTCGGGTCGCAGGCGATATTCCGCACGTCGGACGGAGGGAGTTCGTGGCAGACGATCAGCGGAGACCTGACGCGGGAGGATCCGGGAGCGCCGCCGAACCTGGATGCGGCGACGGCAGCGGACGCTCCGGCGGGGAAACGGCGCGGCGTGATCTACACGATTGCGCCATCGCCGGTGCGCGCGGGACAAATCTGGGCGGGGACGGACGACGGGCTGGTGCAGCTGACGGAGGACGAGGGAAAACGCTGGAAAGACGTGACGCCGGCGGCGGTGACGGCGTGGAGCAAGGTGACGCACATCGAGGCGTCGCACTTCGACGCGGGCACGGCGTATGTGGCGGTGGACCGGCACCGGCTGGACGACAAGAAGCCGTACCTGTACCGCACGCGGGATTTCGGGACGAGCTGGACGCCGGTGACGCGGGGAATACCGGAGGGGAGCTTCCTGAATTGCGTGCGCGAGGATGGCGTGCGGCGGGGGCTGCTGTTCGCGTGCACGGAGACGGGGGTATACGTGTCGTTCGACGACGGGGACCACTGGCAATCGCTGGAGTTGAACATGCCGAACGTGTCCGTGCGGGACCTGGTGGTGCACGAGGACGATCTGGTGATCGCGACGTTCGGGCGGGCGTTCTGGATCCTGGACGACATGACACCACTGCGCGAAATGAGCGAGCAGATGGAGGCGAGCGACGCGTGGCTCGTGCGTCCGGCGGCGGCGTACCGAGTGAAGCCGGCATCGGATGAAGGCACGCCCGTGCCCGCGGACGAACCGCAGGCGGAAAACCGGCCGGATGGCGCCATGCTGGATTACTACCTGAAGGAGAAGGCCGCGTCGCCGGTGCAACTGGAGATATTCGATTCCAGCGGAAAACTGGTGAGACGGTTTGCGAGCGACGACAAATTGCAGCGGACGGACCCGAGCTCGGTGCCATTCACGATGAACTGGGTGCCGGAGCCGGAGGCACTTTCCGCGGAAGCGGGAGCGCACCGGTTTATGTGGGACATGAGGGCGGCGCTGCCGAGCGGAGTGCGGCGGTCGTTCCTGATGCGGGGAGGAGCGTGGGTGGCGCCCGGGGAATACACCGTGAAACTGACCGCCGGAGGAAAGACGCTGACACAACCGCTGACCGTGAAGATGGACCCGCGGGTAAAGGCGAGTGCGGAAGCGCTGCGAAGCCAGTATGCGCTGGCGTCGCAGCTGACGGAGGACATCGGCGAGGTGTCCGCGGCGCTGCAGCAGACGGGGGAGTTGCGAAAACAGATGGAAGACCGCAAACGGGAAGCGGCAGGAAATCAGGAGCTGCTGGCGGCGCTGGAGGATGCGGAGAAGAAGCTGGGGGAGGCGACGGGTCCGGAGGCGGAGTTCGGATTCGAGACGCTGGGGCCGACGCTGCCGGCTGAGCAACACGAGCCGCTGCGGCGCGTGATGAGCTCGCTGACGTTAATCCTTGGGGTGGAGCAAAGCGCGGCGGTAGCTCCGACGGAAGACGTGAAGGCGGCGGCAGCGAAGTGGGAGGCGGCGGCGAAGGATGCGCTGGCGAGGTGGAAGGCGGCGGTGGACGAGGCGAGGAGCAGCCTGAATCCCAAGCTGGAAAAGGCCGGACTGAAGCCCGTGGCGATGCCCTAGCGCGGCGCGCCGAACGGCAGACGGTCCGGATTGACATTCTGGGGCGGGACACGCAGCATCGCGCGAGACGCGGAGCCAGGGAGGAGAGGCAATGTTCAAAGAGTTCAGAGAATTTGCCATGCGGGGAAGCGTGCTGGACATGGCCGTGGGAATCATCATTGGGGCGGCATTTGGAAAAATCGTGGCATCGTTTGTGGCCGACATACTGATGCCGCCGCTGGGACTGGTGATCGGGAAGGTGGACTTTAGCAACCTGTTCCTAAACCTTTCGGGAAAGACGTTCGATACGCTGACGGCGGCGAAGGCGGCGGGAGCGCCGACGCTGAACTACGGAGTATTTCTGGACGCGTGCATCAATTTTATCATCGTGGCGTTCGCGATTTTCCTGCTGGTGAAGTCGGTGAACAAACTGAAGCGCGCGGAGAAAGCACCGGACCCGACGACGAAGCCGTGCCCGCAGTGCCTGATGGACGTGCCGCTCGAAGCGAAGCGGTGCGGACATTGCACGTCGGAATTGAAGGCGGCGTGAGGGCGGGCGGCTATTTGACGGTGGAGAGGGAGAGGACGAGTTTCTTCTTACCGGGGTCGGCGCCGGTGCCGTCCTTGAAACTGATTTCGAGCCGGTTCGCGGTGTCTTTGGCAACGGTAACGGGAAGCGTATCCTCCCAAACGAGATTGCCATCCTTGCTGGCCAGCCGGACGTGGAGTTTGTGAACGCCGGTGGGGATGGGAACGTCCTTCGCCTGCGCTTCACGATTCGCGGCAATGCCGAGAGTCAACTTATTGCGCCTTTCCTCCAGCGGTTCCTCGAACAGCGGTCTCCCATCCAGCTGAATCTCGAGAGTGCCCTTCTTGAAGGGGAATTTGCAGTCCACGTCCAGCTTCGCAAAGACGACGGGAGCCGGCGGAGGGACGGGCTTCTCCTCGGCGGGAGCGGCTTTTGCGGCGGCGGGCGATGGAGCGGGAGCGGCGGGCTGAGTGGCGGCGGGAGGAGGAGCGCCGGAGGTTGAGGCGGCGGTTTGCCTGGGCTGGTTGCGGGGAACGGAAGAATGCGCGGCCGATTCGCCGGCCGGCTTTTCCGTTTGAGATGGCGAAGGCGACGAGGTCTCTCCCGGCGGCGCGACGGGCGCGGATTGTGGAGCGGCAGCGGCGGGAGGCTGCTGCGGCTGCGTGACAATGGGGCGCCGCCAGAACCAGAGACCGGCGGCCAGGACAAGAAGGGCGAGAGCGGCGGCACCGGCGAGAATCGAGGTGGCGCTGACGCGTTGTGGCGCGACGGGCTGCGACTTGAGCTGCTTCGCGGCGGACAGGGAGACGCGCGTGGCGGCGTCGGGGTCGCTATCTTCCACACTGAACGGCTTCTTCTTGCTCAAATCCACATCGGGGAGGCGGTTGGGAAGCGGATAGGTGGTGGTGCGGTCGGCCGGAGGCGCGAGACGCCGGGCCAGAGGTTTTCCGTCGCGGACGGCGAGCAAGTCCGCAGCCAGATCCTCGCAGGTGGCGTAGCGGCTGGCGGGAGTCTTGGCCAGACAGCGGGTGAGAATGCCGTCGATTTCGGGCGGGAGTCCCGTCTTGGCGGCGGTGGGCGGAACGGGATTCTCGAAGGCGACCTGAAAAGAAGTGATGGTGACGGTGTCGCCGGGAAAGGGCTTCTTGCCGGTGAACATCCAGTAGAGAACGGCGCCGAGAGAAAAGATGTCGCTGCGGCCGTCGACGGGACCGCCACGGAACTGCTCGGGAGACATGTAGGAAGGTGTGCCGATGGAGGTGCCTTCCTGAGTGAGTTCCGTGCCTTCCAGACGGGCGATGCCGAAATCGGCGAGTTTGGCGCGGCCATCCTGAGTGACGATGATATTGGGCGGCTTGATGTCGCGATGGATGATGCCGTTGCGGTGGGCGTAGTCGAGTGCTTCCGCCACCTGGATGCCGATATCAAGAAGAAGCTCGAAGGGAAGCTGATGGGTGGGACCGAGGAGCAGGTTGAGAGGCTTGCCTTCGACGAATTCCATGACGAGATAGGGCTGGCCGGCTGAGTCTTCGGCGATGTCGTGGATGGTGACGATGCCGGGATGGGAGAGGCGGCCGGCGGCCTGAGCTTCGCGGCGGAAGCGCTGCTTGAAGCGCTCGATTTCCTGGGGAGAGGCGTTGGCGGTGTGGATGACCTTGAGAGCGACGACGCGGCCAATCTGGGAGTCGCGCGCGCGGTAGACGACGCCCATGGCGCCGCGACCGAGTTCGTCGAGGATTTCGTAGCGGCCGATCATCTGCATGGCGCAGGCTCCGGGCGCGGGCTGAAGCGGCGGATACTCTACCATTATCGGCCGGAAGCGCGGCCGGAGCGAGAGGAATGGGAGGCGCGAGAGGCGGAGCGGCGGGCGGAGTCGGTCCAGGGACGGAGGACGGAGTAACGCGGGGTGGCGGTGGCGTTCTGCTTGGTGGCGGCGAGGAGTTTTCTGCGGACGAGCCAGCGGACGGCGCTCTGCACGGAACTCTTGGCAACGCCGATGGTTTCGGCCATCTCCTGATAGCTGACGCGGACTTCGTCGCCACGCCGTTGCTGCTCGGCAGCGAGCCAGAGATAGACGAGAAAGGCGACGGGGCGGTGGTCGTGGCCCACGAGGTCGCGAAGGAGGACGTCCACGATGTAGTCGTCGAGGGCGAGCATGCTATACCAGCCGTTAGTATAGCAACGACTGGCTGATTGCGGGAGGCGGCGCGCGGAAAGTAGGCTGTGGGCGTGGTGCACAAATCCGCCGAGGAGGGATGGGAGACATGATTCGAGGAATCAAATTTGTGGGCATACCGGTGAAGGACCAGGACGCGGCGCTGAAGTTCTACACGGAGAAGCTGGGATTCAAAGTGGCCACGGACCAGCCGATGGGAGACGGGCAGCGATGGATCGAACTGCTGATCCCGGGAGCGGATACGGGGCTGGCGCTCTTTACGCCGCCGGGACACGAGAAGCGCATCGGGGAATTCCAGTCGATTTCGTACTGGTGCGACGATGTGTTTGCCACGGCGAAGATTCTGAAGGGGAAAGGCGTGGTGTTTACCGAGGAGCCGAGGACGGAGCCGTGGGGAACGATGGGGATTTTCAAGGACCCGGACGGGAACCAGTTTGTGCTGTCGAGCCGGGGGAAGTAGGGGCGGACATGGACGGCGGAGCTACCACGCGGGGGCCGTGGTGTGCTAGGCTGGATGGGCAAAAGCAGTCCTTTCGCCAGTAAAACCAACGATTTGAGGCGCAACCATGTCCGGGCATTCGAAATGGGCCACCATCAAGCATAAGAAGGCCGCGACCGACGCGAAACGCGGGCGGATGTTTACGCGGTTCATACGAGAAATTACGATCGCGGCGCGGCAAGGCGGGGGCGATCCGGACACGAATCCGCGGCTGAGAACGGCCATCGCGGCGGCGAAGGGCGAAAACATGCCGAGCGACAACATCGAGCGGGCCATCCTGCGCGGCACCGGACAACTGGAAGGCGAGACGTACGAGGAAGTGACCTTCGAGGGGTACGGTCCGGGAGGCGTAGGAATGCTGGTGCAGACGGTGACGGCGAACCGGAACCGCGCGGTGGGAGAAATCCGGCACCTGATGAGCAAGAACGGAGGAAACCTGGCGGAAACGGGAAGCGTGGGCTGGCAGTTCCACCGCAAGGGCGACATTTCCGTCCCGAAGGATGCAACGACGGAAGAGAAACTGATGACAGTGGCGCTGGAGGCGGGGGCGGAGGATTTGAGAGACGACGGGTCGTCGTGGGAAATCATCACGCCGCCCGAGGCGTTTGAGGCGGTGCGAGAGGCGCTGGGGAAGGCGGGGATCAAGGCGGCGTCGGCGGAGATTTCGATGGTGCCGCAAAACTATGTGAAGCTGGCGGGCGCACAGGCGCAGCAGATGCTGCGGCTGATGGAAGCGCTGGAAGAGCACGACGACGTGCAACACGTATATTCGAATTTCGACGTGGACGAAAAAGAAATCCAGGCGGCTGTGGGCGCGAATTAGGGCGCCATCCTTCCCGGCAGGAACAAACGAACAGATCCGGCGTAGCGGCCCTGCGGAGACGGGGCAGCACTACGTCGTGCCCCCGCACATGCCAGCCGGCAAGCGCTTTGCACGTGGAATCCTGCGCAGTACACTCCCTTCATGGCAACGGCAACGCGACCGGTGCGCGCGGGATGCGAGCGCGTTCTGGGGATTGATCCGGCGGCGGCGGGTGCGACGGGCTACGCGGTGGTGGAAACCGATGGGCGCGGATGCCGCGTCGTACATTATGGAGCGGCGAGGCCGCCGCGGAAGGCGAGCGCGGCAGCCCGGCTCGAAGCGGTGCACCGGCTGGTGGCGGGACTGCTGGAAGAATTCTCGCCGGGAGCGGTGGCGGTGGAAGCACCGTTTGCGGCGCTGAATGTGAAGTCGGCGCTGATACTGGCAGAAGTGCGCGGGGTGGTGCTGCTGGCGGCGGCGCAGGGACGCGTGCCTGTGGAGAGCTATTCGCCGCGGGAGATCAAGGCGAGCGTGGCGGGATACGGGCAGGCATCGAAGGAGCAGGTGCAGGTGATGGTGCGGTCGCAACTGCGGATGGAGGAATTGCCGCAGCCGCTGGACGCGGCGGACGCCCTGGCCGTGGCGCTGTGCCACATCCACAGCCGACAAGCGCGCCTGCGAATGTCGGCGGCAATGGGAACAGCCGGGGCGCGCGGGACAAACGGACGGCCACGCGGGCGCTGAGCGGAGAGCAGTGATTCCGAATCATTCCAAGCGGGCGGGGTGGAGACAACGAGGCCGCGCCGTGTGTGCGTCCGGGGGATGGCTGGCGCTGCTGGTGGCAGTTGTGCTGTGCGCGCCGCTGGCCGCGGCAGCAGGGCAGGCACAAGGCGCGGCGTCGAAAGGCGCGGTGGTGGTGTACCGGAAAGTGTTCAAGGCGAGCTCGCCGGAGTTCACCGAAATCCGCGTTCCGGAGAACGGGCCCGGCACCTGCGACCTGAGAGCTCTGGACGAGGACCCGAACCCGGCAGAGGTCGAAATCAATTCCACGCTGCGGCAACGCATCTTCACGCTGGCCGGCGAACTGCACGAGTTCCGCGACATCTCGCTGGACATCAAGCGCCGGATCGCGAACCTGGGGGAGAAGACCTTCCGGTACGAGAAGAACGGGGAGTCCAGCGAAGTGAAATTCAATTACACGCTGAACGCAAAAGCGAACCAGCTGATGCAGATTTTTGAGGCGCTGGCGCAGGAGCAGCAAGACATTGAAGTGCTCGCACGGCGGATGAAATACGACCGGCTGGGAGTGAACGAGGCGCTGATTCAGGTGGAGAACGACGTGAAGCAGAAGGCAGTGGCGCAGCCGGAACGATTCCTGCCGCTGCTGGAGCAGATCGGGGCGGACACGCACTTCCTGGACATCGCGCGGGAGCGGGCGCGGGCGCTGGCGGACACGATCCGCAGCGGGGCGCACTGAAGGGGATAGCGGGACATGCGGCTCGCCAGCGGCGAGGTTGACGCGGGGAGCGCAGGAGAGCAGGATAGCTGGAATAGCAGCCAGGATGCCCCAGCCAGGCTGTGCTTCCGAGACCGGATTGGATTTGCGGGGAGGTATCCCATGTTGCGCCGCGTGATTGCCCTCCTGGCCGTACTGCCGCTCGCCGCCTGCGTGATCGCACTTCCGACCGCCAAAGCGGGAGAGCTGAGCCACGTGCGAATCGTGCGGCTGAGCTACGCGCAGGGCGACGTGCGGTTCCGCACGGACGATTCCGCTACATGGCAAAACGCGCTGGTGAACACACCGCTGCGCGAAGGGATGAGCATAGGCACCGGAGACGGACGAGCGGAGGTGGAGTTCGAGTCCGGAGCCCTGCTGTGGATGGCGTCGAACACGGTGCTCGAATTCGAGCAACTCGCGCTGGACGACGGGGCGAAAGTGACGCGTCTGGCGGTGACGCAGGGAACCGCGACGGTATACGTAAGACCGGGGAAACACGACTCGTTTGTGGTGCGCGCGGGAGGATTGCTGCTGGCGGCGCCGGAATCGGCGAAGTTCCGCGTGGACGTGTTCGACGACGGGGCGGCCGTGAGCGTGCTGCACGGGGCGTTAGAGGCGACGGCGGGGGGAGAAACGCAGCGAGTGAACGGACACAAGACGCTGGCCCTGCGCGACGGCGCGACGGTGACCGCGGAACTGAGCGCGAACCCGCACAGTGACGCGTGGGACCACTGGGTTTCCGACCGGTACAACTCGGTTTCGGAAGCGCGCGTGTACTCGACGGACACGCTGAGCGCGCCTTTCGATTATGGAATGGCGGACCTGAGCTTTTACGGCAACTGGATAGAAGCGGGGGGCTACGGCCTGGCCTGGGTGCCGTATGGGATGGTGGCGGGCTGGTCGCCGTTCTTCAATGGGTATTGGAGCAGCTTCGGCGGGTTCGGTCCGACGTGGATCAGTTATGAACCCTGGGGCTGGCTGCCGTATCACTACGGCGGATGGACATTTTCGCCGATCTACGGCTGGGTGTGGGTGCCGGGAGCCCTTGGCGCGGGGGCGTGGAGTCCGGCGACGGTCGCCTGGCTGCAATCGCCGGGAGGAATCGGATGGGTGCCGCGTTCGCCGCGCGACACCGCAACGGGCACACCGGCAAATGTGAAGTACGGAGTGATCACGAATACGGAAGCAGGAATGCTGGCGCGCGCGTCGAATCACTTTTTGCCGGGGGAGCAAATTCAAGAGATGCACACGGTGGGGAACTGGAAAGAGAACCCGTCTCTGGCGCGGTTTGCGCGGCAGTCACACGTGCAGGAGCACGCAGCAAACGCGGGGGCTGGAGGTGTTCGTCCCGCGATGAGGATGCCCGAGGGGCGGGCGCCGCGAATCGCCACAGCGGGGATGTATGCGGGACGCGTGGAGAAATACCATGCTCCGAATCCGATGGCCGGCCCTGGCTACGGATACTCGGTCGGCCGGGCAGGGGGCGGAGCAGGAGCGCGTAGTTCTGCTTCCAGGCCCGGCGGAGTAAACGGCGGGGCAGCTGGCTCGGGCGCGCACGGGGGAAGCGCGGGGACTGCGCCGCACGCGACGAGCAGCGGGGGCGGAGCGCGCGGGAAGCCGTAGGAAGAGAAACCCTCAGAGACGTACAACCAACCTGAAGAGCAAAGGCTTACGGTCAGAAAACCGCAGACCGCGGCCTGCCTGCGGCAGGCCGGCTACCCCGAATCAGACGACTAGAATTCCGGCATAGCCGACGCACCAAGCGGTGTCGCCACTGACTTCGGCGGAAGTGGCATAGCGGACGAGTTCGGCGCGCGAGGCACCGAGCTGTTTTGCGGCCACGAGCATGGTAGCTGCGGGGCCATAGCCGCACATGGAAATCTGTTCGCGGCGAACGACGTCGTAGAGGCCGCGAGGATCGAGCGCGAGGATGCGGCCGATGGCGAGGGCGTCTTTCTGGCGCGTGATTTCGTCGCTTTCGTAATGATTCATGTCGGAACTGGCGAGAATCAGGACGGGTTCGGACTCGGCGGCGAGAACGGAGGCGATGGCGCGGCCGAGATCTTCGAAGGCCTGGAAGCGGTCTGTGCCGAGCGCAATGGGAACGAAGCGAAAACCGGAGACGAGCTTCTGGAGAAACGGCAATTCGACTTCGATGGCGTGCTCGGGAGCGTGGGCCACTTCGTCCTCGCGAAGCAAAGGGCAGGCGCGAGCGAGGGCATCGGCCAGGGGCTCGTCAATGGGCGCATCGCCGAGCGGCGTCCGCCAGGCGCCCCGGGAGAGGATGGCGAGCGGGGCACCCCGCGGATAGTGGCGCGGGCCGAGGATGATAAACCGGCGTGGAAGCTGGATGCGCGAGAGCACCGCTCCCGCCACGGCGCCGGAATACATATAGCCGGCGTGAGGAGCGATGCAGCCGAGCGCGTGTATGGCGGGCGGGTGGACGGCGTGGGTGGGCGGAGCGAGGGCACGATCGAGGGCGCGGAGGAGTTCCTGGGAATTGCCCGGGTAAAACTTGCCGGCGACAGCGGGTTCACGAATCATGGAGCGCTCCAGCAGAAGGCGGGAGGGAGCCGGAGAAGGCGCGTCAACTGGACTTTGAGGGCTTCCCCTTGATCTTGACGGCGACGGTGGTGCCGGGCTTGCAGTAAACGGTGACCTTGTCGCCCGGCTGGTAGGGGACGGAACTGAGCATGTCCGCGACCTTCTGGTGCATTTCGAGGGAATACTGGAAGGACCAGACCATGCGCGGATTTTCGATGTTCTGCACAACGACGGTGGCGATGTTGAAGGCGAGGACGCGGCCCTTGTACTTGTCGAGCTTGACCTTGTTCTTAGGCGGTGTGGGCTTGATCAGGTGAGCATCCACGACCGGCGGCCGCCCAGTGGCGGTGGGAGGGGGAGGATCCTGCGGCGTGCGCGGGGCGGCGAAGGAAGCCGCTGCACAAAGGGCAACAGACGCTGCCAGAGCGAGGGTGCAACTATTCTTCAAGGTTTTCCACGCTGATTTTGAGTGAGCGAAGGAATTTGACGTCCTGAGCGGTCATCTGGACGCGCTCCTCCTCCGTTTCCTCCTCCAGGATTTCGTCGTCGACGCGGATGCGGAGGGAATCGAGGAAGCGGCGGTCCTGTACGGTCATGCGGACGGGCTTGGCCTCGCGCGGAGCAAGACCGATGGTGGCGTCGAGCTTCAGAACGATGTCGTAGCCAGCAGAACGGACGCCAGCGATGGCCTTCTGGATGCGCTCGGAGTCGGAAACGGCCTCGTTGATGGCGCGGCCAAGTTCGCGAAGCACCTGCTTGAGGTTGTCGTCGAGCTGCACGTTGGGCCTCCCAAATGCAACTAAAAACATTCTAGTGCCGCGGGATGGGGGGTACAAGACCATAACGATGGCCGCGTTTACAGAGCGGCAATGCCGGGTGGGGACGGAGCGCGGCCGTGGTGGAAGTTTTCATCCCGGAGCAACGGAGTGTGGATTAGACTGGCGGGCCGGCGGAAGCCATGAGCCACGCGGAACCCATCATCGAAGCCCGTGCGGTGGAGCAATTCTACGTACAGCAGGACGGGCACCGCACGCAAATCCTCGAGCCTACAAACATGGCCATCGAGCCGGGAAAAATCGTGGCCCTGCTGGGGGCTTCGGGATGCGGAAAATCGACGCTGCTGCGCATCCTGAGCGGGCTGGTGCGTCCGGCGGCGGGCGAGGTGCTGTGGCACGGGAAACCCCTGGCGGGAAACCGTCCGAACGTGGCGATCGTGTTCCAGAGCTTCGCGCTGTTTCCGTGGCTGAGCGTGATCGAAAACGTGGAAGCGCCGCTGAAGGCGCGGGGAGTGAGCGCATTCGACCGGCGAAAGCGGGCGCTGCGCATCCTGGACACGGTGGGGCTGGACGGATTCGAGAAGGCATACCCGAAAGAACTGTCTGGCGGGATGAAGCAGCGCGTGGGATTCGCGCGCGGGCTGGTGGTGGAACCGGAAGTCCTGTTCATGGACGAGCCGTTCTCGGCGCTGGACGTGCTGACGGCAGAGACGCTTCGCGGGGAATTGCTGGAACTGTGGACGAGCCGGAAGATCCCGACGAACGCGATTTTCATGGTCACGCACAATATCGAGGAGGCGGTGGAGCTGGCGGACCGGATCATCGTGCTGGCGCACCGGCCGGCGCACATCCACGACGACTTCGAGGTGGGGATGGCGCACCCGAGGGACAAGAAGGCGTCGCGATTCCTGGAACTGGTGGACCACGTGTACAAAGTGCTGACGCTGCCGGACGAGAAGCACGTGCTGCCCTCAGCGCGGGCGGAACGGGAACAACACGCTCCGCTGCCGCATGCGCGGCCGGGCGGGATCGCGGGACTGGTGGAAATTCTGGGCGACCGGGGAGGATCGGACGATTTGTACCACCTGGCGGACGAACTGGTGATGGAACTGGACGACCTGCTGCCGATCGTGGAAGCGGCGACGCTGCTGGGGTTTGTGGAGGTGACGGAAGGCGACGCGAAGCTGACCACGGCGGGGAAGGCGTATGCGGACGCGGGAATCGAACAGAGGAAGCAAATTTTCCGCGAGGCGGCGCTGGAACGCGTGTCGCTGCTGCGCCACATGCAGAGCGCGCTGCGTTCGAAGGCCAATCACGCGCTGCCCGCGGAATTCTTCCGGGACATCCTGGACGAGCGGTTCAGCGACGCGGAAGCGACACAGCAGTTCCAGACGGCGCTCGATTGGGGGCGATACGCGGAAATTTTCGAGTTCGATCCGGAAACGGACCGGCTGACGCTGCAGGACGCGACGCTGGCGGGCGGGAACTGAGGCAGGGCCGGGGCGGACGGATTCCGGCGCTATCCCGGAAGATCGCGCACACGACGGAGAGCCGATGGGCGGGCTGACCACAGCAACACCCGGCGGAAGACTGTACCTGCACCGCGGGCGGGGCGCGCTGGCCACGGATGCCGTGATATTCGCGGGCGCGCTAGGTGCGCTCTATGCTCTGTTCGGCGTGGGACGAGTGTGGCTGGCGCCATTCCACGCGACGGCGGAGATCTCGCGGAGCCCGTGGGCGCTGCCGGTCTATGCGACGTATTCGCTGGGCCGGATGGGGGCGGCCTACGTGGCGAGCCTGGTGTTCGCGCTGGTATATGCCTACACGGCGGCGCGGAACCGCGTGGCGGAGCGGCTGCTGATTCCCCTGCTGGACATTCTGCAATCGATCCCGGTGTTGAGTTTTCTTCCGGGAGTGATGCTGGCGATGGTGGCGCTGTTTCCCGGGCGGCAAATCGGGCTGGAGCTGGGCTCGATCCTGCTGATCTTTACGGGGCAGGTGTGGAACCTTGCGTTCAGTTTCTACGCGTCGCTGAAAGGGCTGCCGCAGGAGCTGGTGGAGGCGTCGCGCACGTACCGGTTCGGGCGGGCGCAGAGGTTCTATCAACTGGAGCTGCCGTTCGGAGCGATCGGGCTGGTGTGGAATTCACTGATGTCCGTGGCGGGCGGATGGTTCTTCCTGATGGCGTGCGAAATGTTTCAGCTGGGCAACCGGGACTTCCGGCTGCCGGGGCTGGGATCGTATCTGCAAACCGCGGCGACCCACGGAGACACGGCCGCAATCCTGTGGGGATTGGCGGCGATGATCGCGGTGATCCTGATGCTCGACCAGTTGCTGTGGCGGCCGCTGATCGCGTGGGCGGAGCGGTTCAAATTCGAGCAGGTGGAAAGCGGAAACGCGCCGCAATCGATGGTACTGGCGGGGCTGGGGCGGTCCTCCATCCTGGCATGGCTGCGGCGGAAGGCGATTGCGCCGGCGTGGGAGGTGCTGTCGCTGCGGGTGGCGAGGCGCGAGGCGGATGCCGCGCCCGGCGCGCCGCCCGGACCGTGGCGCGCGCTGGTGATGCGCGGGGTGGGCGTGGCCGTGCTGGTGATTGTGCTGTTCGGAGCGGTGCGGGCGGGGCGATCGCTGATGGAGCTGACGACGGCGGACCTGATGGCGCTGCTGCATGGCGCGGAGGCGACGCTGGGGCGAGTGATGCTGGCGCTGGCCATCGGGACGGCCTGGACGGTGCCGGTAGGAGTAGCGATCGGGTCGAGGCCGAAGCTGGCGGCGCTGGCGCAGCCACTGGCGCAGATTGCCGCGTCGGTGCCGGCTACCGCGCTGTTCCCCATCGTGCTGCTGCTGCTCATCCGCATGGGCGGTGGAATGGGCATAGCGGCCATCGTACTGATGCTGCTGGGCACGCAGTGGTATCTGCTGTTCAACATCATTGCGGGCGCGCAGGCAATTCCCACGGACCTGAAAGAAGCGGCGTCCGTGTACCGGCTGGCGGGATGGGACCGGTGGCGGCTGCTGATCCTGCCGGGAATTTTTCCGTATCTCGTGACGGGACTGGTGACGGCCGCGGGCGGCGCATGGAACGCGAGCATCATCGCGGAATATTTCCACTTCCAGGGACGCGTGATGTCTACGACAGGACTGGGAGCAACCATCAGTCACGCAACGGATTCGGGAAATTTTCAGCTGCTGCTGGCGAGCACGATGGTGATGGCGCTGGTGGTGGTGGCGGTCAACCGGCTGCTGTGGAAACGGATGTACCGGCTGGCGCAGACGCGGTTCCAGTTGGCGTAGAAAGAGTACGCCGGTCAGCCGGAGAAGCCTTCGGCGAAACGGATGTCGCGCACCGCGGTGTTGCCCAAAGCCTTGAGCGCCGCCTGATAGGCAGGACTCCGGTAGGTGGCGATGGCCTTCTGCACGCTGTCGAATTCGATGATGACGGTGCGATCCTTGACTCCGCTCTCGACGACCTCGGTGGGAACGCCGCGAACGAGAAAACGGCCGCCGCCGGCCTCGATGGCCGG
>DATKNR010000109.1:0-39316 GCA_035541255.1 Patescibacteria group bacterium | reverse complement strand
CCGGCCGCAGAAGCGCGGCGGGCGGCGCCTTCAAATCCCACACCACGTGCACCCACGAAAGTACCTTCAGCACGTAGTACGTCAGGTCGATCTCCCACCAGAAGAATCCCTGCCGCACCGAACTCATATAATGATGATGGTTGTTGTGCCAGCCTTCGCCCAGCGTGATCAGCGAAAGAATCAGGCTGTTCTTGCTCGTATCCGTCGTCGGATAGCGCCGCCGTCCGAACACGTGACACAGCGAGTTGATCGTGAACGTTCCATGCCACAACACCACCGTGCTCACGCAGAATCCCCACAGGAACACACTCATTCCGCCCGTCAGCAGCAGCACCGCCGCCAGCGTCAGCCCCGGCACCATGTGATACCGGTTCAGCCAGCGCAGCTCCGGATACCGCGCCAGATCCGGCACCAGTTCTGCACGCGTTGAGTTGTACCGCTTCGACAAAATCCATCCCAGGTGCGACCACCAGAATCCCTTCAGTGTCGGCGAATGGATATCTTCTTCCAGGTCCGAGAAGCGGTGATGGTGACGGTGATGCGCGGCCCACCACAGCACTCCCTTTTGCATCGACGTCTCCGCCATCACCGCCAGCAGAAACTGGAAGGCCCGCGTGGTCTTGAATGTACGGTGGGAAAAGTAGCGGTGATATCCCCCAGTCACGAAAAACATCCGCACCGCGTATAGCCCCAGCGCCATCAGCGGGTACCACCAGCGGAATTGGAAAAATACCACCGCCAGCGCGCCTACGTGCACGGCTGCAAAGGGCATGCTTTGCACCAGCGAGAAATGCTCACCTTTTAATCTCATCAGCGTGTGGGGTCCTGATGAATTGGGCGCAGGACTCGACGCAACTATACGCGGCGTGCGCGGCAGCGTCAAGAAATTTGCCGCGAAAATCCGCTGTTTGTGCGCTACTGCTCCACTACGACTCTCGTTGATTGCTTCTCTCCTACGTCTGTCAGAGTTCGCTCACCTGTGTTATCTTCGCCTCGCTCGTTTTCTGTTTCATTCGCGCACTGCTTCTCCGTAGCCCTGAGGAGGTTTTCGTTTTGGCCGATAAGCGCGTCATCGTCGGTTTGTTTCCGGATGTGATCGTTCTCACATCGGCCGATCAGGCAGAGTGGGTCGCTCCTTCCGCTACTCTTCGCGTCGAGTTCGATCCCAAGCGCTGCCCCTTTGCCTCCAACGTCCTCCAGGCTCCCGCCGGTATGCGCTTGCTCAGCGGACCTCCCGTGGTCGGCGCCAAGCCCGGCGCCTACAAGTATCGTGTCTCCCTCAACGACGTGGTCATCGGCACCGGAGAAATCCTCATCCGGGAGTAGACTGGCGCACACAAGTCTCTCCGCAGATTCTAAACCCCGGCGTTTCACATCCTTGAGTGGGACTTCGCGGTGCCTGCCGCGCGCGATCTAGTCGCTCGCCACGCGCGCCGGCTCCAGCAATTCCGCCAGCGCCCGCCGCAACGGCGCAAACTGCACGGGAGACACGGGCCGCTCCACAGCGGCCGCCACTTCGGTGTGCTTCTTGGGGAATTCGTCCCGGCGGTCGAGCTTCAACCCCATTTCCGAAAGCAGCTCCGGAGCCAGCTTCGGATCGTCGCTCCGGTGCGCTCCCCAGAACCACAGGGCCTCTTCCCGTCTCTGAAGGTGCTGCAGAGTCTGTTCCAGCTTCTTCATTCCGGCGCCGAACGAGGACGCCAGGAAGTACAGGGGCAGGACCCAGCCGGTCCGCCCAAAGGTCGCCCTCACCCTCACGCAGTACTTGCCGTTCTGGTTGAACTCGATCGCGCACGCATAGGCATTCCTTGCGCTGTTTTGAGCCGATTTCCGGGTCATGGGAGCCTCGTCGGGACCGTCTCCGGCGGGAGCCGGGAGGTCTAAACCCCGCAGAGAAAGGCTAGCCGAACGCAGCCGCCAAGGCAACCGGAATCAGTCGGTGCCGTTCTAATTCTAAGTCATTTGTCCTGAATTAGTTACGATCTATCCGGCGTTCGACAGCCGCTTGAGCACCTGATCGTTTATATGGAGTTTGCCCTCTCTTGACAGCCGCGCTTTCAGCGCCTCTTGAAAGGCATCGAAGGCAATCTGCTGCTTGGAGTAGGTAAGCTGGCGCTCGATGTCCGCCTTTTGCTTCGCCAAGTCGTCCGGATTTGGCTCCTGGCGGTCCACGGCCTTGTAGACCAGCCAGTTGCTGCCCTGATTCAGCGGAGGTGCAATCTGGCCCACCGGCAGCGTGAACGCCGCCGCCAGCTTGTGCATGGGCGTAAGGCCGCCCAGTGAATCATTTTGAGACAGAAACTCGCTAGTCTGCACGTCCAGCCCCAGAGCCTTGGCCGCCGCGTCCATGCTTTCCCCGCCTTGCACCCTCTTATAGAGCTCCTCAGCCCGCTGTTTGGCCAGCCCTATCGACTGCTCGCTACGGTAATCCGCCTCGACCTTGGACCGAACGTCGGTCAGCGTTGCGGCGCGCGTTGGCTCGATCTTGGTCACGCTCAGGATCACGGTGCCCTTGTCCAGGTGGATTGGCGCGGAGTCCTCCCCCACCTGAGCGCCAAACAGGAAGTCTCGCGCTTCATTGGAGGTTCCCAGAGTGCCCAGAGGGTCCGCCGCGGCCAGGGGCGGCACCGTCCCCGCTACCAGCTTGAACTGCTTGGCGATCTGATCCACCGGCGTACGGCTGGACTGCCGTACTGCCGCGGCCATCTGGTCCACAATCTGGTTGGCCTGCGCGTCCGCCATCTGCGCCGCGAGGATGGGCACAATCTCCCCGCGAACCTCGTCGAGCGTCTTGGTCCGCGCGTCCTCCCTGTCGATGCACTTGATGATGTGGAAGCCGAACATCGACTTCACCAGGCCGGAGATTTCTCCCTTCTTCAGCGCAAAAGCGGCGTTTTCGAATTCCGGCACCGTCTGGCCCTTCTGGATCCAACCCAGATCGCCGCCCTTTGGCTTGGTGGAGTCGTCCTCGGAATACTTCTTGGCCAGATCCTCGAAGTTCGCGCCCTTCCTGGCCTTTTCTAGGACGTCCTCTGCCTTCGTGCGGATTTCATCCACTTCCGCGTCCGTCTTTCCCGTGGTCTTGAACAGGATGTGCTCCACGTGCACGCGGAATTGCACCTTGTACTGGTCGATGTTCTGTTTGTAGTACGCCTCGATGGACTGCTCGCTCGGATGCATGGACTGCCTCAGAGCGTCCACGTCCAGCAGGGCATACTGGAAGCCGCGCTTCTCCGGGATCTGGTACCGCATCTTATTCTTCTCGAAGTAGTTCGACAGGTCGGCGTCAGTCACGTTGACTTTCGACGCGAGGTCCTGGGGCTTGATGGTCACGTATTCCAGCTTGGCCTTTTCGTTCCGCCTCTTGAACTCTTCCGCAATGTCGGCGGAGGTCACGGTAATCCCGTCGGTCACCAGCCTGCGGACTTTCTGCTGGAGCAGCGCGTCGCGCAGGGCGGCCTCGAATTCAGGTACGGTCATGCCCATGCGTTCCTGCACGGCAGCCGCGTACGCTTCCAAACTCGAGACGCTGCCGCCGCTGAACACCATGGGAAGGATCTGGCGGATTTGCTCCGCCATCTCCTGATCTGTCACCTGAAAGCCGAGCCGTGCCGCTTCGTACTGAATGGCCCGCTGATCGATCAGCCGGTCGAGCGTGTCGCGGACGAAAAGCCCGCGCATGTCCTTGGAGATGCGCTGGCTGCGTTCGATTTGCGCGAGCTGTTTGCTCACGTCGCTGGTGGTGATGTCGTAGGTGCCTACGGTGGCTACCGCATCCGGCGATCCGCCGCTGGTCATCCCGCCCATTCCGGGAATCAGGTAGATCAGCATCGATCCACCCACGACAAAGATGACCGCGCCCATCAGGATGCGGACCAGCATGGCCCTGCTCTGAAAAATCTCAATCATTACGGTTGGCTGTCGGCCCTCCTGCCAAAGTCGACCATTATAAGATACCGCTTAGCGGGTCTCAACATGCCACGAGCAAGTTGCTGCCGGGCGCTCCCCTGCCGATCGGGAACCGCGCTCCTTCCCGAAGGATTGGCTTCTTCGACGGGATTGTCTCCGACGTAGGCGAAGTGCGAAGAACGAACTGTACCTTCGCCGGTGAAAACGCAGTGGGCACGGCACTCACCCGTTGACTGCGCCATCCTCCAACCGCTGTCCCCGAAGGATTCCGGACGCCAATCCTTTGTCCGAGGGGCCGGCGATTCGAAGCGTGACCCCGGTCACCTGCCCGGGTGACTCGAAACACGGCATCCCAAAGCCCCGTGGTCAGACCATTGCGACGTGCGCAGTATCACGTTTCCATAGGACCACCGCCGGATTCCGAAGACGTTCATCCGCAATCTCCGGCGAAAGGCCCGCAACAATTGGAGGTCACCGATGGGCCAGCTATTCGCAGTGGAAGTGATCGGCCGGGGCATCTTTCAGGACACCTTGGCCAAGAACATTACCCGCGGGATCGTTCTCGCGGCCCACAACGAAGGAAAACTGGGCATCTCCTTCGGCCGTTACGGAGACAGCCCGGAACGCAACGGAATCCCGGCCAAGAAATTCGCCATTGTGGCCACGGACGAGCAAACCATGCAGCTCGGCATGGCCCACTACCAGCCCCGCCAGGTGGACCTGAGCATCGTGCTCGACGACACGCTGTGCAAGGGAATCGAATCCTGGGCCTGGGACGGCGTTCACGCCATCAACGAGGCCGTGAAGCGCAATGGAACCCTGATCGTGATCTCCACGCAGGGCCAAGACGCGCTCCTGAAAGTCATTCATCGCCGCAACGAGCCTTACAAGCTCGGCATCCTGCCCGGAGTGGCCAGCTTCTCCGGACTGTGGGTCTATAAAGATGACCACACGGACGTTCGCATCCTCGGCGCCATTGCCAAGGCCTTGCCCGAACTTTTCGGCTGGGACTCGGTGGAGAAATACATCCTGGCAAAGGTGAAGAACGGAACCGTGAAGGCGCAGTCGGCGCGCAAGACGTACGAACGCCTCACGACATCCGAAGTGCCCGCCGGCAAGGGCAATCCCGAACCGCTGCCGCACTTCGAGCTGCTCAAGTGGCAGGACATGCGCCTGGGCACCAGCGTAAAAGGCCAGCCGCAGGGCGGTCCCATCGAGGACCCGGTAACGCACAAACTGGGCGGCTATAAGCCCGTCCGCAACGACAAGTTCATGAAGTACACCACACGGTCGCAGCGGCCGGTGGTGAATTTCGAGACCTGCACCAAGTGCACTCTCTGCTGGCTGAACTGCCCGGACGGCTCGTTCGACGTGATGCCCGACGGAACATACGACGCGGACCTGAACGGATGCTGCGGCTGCGGAATCTGCGAGGCGGTCTGCCCGGTGAAGGATTGCATCACGATGGTCACCGAGGCAGCCTTCACCGAGAACGACAGCCAGTGGCTGCGGTTCAAGAAGAACAAGGACGAGTACCTTGGCTGGCTGAACACAACCATCCAGAAAGCCGAAAAAGAACGGTCGCATGGACTCCGCTATCGCGGCCAGTACGCCGAGCAGGTGCCCAAAGCGCTCGAAATCGCGAAGAACGGCTGAGGCCGGGAAAAAGGAGATGGAAATGGCAACGCTAACTGCCCCCCCTGTCAAGGAAACCCGTAAGTTCGAGGAACAGGAGGCCCTGATTACCGGCTCGGAAGCCATCGCGGTCGCCTGCAAACTCGCCAACGTGGACGTGGTCACGGCCTACCCGATCCGGCCTTACGACACCGTGATGAACTACATCAGCCAGCTTGTGGCTGATGGCGAGCTGGATTGTGAGTTCATCGTGGCCGAGGGAGAACACTCGCAGTTCGAGATCGCAAAACACGCGAGCGCCTGCGGCGCGCGTGTGTTCTGCGGCTCGAGCGGAGTGGGCTGGATGTACGCCATGGAAGCGCTCACGGTTACGCCCGCGCTGCGCATTCCCATGGTCGCCCTGGTGGGCAATCGCACACTGGACGATCCCGGTGCGTTCGGAGTCGAGCACAACGACGCCCTCTCCGTCCGCGACCTGGGGTGGATGCTCGTATGGGTGGACAACGCGCAGGAAGCGCTGGACACCGCTTTGATCGCCTACCGCGTGGCGGAAGACCGCCGCATGTTCGTGCCGCTGGCCATCAGTTGCGACGGCGCGTTCCTCACGCACTCCCAGTCGCTCGTGAAGGTCCCGGCGGCGGAGCATGTGAAGAAATTCCTGCCCCGCTACGACCGCGGCGACCTGCTGCTGCATCCGGACAACGTGATTTCCGTGGCGCCCCAGGCGAACGAAGACTGGGTGATGGAAATCCGGCGGCAGAACTACGAAGTGACCGAGCGGGCCTGCGACGTGATCCGCGAAGTGTATGCGGAGTTCGAGCGGATTTTCGGCCGCACGTACGGCAACCCGTTCTTCGAGGAGTACCGCACGGAGGACGCGGACGTCGTGCTGCTGGGCATGGGCACGCTCTCCACGCCGGTCAAGGTGACCATCGACAAGCTGCGGCAGCAGGGCAAGAAAGTGGGGTTCGTGCGGCTGCGCTGGTTCCGGCCGTTTGCCGGCAAGGAAATCGCGAAGGCGCTGGAACGGTTCCAGGCCATCGGCGTGATTGAGCGCGACCTCTCGCTGGGCTCGCCGGATTTGAGCGGCGTGGTGGCCACCGAGCTGCGGTCCGCCATGTACACGCACGCGAGCACTCGGCCGCCCGTCCTCGACTTCCTCTGCGGACTAGGCGGACGCGAAGTAACCGTGGAGGACGTGGAGCGAATCACGGATCTCACCTTCCAGGCGGCAAATGGAAGGCCCCAGCCGCTGACACAATGGATCGGGCTACGCGGATGAAGCGCTTCCAGCGCTCCAGACTGAGCGAAAGGACATGAACCCATGAGCACTTATGTAGAGACCGAGCCGACGCAAAACCTGGAAGCCTTCAAGGGAGTCAAGAAGGTTCCCTATGAGGAGTACTTCACCTCGGGCCACCGCACCTGCGAGGGATGCGAATCCGCGCAGTTCATGCGGCTGCTGGCCAAAGCCGCCGGCCCGCGGACAATCGTCACGGGCGCGACGGGATGCATGTATGTGGCGAACACGTCGTATTACTCGACGCCGTGGGGCATCCCCTGGATGCACACGCAACTCGGCGCCGCGGGTTCGAGCGCACTGGGCACGGCGGCGGCGCTGCGCGCGTTGATGCGCAAGGGCGTGTTCAAGAAGGAGCCGATCAACGTGATCGCCTTCTGCGGCGACGGTGGCGGGGCCGACATGGGCTTGGCCGCCATTTCCGCGGCGCTCACGCAGGCCGACTACAACCTGCTGATCGTGCTGTACGACAACGAGTCGTACGCCAATACGGGCATTCAGGTCTCGTCCACCTCCCCGTTTGGCGCCAACTCCACATTCAGCACCCCTGGCAAGCTGAAGCGGATCATGCACAACCGGTGGAAGAAGAATGTCGCCGGACTGATGATCGCCGGACATCCGACGTGCAACTACGTGGCCACGGTGTCCACGTCGTACGCGCTGCAGGCCATGAATGCGGTGCGCCGCGCGCTCACCATCGGCGGCCCGACGTTCATCCATTGCCTCAATCCGTGCCCCAAGGGCTGGGACTTCGACCCCGCCACCGCGCTTGAGCTCGGCAATCTGGCCGTGAACACGGGCATTTGGCCTCTCTACGAGGTGGAGAAGGGCGAGCTGAAGCTCTACGGGAAGACGCGCGAAATCGCGGAAGGCCGGTTCAAGCGCTTGCCCGTGGCCGACTACCTGTTGAAGCAAGGGCGCTTTGCGCACTTCACGGAAGAAGACCTCGCGTATTTCCAGAGCCAGGTGGACGACATGTGGAACAACTGGCTCGTTCCGGGAGTGATTCCACTCCGGAAAAAGGCGGAAGCCGCGAATCCGGCGGCGAAATAGACGCACCGCCCGTTCCACGCCTCCTCGTACGAACAGAACCGGCCCGCTCTGCGTGACTGGTGGTCGCAGGCGGGCCGGTTCCAAAAAACCTGCGGACGGCTGCTCGCCAGCTTTGCGTTACCTCACGAATTGAAGAACGACGAAGCTGTTGGGAACCATCGTCGGACGCGGATGCGGATTCTCCTTCGTCGGCTCGGGCCGCGGGCCGAATTCGGCGGTTACCAGATAGACTTCATGGGTTTTCGGATCCAGGGCCATCGTTCGCGCCCCGCGTTGCGTGGGCACGTTTTCCACCACGCTGTATTTGTCGGGCGAATCCTCGTGAACCACGGTGAGCACGCCTTCGCCGCACGACGCGAACGCGAACTTCGTTCCCGGATCGAAGCGGTTCGCATCCACTCCTTCGCCGATCGGAGGCGTGGCGATCACTTTGCCCGTGTCTGCGTCCACCACCGCCATCATCTTGTTGTGGCATCCGGCGAACAGCCGGCGATTCGCTGTGTCCATCGCCAGTCCGGAAGGCTCCTCGCAGGGCGCGAGCGGCCAGCGGGCCATCACCGCGAGCTTCTGCGAATCGATCTCCGCGATCTCCGATTTGTCTTCCACGTTGACGTAGATGCGGCCGTGGCCGTCGGCCGCGGCGAACTCGAGCTTGCCGCCGACGGGAATCGTTCCGGCGACGCTGCCGGACGCTCCGTCGATGGCAGTGATATCGCCGCTGCGGCCGTTCATGGCGAAGGCACGCTTGGACGCGGGATCGTAAATGATGGCATCGGGATTCTGTCCCGCGGGCGCATGGCCGATGGTCGCCAGCGTCTTCATGTCGAAGATGGTCACGTTGTTTCCTCGGCCGTTGGAGACGAAGCCGCGGCCCAGTTCAGGCGCGAGCGCGATCCCGTGAACTCCCGGCGTGTCGGGAATGTCGCCGACAACCTTGCCGGAATCCACGTCGAGCACCACAACGTGCGTGGCGTGGGAAATGAACAGCCGGCGCGTGGCGCTGTCGAACGTCAGGTAATCCCAGAAGCCGTCGCCGCCGATCGGGAACTTCTGCTTGAGGTGATAGCCGGACTCGCCGGGATGCGCGGCCGCAGCGCCTGCGGGAACCCAGAAGCTCAGTGCCAGAGAAACACATCCCACAACGGCCGCAGAGATCCATGCGCCCGCCGGACGAATCCTTCGAGTATTCATAAGAATGCCCCCTATCGCAAAGTTGCGCCACAAGGTTGGCACAACCGGGGTGCGCGGGTAAAGCGCGCGGAAGTGCAGAACTAGTTGCGGCGTCGTCCGGCGAGCAGAGGCCCATAGCGGCCGCGCGCGGCACTCATGGCGCTGTGACAGGCCAGCTCACAGAGGCGGAAAACCACGGGATCGCCAATGGAGTAATAGATGAAATTTCCGGAGCGTTCGCGGCGCACCAGGCCGGCGTGGCGGAGAGCCTGGAGATGTCTGGAAGCATTGGGCTGGCTGGTGCGGAGCGCGGCGGTGATTTCGCCTACGGTCTGGCGGCCGGCCTGGAGGAAATGGAGGATGCGGAGGCGGGTGGGATCAGCGAGAAGGCGAAACCATTCCGCGGCGAGCTCGATCTGCTGGGAGGGTGTTTGGTCGGATTTCATCGTTTGTGGCCGGCTCCGGGCGGTCAGCATTGTGCTTGACAATATAGCTATATGCGAATATTCTGTCAAGCGAAAAAAGAGGTGTGTGATGCGCTGGAACTTCCGATCCGCTCTTCCCCTGGCCCTGCTGCCGGCGCTGGCCGCTCTCCTTTCTCCTCCCGTCCGCGCCCAGGACCCGCTCACGCTGGGATCGGCGGTGCACATGGCGCTGGACCACAACCCGGAGCTGCACGCGGCGGGCGAGGAGGAGCGGGCCGCGGCCGCCCGCGCTGCCGGCTCCCGCGCAGCGTGGTATCCGAGGATTGATTTTTCCCAGGGATTCACGCGCAGCAACAATCCCGTCTATGTGTTCGGCACGCTGCTGACGCAGAGGAATTTCACCACGGCCGATTTCGCACTGAACCGGCTGAACACGCCGCTGCCGCTGGACAATTTTCAGACCATGTTCACGGGCCGCATGACGCTGTTCGACTCCGGGCGGACCTGGCTCCTGACGCACGCCGCGGAGCGGGAGAAGACGGCGGCGGACTTCGCACTGGAACAGGCGCGGCAGGATCTGATCCTGCGGGTGGTCCAGGCGTATTTCGGGGCGGTGGTGGCGCGGGACGACCTGAAGGCAGCGCAGGACGCGCTGAAGACTGCTCAATCGAACCGGGAGCGGATCGCGTCGCTGGAGCACGCGGGACAAGTGGTGACATCGGACCTGTTGAGCGCGCAGGTGTTCGAGGCACAGGCGCGTGACCGCGAAATCCGCGCGGCGAATGCGGCGGAAGTGGCGCAGCTGAACCTGTCGCGCGAGCTGGGCGTGGAGCCGGCGGCCGTCGGCGAGCCAGCGGCAAGACTCGAAGAACCGGCGGCCATTACCGGCAATGTCGGGGAGTGGGAACAGCAGGCTCTCGCCGCGCGCCCGCTGCTGCGCGCGATGGAAATGCAGACGGATGCGGCAAAGAAAAATGCCAAGGCAGCCAAGGCGGCATTCGGACCGAAGATCGATCTCTACGGTGAGTTCGAGCGCGATGCGGAGACGCTGGGCGGCGGCCCCTCCGGCACGAACTGGACGGCGGGCGCGCGGCTGGACTGGAACGTTTTCGCGGGCGGCGCAGACCGTTACCACGCGGCCGAAGCGGCCGCGGATAAGCGAAAGGCGGAGGATCACCTGGAGTGGGTGCGGTCCGGCGTGCGCCTGGAACTGAGGCGCGCGTATCTGGATGCGGGAGCCGCGGCGGCGCGCACCGCGGCTGCGAAACAGAGCGCGGCGCAGGCGCAGGAAAGCCTGCGAATCATCGAGAACCGCTACCAGGCGGGCCTGGTGACGATCACCGAACTGTTGCGCGCACAGGAAGCGGTGGTGGAGGCGCGCACGGGCTACATTGCCGCCCTAGGCGACTGGTATTCCGCGCGAGCAGCGCTCGAGCGCGCGGCCGGAAAACTCACTGCCGATTCCCCGATTCTGACTGCCGGAGAGAAACCATGAACACTCGACGCCATTTACGCATTCTGGCAAGGCACATGGTGATGGCCGCCACCGCAGCGCTGGCCGTGGCGGCCGCAGGATGCGTGACAGCCGAAAAAAGGGCCGAGGCGACTCCGGAGACGGCAGCGGGAGTCGAGATTCGCACGGCCGCGCTCGCCCACGTGGCGGATGAAGTGGAAGCACCGGGCACGGTGTTTGCAGCGCGCACGGCGGAAGTGGCGGCGCGAACGATGGGCACGGTGGAAGCAGTGCTGGTGCGCGAGGGGCAGACGGTGAAGGCCGGCGAGCTGCTTGCGCGGCTGGATGATCGCGAACTGGCGGCGCGCGCGGGGGCGGCAAAATCCGGGCTGGATGCCGCGCTGGCGGCGCGCGCGGAAGCGACGCAGGGCGGCACCGCGGCTAAGGCGCAGGCCGAGGTGGCTGAAAAAACCTACGAGCGGTTCGTGTATCTGCGAGACCAGAAATCGGTGTCCCCCCAGGAGTTCGACGAGGTGGAGTCGCGGCGACGCTCGGCGCAGGCCAGTCTGGCCGCCGCAGTGGAGCGGGAGAAGCAGGCGGATGCGGGAGTGGCGCGCGCACGAGAAGAGGAACGAGCAGCGGACACGGCGTCGAGCTATTCGCGAATCGTCGCGCCGTTTGCGGGAATCGTTTCGCGGCGGATGGCGGAACCGGGCTCGATGGCGTCCCCGGGAGCGCCGCTGTTCGTTGTCGAGGACACGGGCCGGTTCCGGCTGCGCGTGCAACTGCAGGCGGGAGCGGCAGCACTGGCGCGAACGGGCGCGCAGGCGCGGGCGCGCCTGGATGCAACAGGGACACGCGATTTCGAGGCACGTGTGGTGGAAGTGGAGGGCGGCGCGGACCCGGCGTCACACACCCTCGGAGTGCGGCTGGAGCTTCCCGCGGATCCCGCGATTCGGTCCGGACTGTTCGGCCGGGCGTGGTTCCAGAGGGGCGAGCGGAGTGCGCTGCTCGTTCCAGCGAGCGCCGTGGTGCGGCGAGGACAACTGACCGGAGTGTACGCGGTCGACTCCGCGGGATTGCTGCGGTGGCGGGTGGTGACGCTGGGGGAGACGAACGCCGGCGGAAACGTGGAGATTCTTTCCGGGTTGGGAGCGGGAGAGAAATTTGCCGTAAATCCCGGCGGGCGTGAGTTGGACGGGAAACGAGCCGGGGGCGGATCGTGACCCGAGGACTCGCGGGGCGGCTCGCGGCCGCCTTTATCGATTCAAAGCTTACTCCGCTGCTGATTGTGGCGGCCATCCTGATGGGTGTGGCGAGCGTGATGGTCACGCCCCGCGAGGAAGAGCCGCAGATCGTGGTGCCGGTGCTGGATCTGTTCGTGAGCATGCCGGGCGCGTCGCCGCACGAAGTGGAGGAGCGGGTGGCGGTGCCGATGGAGCGCCTGCTGCGCGAGATCCCGGGAGTGGAGTACGTCTACACGATCAGCCGGCCGGGCGGGGCGCTGGTGATCGTGCGCTATGAGGTGGGAATCAAGGAAGAGGACGCGATTGTCCTGACCTACAACAAGATGTACTCGAATTTCGACCGCATCCCGCCGGGGGTGTCGCAGCCGCTGATCAAAGTGCGATCCATCAATGATGTGCCGATTCTGGCGCTGACGCTGTGGGGCGCTCATTACGACGGCTATCAGGTTCGGCAAATTTCTGCGGAATTGCAGCATGCGGTCGAGCAGGTGGACAACGTTTCGGAGACGTCGCTGATCGGCGGGCAGAGGCGCGAGCTGCGCGTACTGCTCGACCCGCAGAAGCTGGCGGCGTACCGGCTGGGCCCGCCGGCAGTGGCGCGGGCGCTGGAAGCCTCGAATCAGCGAGCGGAAGCGGGATCGTTTGCACGGGGAAATCGTGAAGTGGCGGTAGAGGCGGGCAGTTTTCTCCAGGGAGCGGACGATGCGCGGCGGCTGGTGGTGGGCGTATTTTCGGGCCGGCCGGTATTTCTGGGCGACGTGGCGGAGGTCAGCGAGGGACCCGGAGAGTCGAACGAATACGTGCTGTATGGAACGGGCGCGGGCGCGCCGCGGGCCGCGAGCGGAGCGGGAAAGACGGCGGCCGATTTTCCAGCCGTGACACTGACGGTGGCAAAGCGCAAGGGGACGAACGCGGTGCTGGTGAGCCGCGCGGTGATTGCGAAAGTGGACGAACTGCGCGGGACAGTGCTGCCGCGCGACCTGCAGGTGACCGTGACGCGCAACTACGGGCGCACGGCGGAGGAAAAAGCGAACGAGCTGCTGAAACACCTGATCCTGGCAACGCTCTCCGTGACGCTCCTGATCGCACTGGCGCTGGGATGGCGCGAATCGGGCGTGGTGCTGCTGGCGATTCCAGTGACGCTCTCGCTCACACTGGCCATCTTCTATCTCTACGGCTACACGCTGAACCGCGTGACGCTGTTCGCGCTGATTTTCTCGATCGGCATCCTGGTGGACGACGCGATCGTGGTGGTGGAGAACGTGGTGCGGCATTTCCGCCTGCCGTCGAGTGCGGGGCGTCCGCTGGCCGAAGTGGCGGTGGAGGCGGTGGACGAGGTGGGGAATCCCACGATTCTGGCGACGTTCGCGGTAATCGCGGCGATTCTGCCCATGGCCATGGTGCGCGGGCTGATGGGGCCGTATATGCGGCCGATTCCCACGGGCGCGTCGGCGGCCATGGTGTTCTCGCTGATTATCGCGTTCGTGGTGTCGCCGTGGGCGGCGCTGCGGCTGCTGCGCAGCCAGGCGAAACACCACGAAGCGGGAGGCGAAGCGGAAGGAAAGACGACGCTGCTCTACCGGCGGCTGATGGGCCCGCTGATCGAACATGCGGGATGGCGCTGGATTTTTCTCGGCGGAGTGGTGGTGCTGCTGGGCGCGGCGTGCGTGCTCGTGCCGCTGAAGATCGTGCGGGTGAAAATGCTGCCCTTCGACAACAAGAGCGAGTTCCAGGTGATTGTGGACATGCCGGATGGGACGCCGCTCGAGAGAACGCTGGCCGTGGAGCAGGACATTTCCAGTTATCTGCGTACGAATCCAGAGGTGGTGAATTTCCAGGTCTACGCGGGCACTTCGGGCCCGTACAACTTCAACGGGCTGGTGCGGCACTACTTTCTGCGGCACGGACCGGAGCAGGGCGACATTCAGGTGAACCTGCTGCCGGCTGACGAACGCAAACTGCAAAGCCACCCGCTCGCGGAGGAAATGCGCGGGCCGATCCAGGAAATCGCGCGGAAGTGGGGAGGAAACGTGAAAATTGCGGAAGTGCCGCCCGGACCGCCTGTTCTGGCCACGCTCGTGGCGGAGGTGTACGGCCCCGATTACGCGCGGCGGCTGGCGCTGGCGCGGCAGGTGCGTGAGCTTTTTGAGAAGACTCCGGGCGTTGTGGATGTGGACTGGATGGTGACGCGCGAGCAGGACAAACTGGATCTCGCCGTGGAGCAGGACAAAGCGGCGCTGCGGGGAATTTCCGCGGCCGATATTTCGCGGACGCTGGCCATGTCGCTGGGTGGAGCGGACGTAACGCTGCTGCACCGACCGGATTCGCGCGAGGATGTGCCGGTGAGGGTGCGGCTGGAGCGCGCGCGGCGGTCGAGTCTGACGGACCTGAGCGGCTTGTACTTGAGCGCTCCGGATGGAACACAGGTGCCGCTGGGCGAACTGGTGAGGGTGGATCAGACGCAAGTGGCTCCCGCGCTCTACCAGAAAAATCTGCTGCCGGTAATCTACGTGACCGGCGATGTGGCCGGGGCCGAGGACAGTCCGGCGTACGCAATCCTGAAACTAAAAGAGAAAATCGCGGCGCTGAAGACGCCCGCGGGCACGGGCGTCGCGCAGCTCTTCACCCACCAGCCGGAAAACTCCGAGCGGGCGGCGGTGAAATGGGACGGCGAATGGCAGATTACCTACGAAGTGTTCCGCGACCTGGGGCTGGCGTTCGCCGCCGTGCTAATCCTGATTTATTTCCTTGTCGTGGGATGGTTCGGATCGCTGAAAACGCCGTTGGTGATCATGGCGCCGATTCCGCTGACGCTGGTGGGGATTCTCCCGGCGCACGTGGCGGCCGGAGCGTTTTTCACGGCGACATCGATGATCGGGTTCATCGCCGAGGCGGGAATCATCGTGCGGAATTCGATCATCCTAGTGGACTTCATCGAGCTGCGGCGGCGCGAAGGCATGCCGCTGGCGGAGGCGGTGGTGGACGCGGGCGCGGTGCGATTCCGTCCGATGCTTCTTACGGCAGCGGCGGTGGTGGTGGGTGCAAGCGTCATGCTGTTCGACCCGATTTTTCAGGGGCTGGCGATTGCGCTCATGGCGGGCGAAGTGGCGTCGACGCTGCTTTCGCGCATGGCCGTGCCGGTCCTGTATTACATGAGTGAGAAATCGAGTTAGACAAGGGTATGGGCGTTGTATTTGCTCACACGGAGGCGAGGTATGACCGTGGAACGCGTGGTACGGATCATCGCCGGAACGTTTGTGCTGGGGTCTCTGGCGCTGGGAATCTGGGTGAATCACAACTGGTTCTGGTTCACGGCATTCGTGGGCGCGAACCTGCTGCAGTCGGGCTTCACGAACTGGTGCTTGGCGGAAGTGATCTTGAAGAAGCTGGGCGTCGGAGCCGCTCCCGGAGAGTCCGCGCCACGGCGCGCTTGAGAAGTCCCGGGCCTTCGGCGCAAACGGCTACGCGCCGAAGATGACGCGCGTGCCTGTGGCCGGGAGAATCAGCTTGCCGGGCACGTCGCGGTGGATGGCGGCAAGGGCCCGGAAGCCGGTGCAGTGCATGGGAACAAAATAGTCCGGGTTTATGTCGCGGAGCGCGGCGATGGTTTTTCCGGTGATTTCGTCCGAATAGGGCGCGAGGTGCCAGCCGCCGACGACGGCGTGAATATGGTCGACGCCGGTGATTTTCTGAAAGTGGCGGGTGGTGTTGACGATGCCGGCGTGGCCGCAGGATGAAATCACGACCAGGCCGCGGCCTTTGACGTGGTAGGCCGTGGCAAGTTCTCCCTGAAAGCTGTCCTTCACCAATTCTCCGGACGTTGCCTCCACGCGCGCCGAGGGCGGAGTGATCTCGAAATCCGTATGGCGCGGAATCCGGCCGGAAGTGATAGCGTGGTCCGCAATCACGGCGGGCTCCTGGGCCAGGACGACCTTGATGCCGCGGGATTCGAGATCGGCGCGGCTCAATTGGCCGCGATCTGATTTCTTCCCGTCGTCCTTCACGGCCCAGCGATGGGCGAACGTGTCTTCGCCCCCGGCGTAGAGATGGATGCCGGGCCGGAAGCGGTTCTGGAACGCCCGGACGAATTCCGGAAGGCCGCCGTAATGGTCGTCGTGGCCATGACTGAGAATGAGGGCATCGGCCTTCGCGGGATCGACCTTCAGCGCCTGGTAGTTGTTGGTGAGAGTGGAACAGGTGAGCGAGAAATCGAACAGGATTTCACGGCGCTCCGAGCCGCAGGTGGATTCAAGGTGATAGGCCAGTCCGTGTTCGGAGAGGAGGACGGGACCCGAGCCGCAGGGATGCGGGACGGGAGTGCGCTGGATGGTGACGCCGCCGAATCTGCCGCCCGGGGCGAAGATGTCGTAGGAGTTGTCCACGACCGAAGTGAGGACGAGTTGATCGACGACGGGAAACATTTTCCTCCGGCACTCAAAAGCGAGGGCTCGAAATGGAGCGGCTCCGCGCGAACGCTAAGGGTTCGTGGACGATTGCGAAGAACTCTTGCAACCGACCTGCGCACAGCGCCACGTTTCCGCGCCATCTGCCTGCAGGGCGCGCAGGTACATCGGCAGGCCGCAGTCGGGACAGTCGTGTTGCTCCATTTGCAGAAGCATCGTGCTGCCATCCACGAGATCGAAATAGCCCTGCGAAGAATTGTAGGCGCGCGTGCAGTCGGCCTCGCCGCACTTGTACGCCTGGACCGCCACGCCGGCCAGTTCGCCGAACTCGGCGATGGTCATGAGCACATGGTGGCGTGTGCACAGCGGCTTGATGACTGGGCGCGTGGTGACGAGCGTCATTCTTCTCTACTCGCGCGAAAGTATCCCCGGCACTAGGGACCAACGGAACCGGGGCATGCTAACCCTGTCCCGGCAACGAATCAAGCTGTGGCGAGACCGCGTAGTGGAAGGGATTGTCGGCAATTATTGCCGGTGTTTCTTAAGGAGCTGCTGGAAGCGCGGGTCAGAGCGGAGTGAATTGAAATGCGGGCTGTTGTCGATCGCGGCGAAATCGTTAAAACCTTTCTCCAAAGCGCGCTGCAATGAAGCCAGGGCTTTGTCCTTCTCGCCGCGACCCGCGTAAATGGACGATTCCCAGAAGAGTTCGAGGGAGGTGTTGCGCTGCATTTCCGGCTGACGCATCCAGTAATCAAGGGCCTTGTCGTAATCGCCCTTCGCCAGGTAAATCTGAGCGAGGCCAAAACTGGGTGTGCCGGATGCCGGGCTCAGCGTTTGAGCACGATTCATAGCCTCGATCGCCTCGTCGTAACGGCCCTCGAGCATCAGGGCCCGGCCGAAGTGGTAGTAGGAAGCACTGGTCTCAAAACCAAGGCGAAGCCCTTCCTTTGAGGCTTGTTCCGCGCCGGCCGCGTCCGGAGGCTGCTGGTAGGCCAAGGCCCAGGAAAGATAATCGAAGGCGAGGCCGTCCTTAGGGTCCAGGCGCGTAGCTTCGCGGAACTCCTCAGCGGCCTTTCGGTAGTCATAACGGCTGGCGGCAACAAAACCCAGGGCGTTGTGCGCGGCGGACAAGTCCGGATCAATCGCACGAGCGCGTTCGGCAAATTTCTCGGCGTTCAGCAAAAGTGCCGGATCGGAGGAGATGTTGCGGTAGTACTGGCCGTCCACCCAGGCAAGGCCTGCCAACGCCGGGGCAAAATTGGGATCGCGTTGCATCGCGGACTCGAAATCCTTCCGCGCCGATTCCAGCTTTGCAGGGATGTCGATGAAGTTGGCCACAGTGAATCGTCCGCGCAAGTAGGCATCGTAGGCTTGCACGTCCTGCGTGTAGCGCTTTGTTACGGCCTGCTGCTCCTGCGGGGTCAGCTTGAGATTGAGCGCGTCGGCGATTTTCAGCGCGGTTTCTTCCTGAACGGAAAAGACGTCTTTAAGGTCACGGTCGAAATCTTCCGCCCAGAGATTGAATCCGGTTCCCGCGTCGAGAAGCTGAGCGCTGATGCGCACGCGGTTCTCGGCTTTGCGCACGCTGCCTTCCAGAATGTAGCGGACGCCGAGTTCCTTGCCGATTTGCCTGGCGTCAAGTTGCGAGCCCTTGAAGCGCGCGACGGCCATGCGGGAGCTGACCTGGAGGTTCTGGATCTTCGAAAGCTTGGTGATGATTTCTTCGGTGGTGCCGTCGCTGAAGTATTCGTTCTGCGGATCGCCGCTCAGGTTCTGGAACGGCAGGACGGCGACGGAGGGCTTTGCGGAGATGGGAGCGATGGCAGTCGATTGCTGGGCGGGACGCGTTTGCCACCACTTGAGGCCGCCAAACAACAGTGCCAGAAACGCGAGGCTGCCGGCGAGTGCAAGGGTCAGCTTCAGCGCCGTATTCTGTTTCGGTGCTGCCGCTGCCGCGGGAACGGTGGACTGCGCCCCGGTCGATGTACCGCGCAAGCGCTTAAGGTTTTCCACCAGCTGGGCCGCCGAGGGGAAGCGATTCGCCGCGTCCTTTTCCAGCAGCTGGTTGATGATGCGCACGAGCGCGCCAGGCAATTGCGGATTCAAGCTGACTGGAGGCGCCGGCGGTTTGTTCAAGATAGCGTCGAATACCGCCGCGGAAGTGACTCCGGCAAAGGGCTGGGCGCCGGTGGCCATTTCGTAGAGCACGACGCCGAAGGAAAACAGATCGGTGCGCGCATCGAGTGGCTTGCCGAGGGCCTGCTCGGGCGACATGTAGGCGACGGTGCCGACGGCGGTGCCGGGCTTGGTGAGGTCGCCTCCGGTGGAGGCATCCACAGACATGGTGAGGGGCGAGTCGGGCGCGCCGGTTTGCTTGGCGAGGCCGAAGTCAAGAATCTTGGCGTGGCCACGCGCGGTCACGAAGATGTTCGCGGGCTTGATATCGCGATGGATGATTCCCTTCGCATGCGCGGCTTCAAGCGCGTCGGCAACTTCCACGCCGAGATCCAGGATTTGATCGAGCGGCAGGGGACGGCCGGCAATGAGGTGTTTGAGCGTCTGGCCTTCGAGGAACTGCATGCCGATGAAGCGCCGGCCGCCGTCCTGGCCAATGTCGTAAATCGTGCAGATATTCGGATGGTCGAGCGCGGAAGCGGCGCGGGCTTCGCGCTCGAAGCGCTCGAGGGCTTGCGCGTCGTGCGCCAATTCATCGGGAAGAAATTTGAGTGCGACCTGGCGGCCGAGGCGGATGTCTTCGGCGCGATAGACAACGCCCATGCCTCCGCCTCCCAGCTTTTCGAGGATGCGGTAGTGCGAAACGTCTTTCCCTACAAGTGATTTCGAGTCGGGCACTGCGCGGCATGTTAAGCCGCACTCTGAGTTGCGTCAATGAACGAGCGCCGGGCTAGTGACTGGTGGCCCCACTGCTGTTGCTGACGATGAGGCTGGAGACGTTGACGGGCTCGAAGTCGGCCAGGGTGAGGCTCCGCAGGCACATCAGATCGTTATCGTTCCAGCGTGCGTCCGGCGTGCCGATGAGGCCGCCACTGTCGCCATTGTCGGCGAGGATGATGCCGTAATTGCGGAAGCCGGTGATGAGGATGGCCGACTGCGGGCTGGTCATGGCACAGGAGGGAGTGGCCACGGAGGCTTTGAGCCGGTAGATTTCACCGGCGGGCCCCGAAAAACTGCAACTTGCGGGAGGGGCGGATTGTGAAATTTGCGATTCGGTTGGAATCGCGCCGCCTCCTGTTGCGGTGCAGCTTCCCACGCCCGCTGTTTCCGTTGCGGGCCATACCCAGTAGTTCAGCATGTGGTTGAGGGTGAAACGGACGGGATGTTGAACGGCGCCATTGGGCGCGGTGGGAGTGCCGGTGCCGATCACCTCGTCAGCGTTGGCGAGCAGGGGGGCTACGGGAAGTCCGGCGGCGTCGGATGTTCCATTTCCCTGCGGCGTCAGAGCATTGGAAGTCGCGTCGGGCCAAAGCGCATTCGAGGAGTCGGTCCAGGGACCGCCCTCGGAGATTCCCTGCCACATCTCGTAGAGAGCGGGTTTGCTGCTGCCGCCCGCCTTGAGATAAACGAGCACGTGCCGGTCTCCCGTCGAGTAGCTGGTGCCTTCTACCGGGGCATAGGGGGGAATGGGCCCGGAGGTGAAGTAGGACTGATAGACGGTGGTGGAGACGGCGACGTCTGGCTGGTTCGAAGGCACCTGGATGGCGGGGATTCCGTTGGGGACGTTGGCATATCCGGTGCCGAAGAACGGCTTGATCGTTTCCGAAAGATAGCCGCTGTAGATAGCCGCGGCGGGAGACGTGTCGACGGGCAAGCTGGTGGACGCCGCGTCCACGCGATGATGAAAAATCGAGGTGGAGGGAAAGATGGAGGCGAGAAACGCGTTATTGCCGTTGATGGCGAAGCTGATTGCCTGAGTGGCATGCGCGTTGGCCGAGTCCGTGACTACGAATTCAGGCGTGTAGGTGCCCTGGCCGCCGATCAGAGAGCTGGTGATTTTTCCCGAGGCTGCCTCGAGCGCCATCCCTTCCGGCAGCGGGGAGAAACTCGGATCGGTGCTGACTGAAAATGTGTAGGGAGGCGAACCGCCCGTGGCGGCCAGTGTGCAGCCGGCGTAGGCAGCGCCCTGTGTTCCGCCCGGACACGAACTGGTGACGAGCGCGAGCGGACCGCCACCGCCGGAAGAAGTGACTGTGACGACCGCAGTGGCGGTGACGCTGCCGGCGGAATTGGTGGCGGTGAGTGTGTAGGTAGTGGTCGCCGCCGGGCTGACGCTCATCGAGCCGGTGGCGGATGTGGAGGTGAATCCTCCCGGCGTGACGGCGACGCTCGTGGCTCCGGAAACCGACCAGCTCAAAGTGCTGCTTGAGCCCGAGACTATGCTCGCGGGATTCGCGGCAAAGGAACCGATGTGCGGCGCGGAGTTTTGCTGTCCGGGCATGGTCTGGGAAGTCGCAGAGCCGGCGCAGGCTGCGAGGGCGGCGCAGCAAACGTTTGCACAGACCAGCGCGAAAGCCGCAAGCCACGAAGATGCACCTGCGGGGGAACCGAGTCTCCTGCGGCGAGATGGAGTCGGCGAGCGCATTGCGCCTCCCTATGTCCTGGTTGCTCCAGTCTAGGAGCAGCGGGGCGCGCTCGACTACTGGCCGCCGGTACAGCGTGTAACTGCTGGCCGGCGATTGGTACCGAATGCCGGGGCGTAGTCAGTTGCTCATTAGCTGTTCAGAGCCGCGTTCAATGTGATCTCAGCTTTCAGCAGGCGCGAGATGGGACAGTTTGCTTTCGCATCCGCGGCGACTTTCTGGAATTGGTCGTTGGTGGCACCGGGGACACGCGCGGTGACTTCGAGATGGATTTTCGTAACCGTCCAGCTTTTCTCGACGAGCTCGAGGGTGAGTGCGGCGGAAGTGGCCAGGCTTTCCGGCACCAATCCGGCGCCCGAGAGCTGCGCGGAGAGAGCCATGGTAAAGCAGCCGGCATGCGCTGCAGCGATGAGTTCTTCGGGATTCGTGCCCGTCCCGGTCTCGAAGCGGCTGCGGAACGAGTAGGGCGTTTGCGCGAGCACTCCGCTTTCTGTTGTTACCGTGCCCTTCCCTTCCTTTAATGTGCCATTCCAAACGGCCGATGCTTTGCGAATCATGAGCTTCTCCTTTTTCCGTATGGGAATGCAGGGCTTTGATTCCGGGAACCCCATTCCGGATACTCCCGGGCGATTGATTCTTGACACCCGGCGCGCGCCAGCCTAGAGTGGCACTTTAGGCGGGATACTGGGGCATAAGAAAGAGATGATGTACACGCGCTACTACGTCTTTCCCTACCGCTTCTCCTATAGCTACGGAGAAGCGGACAGGCTGGCGGCTGTGCGCGGTTGAGGTGAATGAAGTAGCCGAGTAAAGCCGAGATTTCCAGACTGGCCGCGAACTCCAAGGTTCGCGGCCTTTTTCATTTTCGGAAAGTTGTACGGAGGACGTCATGGTTGCGGCAATTGAACGATGGCGGGACGAAATCGACGCGATTGACGCGGAGCTGTTGCACCTGCTGAACCGGCGGGCGGGAGCGGCGATGGAGGTGGGCCGGCGGAAGCGAGGGGCGGGGCTGCCGATGCGCGACGCCAGACGCGAGCGGGAAATCCTGGCGCGCGTTCGTGCGAACACTCGCGGACCGCTGGGTCCCGCGGCGATCGAGCGGCTCTTTCGGGCGATCCTGGCGGAGTCCAGGCGGGCCGCGCATCGCACGCTGCGCCGGAAGACGGCTGAACGCGCCGCCACTCGGAGGGTATGCGCATGAGCGCCGAGCCGATTCGCGTGGCGTATCAGGGCGAGCCGGGAGCCTTCAGCGAGGAGGCGGCAGCTCACCTGCTCCACCACGAGACAGTTGTCTTGCCGTGTACGACGTTCGACGCCGCGTTTGCGGCCGTGATGGAGGGAGCAGCGGATGCCCTTGTCGTCCCGATCGAGAACTCGCTGGCCGGATCCGTTCTGCGGGTGTACGACCTGCTGCTGGAAAGCGGGCTCACGATCGCGGCGGAGGCGGTGCTGCCGATCGAGCTGCACCTGATCGGATGCCTGGGATCGCGGCTGGCCGATATTCGCTCCGTGGAGTCCCATCCCATGGCGCTGGCGCAATGCGAGCGGCTGTTCGCGGAACATCGCGACTGGGCTCGTGTGGCTGCGGAAGATACGGCGGGGAGCGTGCGGCGCGTGGTGGAGAGCCAGGACCGGACCCGAGCCGCCATCGCGGGGACGCACGCCGCGGCGCACTACGGCGGGGCGATTCTGCTCCGCGATGTGCAGGACGACCCCGGCAACTACACGCGGTTCCTGCTGCTCACCCAGCCGCAGGACGAGCCCGCGCGAGGAGACAAGGCGACTCTCGCATTGCAGCTCGCGCACGTCCCGGGGGCTCTGCTAACGGCGTTGGAGCCCTTCGCGCGCCGGAAACTGAATCTGCTGAAAATCGAAAGCCGGCCGGTCCGCGGCCGCCCGTGGGAGTATCAGTTCTTCCTCGATGTGGAAGTGCTGCCGAGCTCGAGCCTGGAAGAGGCGCTCGAGGAAATCCTGCGAACGGCGCAGTCGCTGCGCGTGCTGGGCCGATATGCGTCGGCGCGGCCGGCAATGAAGAGATCACAGGCAGCATCGGGGAGGCTGTAATGCGCTCGCGCGAGTTACTTGGTGAATCCACGGCAGACCCGCATCTCCCCGAAAGGAGGCGCTCGCGCCGTGCGATCCACTCGTCTGCCGCGGCCGCGGCGTTGGAGGTGAAGCAGGAGCCACCGTTCCGCATGGCCAGCCGGGAATTGCACCCGGAGAGCTCCGTGGTGTGTGCAGGCGGGGTGGAGATCGGCGCGGGCCGGCTGGTGGTGATGGCGGGACCGTGCTCGGTGGAATCGCGGCAGCAAATCCGCGCTACGGCACGGAGGGTGAAGGCGGCTGGAGCGGACATGCTCCGCGGCGGGGCGTACAAACCGCGGACGTCGCCTTACGACTTTCAGGGGCTGGGACGGAAGGCGCTCGGCTGGCTGGCGGAAGCGGGACGCGAATCGGGGCTGCCGGTGGTGACGGAGGTGCTGAGTCCAGAGGACGTGGACCTGGTTGCCGAGTACGCAGACCTGCTGCAGGTGGGCGCGCGGAACATGCAGAACTACGCTCTGCTGCGGCGGCTGGCTTCCGGCTCGAAGCCCGTGCTGCTGAAGCGTGGCCCCTCGGCCACCATACGGGAGTGGCTGCTGGCGGCGGAGTATCTCCTTTCGGGCGGGAATGCGCGGGTGGTGCTGTGCGAGCGGGGCATTCGTACGTTTGAGACCGCCACGAGGAATACGCTGGATTTGGCGGGCGTCGCTCTGGCGAAGCAGTTGACGCATCTTCCGGTGATCGTGGATCCTTCGCACGCGACCGGGAAACGCGCTCTGGTGGTGCCGGCGTCTAGGGCCGCGGCCGCAGTGGGGGCGGACGGTCTGTTGATCGAGGTGCATCCTTGTCCGGGCAGGGCGCTATCGGACGGGGAACAATCGCTGAATCCGGACGAGTTCGAGGAGTTGATGGTGACCCTGCGTTCCCTCGCTTTTTGCTCTGGAGTGTGATTCCCACCCTCCCACTCCTACATCGGTAGTCTCCTGTCGCTGATTGGCGCACCGCGACGCACAATACGCATTGCCGCGTTTCGGAGGGGTGGGGCATACTTAGGGGCGACGGTTGGGGGGGGCGTGCGGTTCCCGCACGCAGGGGAATCCCGAAGCGACGATGGCCGGGCCGGATGAACCTCCGGCGAGCGACTGGGCATCACAATGTCAGGAACTCACGTGGGGAAAAAGGACACGGTACGTGGCCGCTGGCTGGCGGTGCGCCGCACCACGCACGAACTGTGGCTGATCGGGAAGGCACTCGCCTCGACCAGGCACGTGGTGCAGGCGCACATCATTCCGATCCGGCGCTGCAATCTGGACTGCGCGTACTGCAACGAATACGACGATGTGTCGGCGCCGGTGCCGCTGGAGCAGATGATCCAGCGTATTGACAAGCTGGCGGAGCTGGGCACCTCGCTCATCACGATTAGCGGCGGCGAGCCGCTGCTGCATCCCGAACTGGATGAAATCATCCGGCGCATCAAACACCACGGACGCATCGCAGGGATGATCACGAACGGATATCTGCTCGTGCCGGAGAGGATCGAACGGCTGAACCGCGCGGGGCTGGACCATCTGCAGATCAGCATCGACAACGTGAAGCCGGATGAGGTGTCGAAGAAGAGCCTGAAGGTGCTGGACCAGAAACTGCGGCTGCTCGCGGAACATGCCGAGTTCCACGTGAACATCAACAGCGTGCTGGGGAGCGGCGTGAACAATCCGGAGGACGCGCTGGTGGTCGCGGAACGGGCTCGCGAGTTGGGCTTTACCAGCACGGTGGGAATCATTCACGACGGATCGGGGCAGTTGCGGGCGCTGGGGCCGGTGGAGCAGGGAGTGTTCGAGCGGATCATGGCCATGAGCAAGGGCTCCTACTCCCGCTTCAACCATTTCCAGCGGAACCTGGCGGAAGGCAAACCGAACGAGTGGCGATGCCGGGCCGGCGGCCGCTACCTCTATATCTGCGAAGATGGCCTGGTGCACTACTGTTCGCAGCAGCGCGGGTGGCCGGGCGTGCCGCTGGAAAGATATTCGAAGGTGGACGTAGAGCGGGAATTCAACACGAGGAAGCCTTGCACGGCGCACTGCACGGTGTCCTGCGTGCAGCAAACTTCCTATATCGACCACTGGCGCAACCCACAGGAGCTCGATCCACTGCCCGTTCCGGGACACGGCCAGTTGCGCGACCTGCACGTCGCCGAACCGCTGGTACAGATCGAGACTGATTCGGGCGACTGAGCCCGTCCCACCCATGGCCCAGTGGCGCAGCTTCGTGATTGCGGGACTCGTCTCTTCCTGCCTTTTGCTGTTGCCTCACGCCGTGCGCGGACAATCGCCTCCCGCCGCAGCACCGGAAACAGACACGGAGGCACCGGCTTACAACGGGGACTGGTGGCTGACGCTGGGCGGATGGGAGCAGTACGGAGTGGTTTCCGGCTACGAAGACTGTTATGGAAGCGAGTACCGTGGCAGCGTGCCGTTCCCTAAAGAGGTGCAGGTCTATGTGGACGAGCTGAATCAATATTTTCTGGCCGATGCCGCGCGGCGAAAGCGGACGGTGAGCGAAGCGCTGGACGCTCTGCGCGGCGCGGCGGAAGACAAATCCATTCCGCGTCCGGACGAACCGGCGGGAGCGGCGCACGGCGGATTCGACGGGAAATTCTGGTTTGACGCGGACCCCGCAGCGGAGCTGGGATTCGTGGAAGGTTACCTGGCCTGCCACACGGCGAAGGTGAAGGACGCGGACGGAAAATTCTCCAAGGCGCCCGCCGAATACGTGGACCTGATCAACAAGGCCTACAACATCACGGACGACACGGACGACATTGACGAAGACAGGGCTCCGCTGAAGATCGCCGACGTGCTGCACACGCTGAAAGACGAAGCGGCCGCGGCGTCGAAGCCCGGAGCCTAGAGTGCGCCCGCCGGTGTGTCCGGCAGCACAGATGCGGCGGCCAAGATTGACGCTCCGGTGAGGTGGGCGTACATTGCGTGAGCAGAACGGAAATCGGTCGGAACCAGCCGTCTGGTCACGCCCGTAGCGACCCGGCCCAGTCCGCGTGCCTCCCGAGGCAGGCAGCGCCCGGGAGAATCGCCGGACGATCCCGGCCACGCCGGTTCCAGTTCTCGCCGCCGTTTCCCGGGGAGCGATGGCGCCGCAAAAAGCAGGACGTTACGAATTACTCGAAGAGGTGGGGCGCGGCGCGATGGGTGTGGTTTATCGCTCGCGCGACCCCCTGATCGGACGCACGGTCGCGATCAAGACGCTTCGGCTGGACGACGTGAAGCAGGGCAAGGACGATCCGGAAGTCCTCGAACGATTCCAGAATGAAATCCGGGCAGCGGGCAGGCTGACCCATCCCAACATCGTGGTAATCCATGATGCGGGTGTGGACGCCGAGGGCGGCCTCTTCTACATCACGATGGAATTCGTGCAGGGGCGCAGCCTGGCTCGGATGATCGAAGAAAAGCAGGCCTTTCCCGTGCCCCGAGTTCTGCGGATCATGGAACAGGCCTGCCGTGCACTCGACTACGCGCACCGCAGCCACATCGTCCATCGCGACATCAAGCCTGCGAACCTACTCATGGGCGAGCTGGACACGGTGAAGCTGACCGATTTCGGCACCGCGAAAATCCTGGAGCGGGGCGGGACGCAAAGCGGCCAGATTGTTGGTACGCCGAGCTACATGGCGCCGGAGCAGGTGAAGGGACGGCCAGTGGACGGACGCGCGGACGTGTTTGCACTCGCGGTTATTCTTTACGAGCTGCTGACCGGCGAGCGGCCCTTCCCCGGCAAGAACGTCACCACGGTGATTTACAAAATCGTCCACGAGGAGCCGCTCGCGCCGATCCAGCTCGACTCGTCGATTCATCCGGGACTGAACGCGGTGATCCTCCGGGGGCTATCGAAGGATCCCGCAGACCGCTACGCGAGCTGCGGCGACTTCCTGAACGCTCTGCGGACGTACCGGGAGTCACCGGCATCGACGGCGCAGACGGTTATCCGCCGGGTATCCGTGCTGCCGCAGACGCGGCCGATGATTGCCGGACAAACTGTTCCCGCACCGCGGGAGCCTGGCGCGCAGCCGGAATCGCCCTCGCAATTTTCGACGGCATCACCATCCGTCATGCCCTCCTCAACTCAATCGACGGCGAAGTCGGCAGTGCCGGCTCCGGAGCCACCGCGAGCAGAGCCGAAGCCGGCGGTTCCTCCGCCTGCCACCGCGCCGCCAGCCCCGGCGATTCCGCGCATTGTGATTCCGGAACCGCCGAAACGGCAGAGCCGCGCGGGGCTGTGGGTATTGCTGCTGGTTCTGGTGGCGGCGGGCGGGGCCGCGGCCTATCTCTATCCGGACCGGATTCAGGATGCCTGGCATCGCGCCGAGAGCGCCGCCGGAATGTCCGCACCGGCTTCCACAGCCGCTCCAATGGCAAGCGCACGACGCGCGGATGCCAGCGGAAAAATTCCAGCAGGGGCCACGTCCACGGCCAGTCCAGCGCCCGCTCTAGACTCCGCGAAACCTGCCGTCCCACCGAACGGCACAAACCCGAGCGCAGCCGCGCCTCAGCCGGCGGAGACCCCCGCGGCGCCGGAGTCGGTGCACGCCGCGTCGGGCCGAGCGACGAAAACGTGGGCAACAGCGGGAAAAGGGGCTTTAGACGTGTTGACGGACTCGCCGGGAGCGGCCGTGTCGCTGACGGATTCCTCGGGGCAGGCCATCGGCGACTGCCGCACGCCCTGCCGGTTCGGCGACCTCTCTCCCGGCAAGTATTCGGTGGCGGTCAAGATTCCCGGATATCCGACGACGTCGCGCAAAGTGGCCGTGCGCGAGGGACGCATCGTCGAGGAGCGCCTGCACGAGGCGCGGGGCAAGAACGCGGCAATGGGCACTCTCGAAGTACTTTCCGTTCCGGTGGGCGCGGACATCCTGATCAACGGAGAGAGCACGGGACGGCACACGCCGTCTACGATAGAATTGCCTGCAGGGAACTATAACGTCACGTTGTATTTGAAAGGCTACGCGCCGTTTCAGCAATCCGTCACCATACAGCAAAGCCGGACGGCGCAGCTTCAAGCGATGCTGGCGCATCGCTAGCCTGGGGCCGGATCGAATGAGCCGGCCGGAGCGCGTCGCGCCACCGCAAAATCGGCGGGGCGAGGACGCTTCCGAAACATCGTCGAGGAGGATTTTCATGATCAGGAGCAAGGCGCGCTTCGGAGTTGCGGCTCTGGGGCTGGGATTGCTGCTCGGCGCCACGCCGCCGGCCCGCGCCCAGGAACGGCCCACGCTCGAGCCGGTTCCCAAGTTTAAGGATCCGAACCTGCAGCAGTACTTGGTATCGCAGATGAACTCCATCCAGGAAAAACTGGACCGGCTTTCGTCTCGGTTGGACGCACTGGAAGGCCAGCTGGCGAAAGTAAAGGAGCAGCAGCAGGCGCTGGCGACTGATTTCCATGCCAACCAGGAACTGGCCAAGGCCACCGACACTTCGGTGACTTCGCTGCGAGTCTCGAACCAGGAGGATTTGCTGAGCCTGAAGACGGACGTGGCGCGGATCCGGCGTGACGTGAGCGACCTGGGCGACCAGGTGCGCAAGACCGCTGCGCCTCCCCCGGCGCCCGCCGCACCCGCCGCGCCTGCTCCGCCGAAGATCGAGGGCTACATCACTCAGGTGGCTCCAAACACCATTTCGATCAATTTGGGGACAGCCGCGGGGGTGGAGGTGGGGATGAAATTCGGCGTCTATCGCGCAGCCGATCCGCAGACGCGCATCGGAACGATCGAAGTCACCGAGGTAGTGGACGCCAACAATGCGCGTGCGAAAATTGTGGCAAGCAATCCCAACACCAAGTTCCAGTTTTCTGATATTGTCCGTCCGTATTGATCAGGGCCCATGCCTCGGCTGGTCATTGAGCGACCCGGTCAGGAGCAGCAGGTATTCGAGCTGCCGCAGGACCGGCCTGTCTATGTAGGCCGCGCCGAATCGAACGACCTTGTCCTCCGCGAAACCAGCGTTTCCCGCCGCCACGCGATGCTCAGCCCTTCCCTCGAAGGCAGCTGGATGGTGCGCGACCTGGGCAGCGCAAACGGCATCTTCCTGAACGGCAAGAACGTGAAGGAAACGCAGCTGAAAGATGGCGATGTGCTGAACATCGGCGAGTACAGCCTGCGGTACGAATCCATGGAGTCGCAGATCCTGCTGACGCAGGCGGCGGCAAAGCTGCCTCCCCGGCTGACCATGGTGATGAGCCTCAAGGATGTGCAGGCCGCGCTGAACCTGGGCAAAGATCCCTCCGTCGCGCCTGCGCCGGCATCGGCGCCCGCGGCGGCTGTCCCGCGCGCTCCCGCCGCGACTCCGGCGGCGGAACGTAGCCAGCTCGAATCGCGCATGAAGGCGCTGGAGCACGAAAACCGGCTGTTCGAGCTCCTCTATCAGGTGAGCCGCGCTCTTGGTGACCTGCAAACCGTGGAGGAAGTCATCAATAGCGTGCTGGAGCTGGTGCTGAAGATCGAGGGAGTGGAGCGCGGCTACGCGATGCTGGCGGACGACAAGGGCGGTTTCCAGCCCGCCGTTATTCGCTACCGCAAGGAACTGGGCAAAGATACCGGCCGCCTCCCGCAGATGATTCTCTCGCAGGCGATCATCAAACAGGTTACGCAGGGAGGCGTGCCGCTCCTGGTCCAGGACGTGCGGATGGATCCGAAGCTGGGCAGCAGCAAGAGCATCGCGCTCAGCGGAATGCAGTCCGCCATGTGCGCCCCGCTGAAAGGCGGCGACAAGCTCTACGGCCTGCTCTACGTCGACAACCTGGTAAAGCGCGGCATGTTCTCGCAGGAAGACCTGAACATTTTCAGCGTGATCGCCACGCAGGCGGGACTGGCCGTGGACCGCGTCCGCGGGCGCGAGGAAATGGCCAAACAGACCCAGCAACGCAGCGCCCTGGAGCGGTTTCTTTCCCCCGGCGTGGCGCAGAAAATCGCTGCAGAGGCAGCGGACATCCAGCTGCGCGGCGAAACGCAGAACCTCACCGTGCTGTTCGCCGACATCCGCGGGTTCACCTCCATGGCCGAGAAGATGTCACCGGAAGAAACCGTGGAAATCCTCAACGATTTTTTCAACGCCATGAGCGACAAGATTTTTTCCCACGAGGGAACGCTCGACAAATTCCTCGGCGACGGGTTGATGTGCCTGTTCGGCGCGCCGCTCTCGAAAGGGACCGACGCGCTGAATGCCGTACGCACGGCGGTGGAGATGCAGCAGGCGCTCCAGGATATCAACAAAGATCTGGGCCGCCCGCTGCACATGGGAATCGGGATCAACACGGGACGCGCCGTGGTGGGCTACATCGGCGCCACCCGGCGCATGGACTACACCGCGATCGGGGACGTCGTGAACGTCGCATCACGCCTCTGCGCCACCGCCGCCCCGGACCAAATTCTTGTCTCCGCGACCACGCAAGCGGAATTCGGCGGCGAACTGCCGACCCGCAAGCTCGACCCGGTAAAGGTGAAGGGAAAGACCGAGCCCATTCAGGTGTTCGAAGTGCCGTGGCAGGAAGTGCGGGTCCCCACAAAGCAGTAGCCTCAGCGAAACCCGGCTGGGATGCCGGACAATTCCGCTCAGTCCCAACCTTGTCACCTTTTCACACCGTAGCTTCTCACCACTCTTGCGCAAGCCTTCGGGGCATGCTCCGAAATCATTGAAAATAGTACAGCTAGCGAAATGGCATGACGGCAGTGAGCGTGCTCCTGAAAGGGAGGATTCGGGGTTACGGGTGTACCTTCCCAGCGGTGTAGGGCATACTTTCGGACGGAAAGGAGGCAGGGCGCGGTAATACGGGGCTCCCCAGCCATGGCTCTCAAAGCGCATTCCACGCCGCCGCCCTCCGAACCCGCCGCTCGCTCCTCGCGTGGGGCTGTGGCGGCAGAATCCGCCGCCGGCCGCTTTTTCTCCTCGCTGCAACTGCTGGCGCGCACGCGCCGCATGTACCAGAAGGATCACCCGAAAGTGGAAGAGAGCCTGTTCGCTGCGGAGCGAAGCCTTCGCGACGCCCTTGGCCCGGCTGCGCCGGTGGCGGTGCGGCTGGAGGGCGGCTCCGTGTATTTCCGCGGGCGAGCGCTGGAGGATCCTCGCGGGGAATTGAAGACGTTTGCGGAGGAACTGGCGCGGCGCGGCATCTCCGCGCTCACGTTCCGTCCGGAAACGCACACGGGAGAACTGATCGCGTTTCTGGAGCTGGTGGATGGCGCGCCGGCGGCGGGCACAACCCTGCCGCCCTGGAAGGACCGGCTCGCGCAGCGAAGCATTACCGGAATCCGCGTGAACGAACCGGTGGCGGACGCGCGGCCGGACCCGCTGCTGCCGCAGATGCTGGCCACAATGCTGGAACATCGCGGACAAATCTCCGCCATGGAGCCCGCTGCGGAAATCTCGCCGGAGGCGCGCATTTTCTCCGCGCTGCAATTGCTCGGCGGACTGGCGGGAACGCTGCCTGGGGGACTGGCGAGTTCGCCGGAATCGGCTCGGCAGGCCGCGCGGGCGATGGAGAGTGCGCTGGCAGCCGCGAATCGCGGCGCCGTGTTGCTGCTGGCGGGAGAGATGAATCGCTGCCCCCCGCGCGGCGGAGAAACGCTGGACACATACTTCGCCCGTCTGGCAGAGGAAGTAGCCCTCTCGCATGCCACCGAACAGTTCCGCGCGGGGAAGTTGCGCCCCGCGGACGTTCGCCGGTTGGCCCGGGGAATCGGAATGCAGGTGGTGGAGCTGGACAACCCGCACCCGCTGGTGCTGGCGCCGCTGGCGCGCTGGGCGGAAGATACCGGCGCCGCGGAATTCGAAGCGCAATTCTGGTCCGCGCTGACGCCGGAAGAGATTTCGAAGCTGCTTCGCTCGCCGATAGCGTGGTCCGTCCCGCCGGCGATCCTGCGCGAAGTGTTAGTCCGGGCCACGACCACGGCGGGGTTGCGCGAAGCACGGGCCGCGCTGCTCGCTTTCAGTAAAGGCCTGGAAGCGCGCGAAGGAGATGTGCGGCAGACGACCATCGCCGGGTTGGCGGACCTGGAAGATACGTTGGTGCACTACTGGCCCGAGCAATTGCCCGAGGAGTTCAGCCAGCGCGTGCTGAAGGCACTGGTGGCCGAGCGCAACGCCGCGATTGCCGCCCTGCTGGTGGGCGTGGTGGAACAGATGGCCGACGCTGCGCTTCAGAAGGGACGTTACGCCGAGTTCGAAAGCGTGCTCAAAGCGCTGGATGCTGCGCCTCGCGGCGTCGAACACCTGGCGCTGCTGGAACGCCGGCTGTGCGAGGGCGAACGGTGGGAGCTGCTGATCTCGGGCGCGTTGGCGCACCGGCCCCTGGACCCGGCATTGGTTCGGCTGCTGGCGCGCAAACCGGAGCCGCTCGTGGACGGGCTGACCACCATCCTGGCTTCCGGAACCGGCGAGGCTGAAACCTCCCTGCTGAGCGTGCTGCCTCCCATGGTTCGGTTGATCAAGGCTCTCGGCGACCCGGTGATTCATGTGTTGTCGGGCCGCGTGTACGAGAAGCGCCTGGGGCGCGCGACCGCGGCGGTGAAATTGCTCGCTGCGGTGCGGCCGCAATGCCTGGTGGAACATCTGGCGGAGGCCCTGCCGGGCTGGGATTGGAGCGTGCAGGACCTGGCGATTTCCGAACTGGCGCGGCAGCGTGTGAACGGATTGCCGGATGCCTTGCTGGCCGTGCTGCCGCGCGCGCATTTGTATGTCGTTCCGATGATCCTCGACCTGCTGGGGCTCGAAGGAGATCCGGTGGCGGTGCCCGTGCTGCTGGAAATCGCCGCGGGAGAAAACGAGCGGTTGCGCGACGTGTTTATCCGGATCAAGGCCATGGAAGCGCTCGGGCGGCTGCGGGCGCCGGAAGCCGCTCCGCTCCTGCGCTCCATCCTGCGCACACGCAACGGACTGCTGCATGCCGAACCGGCTGGCCTGCGCACCGCCGCGGAAGAAGCGCTGGAGGCCATCGAGGGACGCATGCCTCGCTCGCGGCTGCAGGAGCAGCTCGAAGCCGCGGCGATGTCGGCAGGCGCTGCGCGGCCCCGGCGCTATCCCCGCTTCCCGCTGGATTCCCCGCTGAGCGGCCGGATTGAAGGGAAGCGGCCCATGTCAGTTCAGGTTCGCACCATCAGCCTTGGTGGGGCCTGTTTTGCGTCCAGCAAGCAGTTGCAGGTCGGTGACTCGTTTCCGATGGAGATCAAAACGGGTCTTCGCAGCATCAGCGCGATGGCCGTGGTCCGCAATGTGCTCCCCAACGGCACCGGCGTGGAGTTCGTCCACATGGGGCAGGAAGACCGCGAGAAACTCCGCCGCCTCCTCCGCACCCTGCACGAAGACTAGGCCGCAGGTCAGACTACGGCTGAATTCCCCCGTCTCTATTGCCTCCTGCAAGCCTTTATTCCACAAATTCGTTGAATTGGCTGCGGCGATAGAGTATCAACATTTACGCTTCGCCTAGGACTGGGGCGTATGGGGTTCGGTCATTTCCAGGAAGGTTCAAGTATCTCGTCGAGGGGATAGGACTGCGTGCGCCATGAATCTCTGCCTCGGCGAATCCGGGTCCACGGCATCCCAAGGAGAAAAAAGATGAAGCTGCTAACTCGTTTCGGGCTGGCGGGAGTTGCGCTGGTGTGTGCCCTGATGGCGGCCCGCGTGGTGATGGCGCAAGTGAACACCGTGGACCTGGCGGGAACCATCACCGATCCGAACAACGCGGTGGTGGCGGAAGCCAAGGTGACCTTGCGGAATCTGGCCACCAACGCCGCGCGCACGGTTACGAGCGGAACTGACGGCCGCTACGTGTTCGTAGGCATGGCGCCGGGGCGCTATGAGCTGAGCGTGGAGAAGTCCGGCTTCGCGCGAGCGGTCAACCCCGAGGTGATCCTGGAAATCGGACGTTCCCCGGAAGTGAACATGCATCTCAAAGTGCAGGCGGGAACCGAGGAAGTGACCGTAAGCGCCCAGGCGGAGATCGTGGAGACCCAGCGCACCTCGGTGAGCGAGACGGTGGGAACGCGGCAGATCGAAAATCTTCCGATCAACGGGCGCAATTACGTGAATTTCACGCTGCTCAATTCGCAGGCCAACCGCGACAGCGCGCCTTCCATCGGCGCAGCGCCGACCAGCGGGCTCAACTTCGGCGGGCAGCGCGCGCGCTCCAACGAAGTTTCGGTGGACGGCGCAGACGCGGTCGACAACTCCACGAACGGCATCCGCTCCACCGTCTCGCAGGAGGACGTGCAGGAATTCCAGCTCATCATTTCGAACTACATGCCGGAATTCGGCCGCGCCACGGGCGGCGTGATCAATATCGTCACCAAGAGCGGCTCGAACAGTTTTCACGGCGATGTTTTCGGCTTCTTGCGCGCCTCGGATCTCCAGGCGCGCAATCCGTTTTCCTTCGAGGTGAATCCCGCCACGGGACAGGAGCGGCCGGTGAAACAGTCGTACACGCGCGCTCAGTACGGCACGGCGTTCGGCGGCCCCATCCAGAAGGACAAGACTTTCTACTTTTTCTCGTTTGAAGGCACGCGCAGGCACGAGACCGGCTTTACCGACATCGGCGTGAACAATTTTGACGGCGCCGATCCGTTCACCGGGCTGACCCCGTCGCAGGCCGCCGCGCTCGCCAGTTTCCCCGTGCCGGTTCAGCAGGCGTACTCGGCTCTGGCGGCTTCGGCGGGCAGCGTGGCGCGCTCGGGCGTGGACCCCGGCATCATTGCGAGCCTGCTGACCATGTCCGCTGTGCCGCCGGGCCAGCGGTTCTCCCTGCCGGTGCCCTGCCCCGCGAATACGCTGACGCCGATTCCGTGCGGAGCCGCGGGACTGGGCTTCGCGCCGCTCCCAGCGTCGTTCGTCGCGCTCGACAGCCTGATCGGAAACTATCCCATCTTCGAGGGCACCAGCCTCTATTCCGCCAGAATCGACCACATCTGGAACGCGAACAACCAGACGTTCGTGCGGGGAAGCGTTTCGCCCTCGCTGGTGACGGGCATTCAGGTGAACGCACAGAACCAGAACTTCGGACAGAACGCGGACTCGCGCACCTCGCTGCAGCAGTACCGGGACTGGAGCATCGTGGCGCAGCACAACACCAGCTTCTCGAGCAACCTGCTGAACGAATTCCGCTTCCAGGCGGCGCGGCGCGGGCTGCATTACGGTTACTCGGACTGCTCCGCGGCGCTGTGCCCCACCGTCGGGGGACTTGCCGACGGCCCGGAAGCGGGCGTGAACATCACCGGGTTCGCCTTCTTCGGCCGCGAGCCGTTTTCCACAGTGGACCGCATCGAGCGCCGGTTCCAGTGGACGGATCAGATGACCTGGGTGAAGGGCAACCACACCATCAAAGGCGGAGTGGATTTCAATCTCGTCCAACTGCGATCCAGGAAGCCACAGATTTTCGAGCTCAACTTCGGCGGCGTCTACAACTTCGGGGGCGTGGGCGCGGACAGCATCGTGAGCGAACTCATCGGCGCCCCGGTGACGGGCCTGCCGCAGCTCACCGCCATCCAGGCTTACGGGCTGGGCCTTCCTCAGAACCTGATCCAGGGCACCGGCGAGTCGAATCTCTTCTTCAGCAACAAGGCCCTGGGCGTGTTTATCCAGGATAGCTGGCGCATCACTCCGCGCGTCACGCTGAACTACGGCCTGCGATATGACATCGAATACACCCCGACGTTTACGCCCTTCGGCGGGCCCGATGGCCTCAATGCGCAGGCGGAACAGGCGCTGCATGTCGTCGAGGGCATCCCGGTGTTCGAAAGCGCGTTCCAGCCACGCGTGGGAATCGCCTGGGACCCGTGGGGCGACGGGAAAACCGTGGTTCGCGCGAGCGGCGGGATCTTCTACGATCATCCGCTCCTGGCCGTGGCGTTTGACTCCACCACCGCAGACGGCGCGCGCTCTTCGCAGCTCGTAGCCGCGGGCGGGGCGCCCTCAGCCTGCGGGATTTTTATCAGCGCGGTGGTTTCGGTGTGCGGCGGCGCGGCCGATTCGCCAACGAACCTGAACGCCGGCTCCCTGTTCCAGGGCGTCCTGAATACCACGGCCCCGGCCGGATTCCCGTTCTCTATTCCCTACTTGCCCAACGAACAGCGCTTCATGGCGCTGCCGACGACTCCGGAGTCCGTATTTGTGAATCAGAACTACCTGAGCCCGGCGATTGCGCCCCTTGGTGGTTTCCCGACTCCGATCCTGCCTTTCACGCTGCCGACGGCCGGCAATTTCCAGTATGGCTACGCCACACAGGCCAACCTGACCGTTGAGCGCGAACTGGGCAACAACTTCAAGCTCAGCGTCGGCTATCAATACACCAAGGGCACGCACCTGAACCGCCCGCGGAACACGAACGTTGCGAACGCCGCGCTGCTCGATGAAAACCTGCTGAACGCGAATGCCGCGGGACTGTCGTTCGGCAGCCCGATTACCGTGACGGCTCCCACGGCCGCGATCGCGCCCACGGCTGCAACCTGCGGTGCGGCGCCGGTGCCCGGCGCCACCGGCGCGCTGGCCGCGCTGTTTGGATGTCCGGGCTCGGGCCCATTTTCACAACTCAACGGGCAATTCATCGCCACGCCGGCGGTCTTCAATTTCTTCCGGCCGTCCGGTCCGAACGCGTCGTTTGCGGCGCTCGCTGGTCCCGCTGGATACGCGGGCCTGGTGGCGGCGGCGGCAGCGGCCGGCTATCCCACAGGTTTTACGAATGGAAGTTCGCCGATCCCCACGCCCTTCAGCGATGTCCTCCAGCAGGAGTCCACGGGCAACAGCGTATACAACGGGCTGACCGTAAACCTGGAGAAGCGCTGGTCGCAGCACTTCCAGTTCCTGATGAGCTACACCTATTCGCACGCCATTGACGATTCCACGGACCTGCAGACGCTACTGGCGCCTCAGGACAACCACTTTCCGGGACTGGAGCGCAGCAATTCCACCTTTGACCAGCGGCATCGATTCGTTTTCAGCGCCGTCGCTCAGAGCCCCTACACCATGAGCGACGGGGGATGGAAGGCGTTCTTCGCGGACTGGATCGTGGCCCCCATCGTGGATGTCGGTTCCGGCCGCCCCTACACCGTCCTGACCGGCACGGACTACAACCTCGACTTCGGCTCGAATACGGACCGGCCCTCGGTGGTCCCGGCGGGCACGCCCGGCGGTGTCGTGTCGCCATACATCCACGGGGTGACGTTCGGCCTGGCCAATGTTTGTCCGACGTTTCCGGCGGCCTATCAGCCCGCGATTTTTGCCATCACTGCCACCGGCGCGGGCTGCACGGGCACGCTCGGGAGGAACACCTTCGTGCGGCCGAAGTTCGCCACCTTCGACCTGCGCATCTCGCGGAAATTCAAGGTGACCGAACACTTCTCGATCGAGGCGCTGGCGGACATGTTCAACCTGCTCAACCGCTTCAACGTGGGCGACGTGAGCCCGCTGTGCGACCCGGGGACGCCGACGGGAGTGACCGCCAGCGGCACGCCCACCTGCAACGCCGGCCAGCCGACCGCGGCGCTCGATCCGCGCACATTCCAGTTCGGGCTGAAATTGTCCTGGTAGATTTTCGGGCTCCGGTCGGCTATCCGGCCGGAGCCGCGGACTTCGCTAGAATCGCGGCCTGCGGATTAATCTTCGCCTTCGGTAGGCACTGAAATCTGTCGGGGCAGCGTGTCGATGGGAGCGGGCGCGGCTGGTTCCTCTGCCCCCGGCGCTGCTTTTTCTCTCAGCTTCCTTGCGCCAGGCATCAGACGTAGTTCCGCGGAGCCGAGGGCTTCGTTAAAGGCATCGTTCGCTGTCTTAAGGCCCCTGCTGACCCTATTTAGGTGATTGAGAAAGATTACCAATCGTTCGTAAAGCTCCTTCCCAATTTCGGCAATCTCTTTGGCCGCGTCGGCTGCCGCCTGCTGGTTCCAGCCGTAGGCAACTGCCTTGAGAAGAGCCAGGAGGGTGGTCGGGCTCGCTAGGACCACGCCCCGTGAGACGGCGTCTTCAATCAAACCGTGATCCGCTTCTAGTGCAGCGCTGAAATAGGATTCAGCGGGTAGGAATAGAACCACAAATTCCGGCGAAGGGGAGAATTGCTCCCAGTACCTCCTCGAACTGAGTTGAGTTACGTGCGTTCGGACCTGCTGCGCGTGTTCAGACATGGCGGCGCGGTATTCATCCTGATTACGGCACTGCAGAGCCTTCATGTACGCATCCCTTGATACTTTTGCGTCCACGATAATTTGACGGCCCCCCGGGAGATGAACAATAAGGTCGGGCCGAACTCTGCCGTCTTCCGTAGTGGCCGAGACCTGCTCGCTGAAATCGCAATGAGGAGACATGCCTGCCAACTCCACAGCCCTGCGGAGCAACAGCTCGCCCCAGGTTCCTTTAATTCGTGGCTGCCGGAGGCTGGTAACCAGGCTCCCAGTCTCATCTTTTAAGGCTTTGCTCGCATCGCTCAACTGTTGAACCTGCGCGATCAGAGCCCCGTCTGAGACTTCCATCCGCCCAAGGTGGTCTTCTAGCTGTTTCACCGACTGGGCTAGAGGATTTACCACGGCATCGATCGACACTTGCCGCTGAGAAAGATCGCTCGCTGCCTCTGTTTGCAGGACCCGGAACTTCTCTCCCGCAAGCCTAAGAAATTCACCGCTGGATTGCCTTAAAGCGTCCGATGCAAGCGAGGCGAATGCATCCTTCAGCTTCGATTCCGCCTCACCCAACAGCAGCCGCTGCTCTGTTAGACTCTCCTGGGATTTGGCGAGCGCCGTTTCCGCTGAGGCACGCGCGGCCTGTTCGCGCTGCAACTGCTGTTGTGCCGCAGCCAGATCGCTGCGCAAACCTTCCGCCTGCTTTCGCAATTCCGACACTGCGCTTTCCGCCGCGGCGCGGCCGGCGATCAGTTCCTGGATTCGGCCTTCGAAGCTCGACCGCGCACGTGCACCAGCCACCAGCCAGCCGATCGCCGCCCCCAGGAGGGCGCCTATGCCCGTAGCAAACAGCGCAATGCCGATCATGGGCTCTTTCTCTCAGGCGAATATAGAGCGAAACTCATCTCGGGATTGTAGCACGC
>DATKNR010000108.1:0-14911 GCA_035541255.1 Patescibacteria group bacterium | reverse complement strand
GGGCATGGACCGGACTGGCCAGGAAATGCCGAACCTTCCGGGACAAGTGGCGTATATCCGAGGGCAGTTTTAGCGGGCAACTGGCGGGAGATGACAAGAAGTGACTCTAGATGACAACGGGCAGCAAGAGGGGCAGGATGAGGGCTTTAGACGGGGAAGGGAGGTTGGGAAAGGCGAGGACCCACACGTGACGGCGGCACCCCGTAGAATCGGGGCAGGTGTGGGGCACCGCTCCGACCGGGAAAACGCGGATTTTGTTTGCGGGATATCGGGTTTGACACCTTCCGACCCGACCGCCTATGATTCCGGGAGAAGAGAAAGAAGTGTCCGGAGCTCTGCTTTTCAGCCTGGGATAAATGTTCAGTTTCACGCATATCGCCATCATCTTCCTGATCGCCCTGCTGGTATTCGGGCCGGAAAAACTGCCGGAAATTGCGCGGACCGTGGGCAAATTCATGGGCGATTTCCGGAAGGCCTCGACCGATTTTCAACGCGTGATTCAGCAGGAATTTTCGGAGATCGAACGCCAGCAACGGGAGAAGGAGGAGGCGGCCCGGCAGAAGGCGCTGGAAGCGTCGAACCCAACAGCTGCCATGGCGCCCGCGCCGGGAACGGACGCGACGGCTCCGGCATCGTCGGCGGACGGCTCCCGAGCGGAGGGCGGGGTAAACACCGCCCCTCCGGCGGACGAGAATCAAACGGCGCCGGCGGGAACAGTAGCGAACACCGCGGCGCACGATTCAGGCAATACTCCACCGGAGCAGCAGGCGGCTGATGTCCACCCAGCCTGATCCAGCAATCTCGCAGGCGCCTTCCGAGGCCACGTCACCGGCTTCTTCCGGGGCGCAGCAAGAGACGGAAGACCCCACGTCGCGGATGAGTTTCTTCGAGCATTTGGTGGAACTGCGCAAACGCATCCTGCTGTCGCTTGCATGGATCGGCGGCGGGGTGGGCCTGGGCATGATCGTTTCGGACAAGGCCTACCAGTTCCTGGCGCAGCCGATGATGAACGCCCTGAAGAACGCGGGGGTCGAGCAAAAACTGGTGTACACGAGCCCGATGGGCCCGCTGATGCTGTACCTGACGGTGGGCTTTTACCTGGGACTGGTGATCGCGCTGCCGTTTGTGCTGCACCAGGTGTGGCTGTTTGTGGCGCCGGGGCTTTACAAGCACGAGAGGCGCGCGGTGGTGTGGTTTATCGGAGCGGGGACGGGACTGTTCCTGGCGGGAGCGGCTTTTGGCTACTACCTGGCGCTGCCCATGACGCTGAAGTTCCTGCTGAGCATCCCGGGCCCGTTTGTGCCGATGATTTCCATCAACGAATACTTCGACATGTCCATGGTGGTGCTGATGGGCCTGGGGCTGGTGTTCCAGTTGCCGATCCTGATTTTCTTCCTGGCGCTATTCGGGATTGTGACGCCGAAATTTCTGTGGAAAAACTTCCGGTACGCGATTCTGGTGATTGCCATCATTGCCGCGGCGATCACGCCGACCACGGACGCGCTGACCATGCTGGTGTTCATGGCGCCGATGATTCTGCTGTACGTGGTGGGGATTGGCGTGGCCGCCGTGGTGCTGCGCGGCAAACGAAAGCGGGCCGAACAGCTTTCGAGCGCCGGGGCGGCGTGATGAGCCGCCGGTCCGCGACAGTTCCGGCGCTCCTGGCGGTGCTCCTGCTGGCGGGGTGCGCACCCTCGTCCACCAACGCGGACAAACCGGCGCCGGCCGCATCCTCCACCTCCAAAGCAGCGGCCGCAGGATCTTCGGCGGACCAGGCGCCTCCCGCCTCGCAGACCGCGGGATTCGACGGAGCGCGCGCCTTCGATTATCTGGCGCGGCAGGTGAGTTATGGGCCGCGGCCCGCGGGCTCCGCGGCGTTGGCGCGCACGCAGGAGTTCATCAAAGCGCAACTGGCCGGATTCGGCTGCACGGTGGAGGACGACGACTTCACCGGGCAGACGCCCATCGGCCCGCTGCACATGAAAAACATCGTGGTGAAAATCCCGGGCAAAGGGCGCGAGATCATCCTGCTGCTGACGCATTACGATACGGTGCGGGTGGAGAACTTCGTGGGCGCGAACGATTCGGCATCGTCCACGGCGGTGATGCTGGAGATGGCGCGGCTCTACTGCGGGCCGAATCCCGAGCACCGGCTGAACTCGGCGAGGCTGTGGATAGCGTTCCTGGACGGCGAAGAGGCCCAGCAGGTGATTGACGGAGTGGCGCAGTGGTCGAATGAGGACAGCGTGTACGGGAGCCGGGAGCTGGCGGCGCGCATGGCGGTGGCGGGCGATCTGAAGCACGTGAAGGCCGTGGTGCTGGCGGACATGATCGGGGACCGCGACCTGCGCATCCGGAGGGAAGGGAATTCGACGCCGTGGCTGACGGACATCATCTGGTCCACGGCGAAGCGGCTGGGGTATGGGAGCGAGTTTCTGGACGACCCGCAGGGGCCGGTGGGAGATGACCACGACCCGTTTGTGCGGCGAGGCGTGCCGGCGGTGGACATGATTGATTTTGAGTCGAACGGAACGTTCTGGCACACGCCGCAGGACAATACGGACAAAGTGAGCGCACGAAGCCTGGCGATCGTGGGGCATGTGCTGGTGGAGTCGCTGCCGGAGATCGAGAAGCACGGGCGGTAAGCCACCCGGGATACGGCGCCCGATGGCTTCAGGGGCTGAAACCCCTTTCGCGGGAGGCGACGATTCGGCGGGGCCGAAGCCCCGCCCTACCTTCGGAGTCGGACACCCGGATGGGCCCGGCAATGAAAACTGACCGGCGGTCAGTTTTCTGGGAACGGCAGGCGGGCCACTTCGTCGTTGCGAGCCCGTGTGGCCTATGGTAGCGTCCAGTGACTATGTAGCTGCCGTGCCGGAGCACAGCCGGGCGCGAGCCGAGAGCGTGTGGTTTGACCGCAGAGATTGTCCGGGTTACTTTACAAAATCCTGAACCGGAACCTGTCGCGTATGCGGCCGGGTTCATCCGCCGGGGCCAGGTTGTCGGCATTCCCACTGATACGTTTTATGGGCTGGCCGCGGATCCCTTCAACCTGTCGGCTGTGGAGCAAATCTACCGCGTGAAAGGGCGGCCGGAGACGCGTGCGCTGCCCATCCTGGTGCGTTCGCTGGAACAGGCCGTGGACCTTGCTGGCGATATTCCCCACGGTTTCGTTCAATTGGCGGAAAAATTCTGGCCGGGTGCGCTCACCATTGTGGTGGAAGCGACGCGGCGGCTGCCGCTGAAAGTGACCGGGCACACGGGGCGAGTGGCGCTGCGAATGCCCAACGCGCCGATTGTATGGGCGCTGATTCAGGCGTTCGGAGGGCCGATCACGGGGACGAGCGCAAACCTTTCCGGACAGCCATCGAGCACCAATGCGGAACTGCTGGCGGCGCAGCTCGGGGATCGGCTGCCGCTGATTCTGGATGGCGGAGAGACGGGCGCGGTGCTGGCTTCGACGATTGTCGATGTGCGCGATTCGGGCTGGCGGATCATCCGCGAAGGGCGCGTGACGGAAGCGGAGATTCGCGCCGTGATGGAAAGCGACGCAGCATCGGGTAAGAAATCCGCGGCGAATTAGGCAGCGCGGGCACTGGCTGGCGTGGCGGTCACTTCAGGGCAGAGAGAGTTTTCCCAACACAACAGGACGGGCAGCACCGGTGGCCGCGGGGAGATTCGCGGGCCGGCCGTGGTAGGTCTCGTAGGCCAGAACGGCGAAGGCGAAGGCTTCCTTCGCATCTTCCGGCATGCCGAACTCACCTGACGGAATTATCTTCACGCCAGGCTTCGCTTCGCGCAGCCATTGCATGACTAGCGGATTGTGAGCCCCGCCGCCGGAGACGATGAGGTCGTCCACGCGCATGCGTGGGGCGACCCACCGGTGCATGGCCGCGAGAATGGTCAACGGAGTGAGGATCGTGGCCGTGTACATGAGGTCCTCGCGCCGCACACGATATTGCTTTGCCCACTGAAGGATGGGATTCAAGTACTCCGCGCCAAATTCTTCCCGGCCGGCGGATTTGGGCGGCGCAGCAAAGAAAAACGGATGCAACCGGAACTTCGCCATCAGTCCCGGGAACACTTTTCCGCGGCGCGCCATGCGGGCATCGCGGTCGAAGCGCTGGCGCCCGCGGGTGATTCGCGCGATGAGGGCGTCGATGACCATGTTGCCGGGGCCGGTGTCGAAGGCGAAGACGTCCTGGGGGCGCGCGCCGGGAGGGATGGCGGTGAGGTTGGCGATGCCGCCGATATTCAGCGCCACGCGGCCGCGGCGCGGATGGCGATAGAGCAAATAATCGACAAACGGAACGAGCGGAGCGCCCTGGCCGCCGGCGGCGAGATCGGCGGGGCGGAAATCGCCGACGGTGGGAATGCCGGTGCGCGCGGCGATGACGGCGGGCTCGCCGATTTGAAACGTGGCGGCGATTCGGCGGGAGCCGAGAAAGGGCGCGGGACGGCCCTGATGAAAGATGGTCTGGCCGTGCGAGCCGATGAGGTGCACGCGTCGGGGCGAGACGCGGAATTTGCGACAGGCGCGGAGCGCAGCCGCGGCGAACAGCTCGCCGACCAAGACGTTCAAGCGCGCGACATCGCCGGATGAAGTCGCCGCGCCCGCGGCGATGCGGAGAATTTCGCGGCGCACCTGCGGGGGATAGGGAAAACACGCAAATCCTTCGAGTCGTGCACGGAGCGCGGGAGGGCGGCCGCTGATGCGCACCAGCGCGACGTCGATGCCGTCGGCCGAGGTGCCGGAAATCATTCCAATGACGCGCATGCCGGGCTGGGAGAGAGCCGGGCCGCGGCGCGGGCTCATTCGGTGACCTGTTGCTTCAATTTAGCGAGCAGGTTCATGGCGTTGAGCGGGCTCATGTGGTCCAGATCGGCGGAGCGCAGCGCTTCCAGCACTTCGCGGTCGATGGCGGTGAACATGGGAGGCTCAGCGATGCGTGCGCCCGCGCCATTGCCGCCTGCCGAGCCTGGAGACAGTTCGGCGGTGAGTTTGTGCTCCTTCTGCTCGTGCTTGGCCAGGACCTGCCGGGCGCGTTCGATGACGCCGGGGGGCAGTCCGGCGAGGCGTGCGACCTCGATGCCGTAGCTTTTGTCCGCGCTGCCGGGTTCTACGCGGCGGAGGAAGATAATTTCGTGGCCCGACTCGCGGACGGAGACGTGGACGTTTTTCACTCCGGGGAGCAGGCCGCCCAGCTCGGTGAGTTCGTGATAGTGAGTGGCGAAAAGCGTGCGCGCGCGCGTGTGCGCGTGCAGGTGCTCGACGACGGCCCAGGCAAGGGAAAGCCCATCGAAGGTGGCCGTGCCGCGGCCGACCTCGTCGAGCAGCACCAGGCTGCGGGGAGTGGCGAGATTGAGAATGGCAGCGACCTCGCTCATTTCCACCAGGAAGGTGGAACGGCCGCGGGCCAGATTGTCGGAGGCGCCGATGCGGGTGAAGATGCGGTCGATGATGGGCAGGCGGGCCTGCTGGGCGGGAACGTACGATCCCATCTGCGCCATGACCACGAGAAGAGCGGCCTGCCGCAGATAGGTGGATTTGCCGCCCATGTTAGGCCCGGTGATGAGCAGGATGAGGTGGGACGCGGCGTCGAGATAGAGGTCGTTGGGGATGAAGCGTTCGCCGCGCTCTTCAAGCAATCGTTCGATGACGGGATGGCGGGCGGCGGCGAGCAGAAGCTGTTCGCTCAATTCGCCGTCTTCGGCGGTGAATTCGGGACGGGTGTAATTGCGTTCGGCGGCGGCGTGGGCGAATCCGGCGAGCACGTCGAGCTGGGCAAGCGCGGCGGCTGTGTGCCGCAGGCGTTGCGCCTGGGCGCCGATCTGGCCGCGGACTTCGCGGAACAGGCGCTCCTCGATTTCCAGGATGCGCTCGTCGGCTTCGAGGACCTTGCGCTCGTATTCCTTCAGCTCGGGAGTGGTGAAGCGCTCGGCATTGACGAGCGTCTGCTTTCGTTCGAAATCGGCGGGGGCGAGGTGCAGGTTGGCTTTCGAGACTTCGATATAGAAGCCGAAGACCTGGTTGTAACGGACCTTCAGCGAGGCGATGCCGGTGCGTTTGCGCTCGCGCTCCTCCATGGCGGCGATGGTCTGCCGGCCCTTGGTGCCGAGGCTGCGCAACTCGTCCAGTTCTGCGTTGTAGCCGGGGCGGATTACGCCGGGGGCGGCGGGGCCGTAGCTCTTCATCGCCGGGGGATCCTCGGCGATGGCCCTGGCGATGAGATCGCGGACATCGGGGAGTTCGTCCAGCTGGGCATGCAATTCGCGCAGCCGCGGCGCGGCACAGCCGGTGAGAAAACCGCGCAGCAGCGGGATGTGCTCCAGCGAATTCCGCAGGGCCAGCAGTTCGCGCGGGGTGGCTGCGGCGAGTGCCACCCGGCCGGCCAGCCGTTCCAGGTCCTGCACGCCGGTCAAGTCCTTGCGGATTTCCTCGCGGATGACGGTTTTCGATTTCAGTTCGGCGACGGCGTCGAGGCGGGCATCGATCTCCTCGCGGTCCACCGAGGGGCGGAGTATCCAGTTGCGCAGCAGGCGCGCGCCGAGGGGCGTGGCCGTTTCGTCCAGCGCGGAGAAAAGCGTGGGTGCACCGCGGTCGAACGAGTCGGCGGCGGAGGGAGTGACCAGTTCAAGGTTCCGCGCCGACACGCTATCGAGCACCAGGGCGCCGGGCTCGTCGTAGAAGCGCACGCCATCCAAATGGGTGAGCGTGCGACCGCCCTTGCCGCTGGTTTCGCGCAGATAATGAAGCACGGCGCCCGCAGCGGCTGTGGCCAGGGGATGGCCGGCCAGGCCGAATCCCTCGAGTGTGGCGACACCGAAGTGTTCGCCGAGAATGCGCTCCCCGAATTCCTCGCGGAAAATCCAGTCGTCCAGCCGGGTTTCCACGGCGCCGGTATCGCGGAACGCGGGATCGAGCGCGTGCGCATCGGAGAACAGGCCGGCGGGGCGGGCGAGCAGGATTTCGCGCGGCCGCAGCACGGCCTGTTCATCGAGCAGAGCGCCCAGCGCCCCCTCGCCGCGCCATTCCGTGGCACGGAATTCGCCGGTGGACACGTCCACGTAAGCCAGGCCGGCCGCGGATTCCGCGGGCTCGGTGACAACGGCGGCGAGAAAATTGTTTTCCTTGGGTTCGAGGAGCGCGCTTTCGGTGGCCGTGCCGGGGGTGATGACCTGAACGACTTCGCGGCGGACCAGTTTGCGCCCTTTCAGTTTCGAGGGGTCTTCCATCTGCTCGCAAATGGCCACGCGATGTCCGGCGCGAAGCAGGCGGGCGATGTAGCTCTCGGCCGAATGGTAGGGCACTCCGCACATGGGCACGGGCTTGCCCGTTTCCTTGTGACGCGCGGTGAGCGTGATCTGCAGCACGCGGGAAGCGACGACGGCATCCTGGTAGAAGAGTTCGTAGAAATCGCCGAGGCGGAAAAGCAGCAGGGTGTCCGGATATTGCCGCTTCACGGCGTTGTACTGGCGCATGAGCGGCGTGTTGTTTTCGCTCACCACCGCCTCCGCACGCGCGGATGGCGCAGACTGCGCCCCGCGGTCCCCTGTGGCTTCGAAGGCCTGTCGTCGTTCATTGGGGCGCATTATGTCGGCGGCGCGGACATTTTTGCAAGGCGGGAAGCGGCACACCGCTCGGGCGGCCGTGACCAGCTATACTCTCTCCATGCCGGACGAGTCGGGCCACGAAATCGAAATCAAACTGGCGGTGGCGGAGCTAGCGGCCATCCGCCGGCGACTGCGCGGGGCGGGCGGGCGCCCCGGGCCGCGGCTGCACGAAGTGAACGTACTGTTCGATACGCCCGACGAGTTGTTGCGCCGCCGCGAGATGTTGCTGCGTATCCGTGTGGAACGCAGTCCCGCCGGATCAGCCATCCGAGCGAGCGGCGCGTCGCGCCGGGAGTCAGTGAATGCGCTGCTCTTTCCGCGCCGTGGGGAACAGCGCGCCACCATCACATTGAAGGCCCCGCCTGTGGCCGGTTCGGCGGCGGGCAGAACGGAGGAACCGGCGCAGAATGCTTACAAAATCCGCCGCGAAGTGGAATTTGAAGTGTCCGACTCGCGGCAGTTTCGCGAGCTGCTCGAGACTCTGGGATACCGTCCAGCGTTCTATTACGAGAAATTCCGGACGATCTACCGCCTCCCGCGCGTCCCGAAGGCCCTGGTTGCGCTGGACGAAACTCCGGTGGGCGTCTTTCTGGAACTGGAGGGGCGGCCCAGGGACATCGACCGCGCTCGCGCGGCGCTGGGCTACCGGCCGGAGGACTCGATCCTGCTCAGCTACGGCGCGCTCTATGCCGCTCGTTGCGCGGAGAAGGGCGGGACGCCGGGCGATATGCTGTTTTAACCAGCCCTTCCCGGGGAGACCGGAAAGGGCGGCCGCCGGGCTCCCGAACGAATTTCAGCCGTGCGTGGCGCTTTGGCCACTGCGCTTCCAGCCGCAGATTGCCGTTGCGTGATTGTTGCCTTAGCCTCCTGAGGTAGCCCGCATGGAGACCATTCAAGACATCTGGATGTGGGAGATGGCGCATATCCCACTGTTTACTGTGGTTTTCTGCGGGTGTTTTCTGGTGCTCTATCTTCTGGAGTTCTACCGGCCGGATGGCGCGAAGCGGAATTTCCCTGCCTTTCTTTCCGCGCCCGCGTTTGACTTTGAGCCGGAAACACTGCGAGGCAGTCCCCATGTGCAGCTCGCCTGGGTCAGCCTGCTGGGGCTTTACCTAGAGTTGCTGATGATCCGGCTCGTCTCGTCGGAGATTCGCATCTTCGCCTACCTGAAAAATTTCGTGCTGATAGCCTGCTTTCTCGGCTTTGGGCTGGGCTGTTACCTCTGCCGGCGGCGGGTGAATCTTGTGGCGCTGCTCTTGCCGCTGCTCTGCGTGACCATGCTGGTCTCGGCGCAGTGGAAGGGCCTGCGTGAAATGATTCTGAACCTGCAAGGCTTTATCGGGGCGCTTTCGGAAGTGGAAACCTGGGGCCTGCCCTCCCTGCCGCACACCTGGAGGGCCTGGATCGGGCTGATGATCACGGTGTCGGTTGCGCTGCCGCTTTTCGCAGTCATCTCGCTCACCTTTGTTCCCATCGGGCAGGTGGTGGGAGGATTTCTCGAACGAAGCTGCAAGGGAATCCGGGGCTATACGGTCAATATCCTGGGCAGCCTGGCGGGAATTTTGTTGTTCACTCTGCTCGCGTTCCTCTCGCAACCGCCGGCGGTGTGGTTTGCGGGGGCGGGAGTGGCGCTGCTGGCGCTGCTGTGGCGGGTGCCGCGACTGCGTTGGACCGCACTGGCCGGGATGGCTGCGATCGTGTGGCTTTCGGCCCAGGGGAACACCGGAGGCCCTTACACCTACTACTGGTCCCCCTATCAGAAGCTTGGGCTGATGCCCCTGCGGACTAACGGTGAGATCTATTCCTACGACCTGAAGACGAACGACAGCTGGTACCAGCAGATGCTGAATCTGTCGCCCGATTTCGTTGCCCGCCATCCCGAGGTATTCCAGAACAACCCCATCGAGTGGAACCCCTACAATCTGCCGTATCACTTTTATTCGAACCCGCCCACGGTGCTGGTGCTCGGAGCGGGCACGGGCAACGACGTAGCGGCAGCCCTGCGCAACGGCGCGGGTGAAGTGGATGCCGTGGAGATTGATCCGCTGATCCTGAAGCTGGGACGGGAACTTCACTTCGAGCATCCGTACAGCTCGCCCCGTGTCCACGCCATTCTGGACGATGCGCGCAGCTACATGCAGACCGCGCACAAACAGTACGACCTCATCCTTTTCTCCCTGCTCGATTCCCAGACGACGAATGCGTATTACTCAAACATCCGCATCGACAATTACGTGTACACCGTGGAAGCAATGCAGGCCGTGCAGCGGATGCTGAAGCCCGACGGTGTGGTGGTGGTGAAATATTGGGTGGAGACACCCTGGATCGGCGGCCGCCTGCTGGAACTGGTGACCAGCACGTTCGGCCGCCCTCCCGTCCAGATTGAGGCGCTCAACACGCGCTACGGTACTCCGGGCAGGTTCTTTATCTGCGGGTCCACAGCGCGCATTGCAGCGGCCATGCAGGACCCAGCCCTGGCGGCTTACGTGGCCGGCCACAGTCAGTTTCAGACCGAGTCCGCCCGCATCACAACCGATGACTGGCCGTATTTCTACCAGCGCGAGCCGGGGATCCCGACAATCATCGTGCTGATCTCTGCTGCCTTGCTTCCGCTCTGCTGGCTCTTGTTGCGCGCCACCGGCACCACGGGGCGGGGTATCGAGTGGCATTTTTTCTTCCTGGGAGCCGGCTTCCTGCTGCTGGAGACGCAGATCATCAGCAAGATGGCGCTTATATTCGGCACGACCTGGGTCGTAAACTCGGTGGTGATCGCGGCCCTGCTGCTGCTGATCGTGGGAGCCAACCTGGTGGTGGAATCGCGGCCCCGGTTTCCGCTGCCTGCGGCCTATGCCGGGATCTTTGCTACCACTGCGGTTGCCTACTTCACCCCGGTCCGCTACCTGCTGTTCTCGTCGCTGCCGCTGAAGATACTGGCCGCATCGCTGATCTTGTGCCTGCCCGTGTTCTTCGCCGGAATCGTGTTCATACGCAGCTTCGCGGAAGCGGGATTCCGGGGAGAATCCCTCGGCTCCAACCTGTTCGGGGCGCTGGTGGGGGGGCTGCTGGAATGCGCGTCATTCTGGTTTGGGCTGCGCTTCCTGCTCCTGCTGGCCGCGGGTTTGTACCTGGCTTCGTGGCTCGTCCTGGCCAGGCGAGGGGAGCGCGTCTCCGCCACGCGCGCCGTATCGCCGGAACCCCTCAGTGGCTGAAGGCGGGAAGGGGGTATCGGCGTCCGTCTCCCGAACCCCGTAAAGGCGGCAGATTTCGTTGCACCCTCGGGTCCCCAGCCCTTCTTTTGGTTTGGCCACGAACGGCAAGAATTTTTCACGCTCCGCACCACTCTTTTCTTGACAATTCGCATCTCTGCTTCTAGACAGGGACAGCAATCCAGCCGTTGGCGATGGTGCACTTACTCATCTGCGGCGCGGGCGCATTGACTCCGGGATAGTCCGGCCATCATCCGCAGGACGCCCACCCGTGGCCACGGAGCGCCTCCCGCCACGGGTTTTCTGTTTCTGAACGGTACAGGCACCGCTATTTCAGGGTTTTGGGAGGAGGTCTTATGCTGCACGCCACCGAGCTCTTCGGCGCGAGCGTCAACGACGCTCAGGGTAACTTCGTCGGCCGCATTCGGGAACTGTTTATCGTTCCCGCGGACCATCCGGGCAGGGTGTCGCGCATCCTGCTGGGCCGCGGGCGATACCAGCCGCTCGTGGCGCGGCACGACCAAGTGGCCGCGGCTGAGCCGGGCAAACTTTCGCTGACCGTGGGAGAGCAGGCGCTCGAGCCGTTCCAGCCGAACGAGGCCTGGCTGGCCGTGGGCAAGGACCTGCTCGACCAGCAGATCATCGACGTCAACGGCCGAAAAGTAGTGCGAGTAAACGACGTCAATTTCGACGATCGCCGCACGAACGGGAACGTGGAACTACGCGTCACGCAGGTGGACGCCGGAGTCCAGGGAGCGGCGCGCCGGCTGTTCCAGGGGGTGCTGTCTCCGGCGGTCATGCGCCGGATTCAGACCCGGCTCCCGGCCACGGTGCTCCCGTGGGAGTTCGTCAACCTGATCGAGCCGGACCGGCTTCGACGGGTAAAACTCCGCATCGGGAGCGACAAACTGAACCAAATCCACCCGGCCGAACTGGCAGACATCGTCGAAGAGCTCTCGCCCAACGAACGGAATTCGATCATCGAGTCCCTCGACGAACAGACCGCCGCCGAGACGCTGGCGGAATTGGACGACCGGCTGCAACCCCAGGTGGTCGAGAATCTCAGCCGGGAGAAAGTGGGCGACATCCTGGAGGAGATGGACCCGGACGAGGCCGCCGACCTGCTGGCGGAGTTGCCGCCCGAGACTTCCAAAGAGCTGCTCGAAGAACTGCCGAGGGACGACGCACAGGAAGTGAAGCGCCTGCTGCAATACGAAGGGCGCTCCGCCGGCGGCATGATGACCACGGAATTCGTGCTGGTGGGGGAAGATGCGGAGCGGGACGAGGTGGTGGGCTGGATCCGCGGTCTTGGCCTCGATGCCGACCAGTTGGACACGATCCTGCTGATCAATAAGCAAGCAGTTCTCTCCGGAGCGGTCGCGGTCGGCCGGCTGCTGATCGCCGAATCGGGCCAGAACCTCGCGTCGCTGCGGATGGACCCGCTCGTCTTCACCACTCCGGAGGCAAAGGATAAAGAGGTGTTCGAGATGTTCGACAAATACAACCTCCGTTCGCTGGCGGTGGTGGACACAAACCAGCGGCCGCTGGGTGTGATTACCGTGGACGACGTGGTGAAAAACCTGAGGGAGCGGGCATAGGAGAAGGCAAGCGAGCCGAAGGCCATGAGCGAGGAACGCACAGCCCTGCAACGGGAAGGATGGCGCGGGCGCCTGGCCGGATGGCGCATGCAGCGCCGTCACCTGTGGCGCCGGTTTGCGCTGTTCCTCGCCATCGTCGGCCCCGGCGTGATTACGTCGAACGTCGACAACGACGCGGGCGGGATCACCACGTATTCCGTTTCCGGAGCGCACTACGGCTACGCGCTGCTCTGGTCGCTGATCCCCATGACCATCGCCCTGTACGTGAGCGAGGAGATGTGCGCGCGCATGGGCGTGGTGACCGGGAAGGGACTCTCCGACCTGATTCGCGAGGAGTTCGGCTTCCGCATCACCTTCTTCCTGATGGTGGTGGGTTTTCTGGTGGACCTGGGCAACGTGACCGCGGAATTTGCCGGTGTGGCCGCGTCCATGCAGCTGTTCGGTGTGGACAAATACATCGCCGTGCCCATCGCGGCGCTGGTGGTGTGGATTCTGGTCTTGCGAGGCACCTACCGGCAGGTGGAAGCGATCTTCCTGGTGGCCTGCACGTTCTATCTCTCGTACGCGTTCAGCGCATTTCTGGCGCACCCCAAGTGGACGGAGGCGCTCCAGGCAACGGTGATCCCCCACATGAGCCTGAGGCCGGAATACCTGCTCACACTCACGGCGCTCGTGGGCACGACCATCGCGCCGTGGCAGTTCTTTTATCTCCAGGCCGGCTTTGTGGAGAAGAAAGTGGGACCGAAGCAGTACGCCCAGGCGCGGCTCGACGTGCTGTTCGGCAGCATCAGCTGCATGGTTATCGTGTTCTTCATCATCGTTTGCTGCGGCGCCACGATGTTCAAATCCGGCCACCGTGAAATTGCGGACGCCGCTGAAGCGGCCCAGGCACTGGCTCCGCTGGCCGGCCCGTGGGCGAAGACGCTGTTTGCCTTCGGCCTGCTGAACGCGTCGCTGTTTGCCGCGAGCATCCTGCCGCTTTCCACCGCGCACGTGGTGTGCGAAGGCCTGGGATTCGAGGCCGGGCTGGACCGGAAGTTCCGCGAAGCGCGCGTCTTCTATTCGCTCTATACGGCGCTGGTGGTGATCGGCGCCGCCATCATCCTGCTGCCGGGCGCGCCGCTGCTGAAAATCCTGGTCTTCTCGCAGGTGGGCAACGGCGTGTGGCTGCCCGTGGTGCTGATCTTCATGATTCTGCTGTCGAACCGCGGCGATCTGATGGGCGACAAAAAGAACGGCCCGCTGTTCAATTCGATCGCCTGGGTCTCCAGCATCATCATGATCGCGCTCACCCTCATCCTGCTGTACGCCGCGATCGTCAGTCCCAGCTCCGTGGGGATGTAGCGCCGCGGGTCCCGCCGCGCATGTTCCGGCGGCTTTCGTTGCGCGTCCCCAACCGCATGTGCTATTTTCAAAAGGGCCTTCCCCGCGGTTCGTCATAGTGAAAACACCGGAATTGCTCCAGTCACTCTCGAAGACCGAACAGGCGCTCGTCGAAAAGCTCGACCGCAAACGCCTGCCGCGCCACATTGCCGTGATCATGGACGGCAACGGCCGGTGGGCGCAGCGGCGTCATTTTCCGCGCGTGGAGGGACACCGGCGGGGCGTGGCCGCGGCGCGGGAAACCATCGAGACGTGCGCCCGGCTGGGCATCGATGCGCTGACGCTCTACGCCTTTTCCGCGGAAAATTGGCGCCGGCCGAAAGCGGAAGTGGATTTCCTGATGCGCCTGCTGCGGGAATACCTGCGAAAAGAGCTGCCGGTGATACACAAGAACAACATCCGCATGAGCGTGATCGGCCGCCAGGAGGAGCTGCCCGGAGGTGTCCGCGAGGACATCCAGCGCGCCATGGAGCTTACCGCCGGGAACTCGGGCATGCGGCTGGTGGTGGCGTTGAACTACGGCGCGCGCACGGAACTGGTGGATGCGTTCAATGCCGTGCTCGAAGAAACCCGCAGGAACGCCACGAACGGCGAACTGGACCGGCTCCGAGTGACCGAACAGATGATCGCCGATCATCTCTACACGGCGGGATTGCCCGATCCCGACCTGCTGATCCGCACGAGCGGCGAGCACCGCATCAGCAATTTTCTGCTGTGGCAGATCGCCTACGCGGAAATCCACGTGACCGGCGTGCTGTGGCCCGACTTCAACCGCGCCCGCCTGCTGGAAGCTCTGCTCGATTATCAGGGGCGGGAACGCCGCTACGGCGGAATCCAGCCCACACACAGCCATTGAGCCTCCCGCGAATGCGCGTCCCGGCGGACACACAATGACAGGCGCCCGCATACTCACCGCCCTGGTCCTGATCCCGGCGGTTGTTGCCGTGGCGCTGTGGCCCGACACCTGGGTTCTGGCCGTGGTTGCCGCCGTGGTGATTGTCCTGTGCCTCAGCGAATTTTTCCGGCTCATGGCCGCCGCCGGGGCTTCCGGCCATCCCCGCTGGACCACCATCTGTGGCCTGCTGTTGGTCGGACTCGAGTGGCTGGACA
>DATKNR010000107.1:0-3218 GCA_035541255.1 Patescibacteria group bacterium | reverse complement strand
TCCTCGAGCACGGAGGCAACACGCGCGCGAAGATCGGCGAGAGAAAATTGCCGCAGGGCGCCGAAAGAGGAATTTCCCGAACGGGGGCTGAACAACCGAAGGCCAGCCGTGTCCTGGACGGCCGACGGGGCTCCCGTGCGTAAATTCCTGCGAATCCGGAAGGTTCCCTGGAGCCATCCGACGACGTTCATTTGTCCCGATGCGTTCGGGATCAGAAATAGCACCACGTCCTCCCGCGGGGTGAAGCGGGGAGCGCCTTCGACGGCGACCCGCAGGCCGCCGAGTTCGCCGCCGGGCAAGCGGACCACAAACGGAGAGGAAAGATTGCCTTTCCAGGTTTCGGTGACTGTGAACGTGGAAAGAGTCCAGACCTGGGTGGACGAGGTCAGGAAGGAAGTGGCGAGGCATCGCGCTCGAACGACGTAGGTCGATTGCCGCACCAAGTCCTTCAGTTCCATGCGAGCCAGCGTGGTGGCGCGGAGCGCCGCGCCAGGCAGTGAGAGCAGCCCGAGAAGCACCACTGCCGCCGCTCGTGCCAGCGGCTGGAGAATGGGCCGAGGCAGCGAGGGACGAACGGACGCGATCGGATGACGGATTCTCATTGAACCTCCAATGCGGCGGTGAGCGCCGCGGAATCGAGATTTGAGGTGGACACAAAGAGGGTGCGTGCACCGGGAACGGCCGTGGATGGAATGAGGAGATCGAATTCGAGGAGAAGACTTCCTCCGGAGGTATCAAGATTGGCCGCGGAGATGTCCGGGGAAGCGGGTGAGGAGAAGATGACTTGCGCGACTTGGTCGAGCGAGGCGCCGAAAACGCAGACGTGCACGGTGGAGACGCCGCTCGGGGGCCGGGATACGAGCAGAGGAGGCGCGCCGAGCACGCAGGCGTTCGCGGTGGGATCCATCAGACCGAGTTCGAGAAGAGTGATCTGGCCGGGTGGACTGCTGCCGGCGAGTGTGGGTTCGACCACGGTGACGTCAATGCCGGAGGCGACGGGGGAGGCGGAATCGAGCGCGATGGAGGACTCGGAGGATTGAGGCGCGGCGACGAGGAGACGGACGGAGTTGCTCGATGTGCCGTCGGCGTTTCGAAGCGACACCGTGAGGATGCTTGGGATTGCAACGTCAGAAGCATCGAGAACGGTGTCGCATTCGGCGGCCGAGGGGCAGATTGTGGGGCGGGGCGAGCCGTTGACGAGGATGGAGGAGCCGGGGCCGGGTTGCGAAGCCGCGAAGAGTACGCCGGCGACGCGCAGTCCGAAGGAATTTTGGGCGCCCGCGAATACGCTGGCGGGGACGAGACCGGTAATGAACGGCGCCGAGCTGATGGCGACGGGGAGAATGGCCTGAGCGGCGGGAAGCGCCGTTGTGGTGGCGCGCACTTGGACGACATTCGGGCTGGGCAGCGCGGAAGGAGCGCGAAATTCCACGGGCCCGGCGACGGCGCCGCCAGGCGCTTGACAGGGAGAACTGGCGGGCAAACAGATGAGCCCTTCCGGGATACTGCCATTGGGGGAGCCGTCGACATCCCAGGAGACGCGCTGGTCCGCGACGCCGAGCACGGTGGCAGTGAGGAGCTGCACCTGCTGGGGAGGGAGAGTGAGTGTCGATGGCGAAATGCTGACGGTGATTTGAGGCGTGATGGTGACGGTGGCGGAGGCGGAACGCGCAGGATCCGCCGCGCTGACAGCCGCTACGGTGATCTGGGGAGGCGAGGGCGCCACGGACGGAGCGAGATAGTCGACGCTGCCGGAGGGCAAGACGGCGGGAGGCGACAGGCAGGGATTGCTGCCGACGACGCAGATCTGGCCGCTGGTGGAGTTGCCGTTGAGGACGCCGTTCACCGTCCAGCTGACCTGGGGATTGGAGGTTTGCGTGACGGAGGCGGTGAACGTTTGTCTCGCACCGGGAATACGCGTGGAAGCAGTGGGATTGATGCTCATGGCGACATTGCTGGTGAGCTGGAGGGTGACGGAAGCGCTGAGGGCGGGATGAGCGGTGCTGGCGGCTGAAATCGTGACGGAGCGTGCGGCAGGCATGTTGACGGGTGCGAGGTAGAGACCGTTCATCGAAGGAGAATTGGAAATTGTGCCGACCGTAGTGTTTCCGCCGGCGATACCGTTGACGCTCCAGGTGACGGCCTCGGTGGACGAGCCATCGAGGGTTGCGGCGAAGCCCTGCGTTTGTTCAAGCGGCACGGTGGCGTTTGCAGGAGTAACCGCAATCGTGTGGGCGCCCCCGCTGATGGTGGCGACGGCGGTGGCGGATTTCGATGGGTCGGCAACGCTGGTGGCGCTCACCGTGACTTGCGGCGGTTGAGGCGCTGCCGCCGGCGCGGTGTACAGACCTGCGGAGGAAATCGTGCCGCACGCGGAGCCGGAGCAGCCAGCGCCGGAGACCGACCAGGAGACGGTGGATGCCGGATGGCCGGAGCTGGAAATCGCGGCCGTAAAGGATTGCGTCGCCCCCGGCGCCACACTGACTGTGGCTGGGGCGAGCTGCACACTCACGTCGCTTGAGACCGTGACTGTGGCGCGCGCGCTGCTGCTCACATCCGCCTGGCTTGTGGCCACGATTTGCATGTTTGCCTGCGCCGGAAGAATCGCCGGAGCCTGGTAGATGCCCGTGGAACTGATTGCGCCCATGGAAGAGTTGCCGCCGGGAATTCCATTTACGGCCCAGTTGATGGCCGTGTTCGAGGTGCCGCTGACTGTGGCAATGAAATCCACGGAGTTGCCGAGCAAGACCGTGGCGGAGGCAGGAGTGACGTTCACTGAAATGGGTGGAGGAGGCGGCGTGGGCGAGAAAGAGGAAGATGCTCCGCCACCGCAAGACATTGTGCTAAGCAGACAGCCGAACCCGACTCCGAGAAGCAGAAGGTGGAGGATTTCAGAGAGCGGGTGAATGAAATTGTGGCGTGCCGAGGCGAGAAGAGGGGCGGGCTGGTTCCCGTTTTGGAACCGCGACGTTCCAGTGAGGAACAGTGGATAGGGTGGAGTTGCCTCTAACTCCTTTTCTTCGCCTCGGCGCATGGTTGACAGGCCCTCTCATGTGCACAACCATTGCCGAAATGCCTACGTCGGAGACACCGCGGCGCGTAAAGAGCTACTCGGCGGCGACGGGCTACACGTATCAGTACGTCTTCCGCGAGATCCGCAAGGGACGGCGGGGAATTGCAGCGGGAAATGAGTACGTGTACCTGGTATCGGCGGATCG
>DATKNR010000106.1:0-24268 GCA_035541255.1 Patescibacteria group bacterium | reverse complement strand
CCGCTCCGGCCGGCGGGCTTTACTCTGGCCGGCGCGCCACGAATTCTTCCAGCAGCAGGCGCGTCAGGCGAGCCGCGTCGTGCCGCACCACGTCGCCCTCCGCCACAAGATGATCGAAAATGCAGTGCACTCCCAGTTTTTGCAGCTCGCTCACCTGCGCGCGCACCGGCTCAGCTCCTTCAGCGTGATAGCGCTTGAGGAGCTTTGCGGGTATCTCCTGGTTATTCACCACCACCCAGTCAAAGATCCGTCCCCCGGCGTGCTCGTAAATGGCGCGCACGTGGTCGGCCACACTGTACCCGTCCGTTTCTCCCGGCTGGGTCATGATGTTGGCGATGTACACGCGCGTTGCGCGCGATTTGCGGATGGCATCGGCCACTCCCGCCACCAGCAGATTGGGGATGATACTCGTGTAGAGTGAGCCGGGCCCGAGCACGATCAGGTCTGCCCCCCGGATTGCCTCCAGCGCTCCCGCGAGCGGCCGCACCCTTCTCGGCTCCAGGCGCACACGCCGAATGCGCGACCGCGAACGGCTGATCCGCGTCTCTCCGCGCACCGTGCGTCCATTCGCCAGTTCCGCGCGCAGCGTCACCAGTTGCGAGGTGGCCGGAAAAATCCTTCCGCGGATGGCCAGCACTTCGCTGCACAGCCGCACCGCCTCCGGAAAGTCTCCCGTCACCTTCGTCAGCGCCGCGAGGAATAGATTGCCGAAGCTGTGGCCCTTGAGGCTTCCCGGACTCTGAAAGCGGTATTGGAAGAGCCGGCTGAGCAGCGCTTCGTCCTGCGAAAGTGCCACCATGCAGTTGCGCAGGTCTCCCGGCGGCAGGATGCTGTATTCGCGCCGCAGGCGTCCGGAGCTGCCTCCGTCATCGCTCACGGTCACAATGGCCGCAAGGTCGGCAATCGGGGCGTCTCCGTTTGTGGAACGCTTCGCCGCCGAATGGCCGCTCGACACGTAGCCTTTTAACCCGCGCAACAGCGTGGATAGCCCCGTGCCGCCTCCCAGCGCGACAATCCGGATGGCCCCGGCGCCTCGCGATTTTGTCCCGTTATTTCCTGACTTCGAAGCCACGACTCTCAGCTGAGCGGTCCGTCACGCTCCGGATACAGCAGCTCGGTAAAGCGGGGATCTTCGAGCAGATACGCAAAGTCCTCGTCGTTTCTCGCGTGGTAGCGGTTTTCCGGCCGCAGCTCAATGGCCAGCTTCAGGTGGGCCATGGCGGATTCCACCTCTCCCGTCAGCGAATCCAGTGCCGCCAGCGCATAGATGATGTAGTCCGCCTTGGGTGCGATCTTCCGCGCGCGTTCCAGCGCCTGCCGGCTGTCTTCCCACCGGCCCAGATTCATCATCGCCACACCGTGATGGTAGTGCTCCTCAGCGGTGCGAGGTGCGGATTCGGGCGGCTTGCTCATACGCCGCTCGCAGATGCGCAGGTGTACCTGCGCGCGATCCACCAGCTCCCTGCTCGGGCCATCCAGCACTTTTTCCAGGGCCTGCTTGGCCTTATGAAATTTCTGCTCCTGGAAATGGCGCATGGCCTCTTCGTACAATTTTTGCTGTTCGCGAACGCGGGGGTCTGTCATTTCCTTCTCGCGCCGTGACGGCCCGGACGTTGCTGCAACCCCTTTACGTTTCAATGTGTTAAGAGGAAGGGACGCCGGGCCACGCACAGCGGCAGAGCGGCGTTTACCGGCTTTTGTCATCTCGTTTCGCGTCGGATAGTAGCAAACGCGCCGGAGCGAGTCAACGCGGCCTCCCCGAGCCATTTTTCCCCGCTTCATCTGCGGAAACATTTTCCGCCGCGCGCGCATCTCTATGTTCACTGCGGCCGCGCCTGTTTTCCGTGCTTCCCGGCCAGCGGGATGTTTCCGGGATGGAACCAGGCTCTCGCGCCGTGCGCCCGGCCTGTGTTATAAGTAGCCGCTCAGTTCGACTGAGGGATCGTGTCGTTTATCAATTTTCCCGCTCGCGAAATTAACTGCAAGCTCGTCTACTATGGCCCCGGCCTTGGGGGCAAGACGGCGAACCTGCAGTGGATTTACGACAAGACCGGTAACCAGCAGAAGGGCAAAATGATCTCGCTGGCTACCGAGACCGACCGTACTCTGTTCTTCGATTTCCTTCCGCTCGATCTCGGCACCGTTCGCGGATTCAAGACGCGCTTCCATCTCTACACCGTCCCCGGCCAGGTGTTCTACGAAGCCAGCCGGAAGCTGATCCTGAAGGGCGCGGACGGCGTCGTCTTCGTTGCCGACTCGCAGGAAGAGCGCCTGGACGCGAATTTCGAGACGCTGGAAAACCTGCGCGAGCACTTGAAGGAGCACGGCCTCGCCTTCGAAACGATTCCCTACGTGCTTCAACTCAACAAGCGCGACCTGCCTAATGCCATGCCCGTCGAGGAATTGAAGAAGCAGCTCCAGGCCAAGGGCGAACCCGTGCTGGAAGCCATCGCCGTTCAGGGCGTGGGGATTTTCGAAACCCTCAGGGAAGTCGCCAAGCTCGTCCTCGCCGAACTCAAGAAGGGCGCGTAACCGCCCCCCGCATCGGGCCGATTCCGAACAAAGCTATTGAATTCGAAAGGTAACTTCCACATCCAACTGGACGGGGACTGGTCTGCCGTCCGGGCCAATGACCGGCTTGAACTGCCAAGTTCGGATTGAAGCGAGAGCCTGCCGTGTCAGGCCATAAGGCAAACCGCGAACGGGGACGGCGTCCTCAACGCTTCCGTCAGGGTTGATGACGATCTGAAAGACCGCCGACCCCGAATACTTTGCGGCTCTCGCGTCCTCGGTGTAGCTGGGATTCGGACACCTGACGCAAATCGGGTCTCCAACGCCATCCCTGCCCGGATGATAAACGCCAGCACGCGAGACGGGGGACCCCACGCGAGAAAACGGTACCGTGGACACATGCGTATCCCAGCTCCGTCTCTGCTCCGTCCATTCCAAGTGTTCCCCCGCGTCGGCGATCTCTTCGGAGTACTCGTCGATCACGCGCACGTGCAAATTGAATTCCCCGTCCATGGGTTCGATGGTTCCGACGATGGCCAACCGGGCGCCCACCGCTTTCGCGGCCCATGAGGCTGCAGCGTCGGACTGCAGGTCGGCAGCCTGAAGACCATCGCGTGAAATAAGATCGCGAATCATCGTCCGGTCGATTGGGGTGAAGCCCTGGGACTCGCTGCTCAAAGCACTTGAGAATTCGTCGGCCAGATGAACACCCAGGAGGGTGGCTTGCTTGTTTGAAACTGCAAAATCGAATACCAGAAACGAGACAGGCTCTCCCCGGCCGCCTTTCACGGAGTTCCAGCGATGCAGCTTCTGCGCAAGGTGTTTCGCCAGAGAATCGATCTTCGGATCGCGATCTTGTGGAGCAGCAGTTGCCGCTGCGGCGACGTGCGCCAGCAAAATCAAGCAGCCGACTCGCCCAAAGAGACCGGAGGCACGCAACATGGCAACCCCCTGAACCAAGTCAGGCTCTGACTCTGGTGCCGCTACTCGAAGCTGGCCATCGCGGAGGACTCGTCCGAATAGCACGTAATCGCGCGAGCGAGCTGCGTCACCTCAAACACTTCGCGCACCCGCCCCGGCGGCACCACCAGGCGCATCGCCCCGCCGCTGCATCCCATGCTCACAAAGCTGCGCACCAGGGTGGCCAGGCCGGAACTGTCCACCTGCGCGACGCCGTTGAGATTCACCACCAGCTTCCGCGTACCTGCGGTCAATTCCCGCCGCAGCGCCTCATTCAGGCGGTCCGCTTCGCCTCCGATGGTCGCCCGCCCTTTCAATTCCAGGATCACCACGTCGCCTTTCGTCCGTCTCTCGATTGTCAGTGACATTTGCCTCTCCAGCCAGGCCCGCGGTCCCGTGGCGCTGGCAGAGCCTTACGGCAGAGCGTGGCCGGATTATAGCGCCGGAATCCGCCCAGCAAGCGAAAAACCTCGGCGCTTCCCGCTTGCCGCAGCCGGGCTTGACACTCCCTCGTCCCGCCACTAGCGTGGCCCGTGTGCGTGACCCGCGACTAGCGCTCCGCCTTCATCGCTGGGATGTGACACCGGCCGAGGCGCGCGAGATTCAGCTCAAATTCCGTTCCAAGGTCGAACTCCGCGACCGCCTCGGGCCCCTGTGCCGAGTTGCGGGCGCGGACGTTGCTTTCCTCACTCGCTCGAATTCCCCGAAGGCTGTTGCAGCAGTCGTCCTGTTCTCGTATCCCGAATGGGAGGAACTCGAGTGCGCCGTGGCCTCGCATGCCCTCACGTTCCCGTACGTTCCCGGCCTGCTCAGTTTCCGCGAAATCCCCGCCATCCTCGCCGCGCTCGCGCGGCTCAACCATCCTCCGGATCTGATTTTCTGCGACGGCCAGGGCTACGCACATCCCCGCCGCTTCGGTCTGGCCTCGCATCTTGGAGTGCTGCTCGACGTGCCTGCCATCGGCTGCGCCAAGTCGCGCCTCATCGGGGAACCCGCCACGGCGGGCGAACTTCCGGCGCGCGCCGGTTCGTGGATGCCGCTCCTGGATGACGGCGAGCGTATCGGCGCTATTCTCCGCACTCGCCGTGGCGCGCGGCCACTCTACATTTCCTGCGGCCATCGCGTGTCGCTCGAGCGGGCCATTGCTCTCACGCTCGCGGCCTGCGACGGGCCTCGCGTGCCTCTGCCCACGCGCCGCGCGGATCGTTGCGTCGCGGATGCGAAACGCAAACTCGCCAGCGCACTCGAGAAGTAAAGAATTCCCTCTTCGGGGCCGAAGTATCCATTGGGGCGGCAGTTTCCATCGGCCCATGTGGAGACGCGGTGCACGAAGAGAGTCCCATCGAAACCGGCCTTGAGGAAATGCAGCGCATCCGCCAGTCGCTGGCGCGCCTGGAGCGCCGCGACTGGTGGTTGTGGTCCGCGGCTGTCGCCGTAATGCTCTTGCTGACCGTGGCGGTCGTCAGCATGTCGCTTCCCGCGCTGATGGCCGACCCGTTTTCCTTCTTTCAATTTCATCTGGAGCAGGCCGTGCGCGGCCTGGTCGCCCTGGTTCTGCTGTTCAACATCTACACGATTTACCAGCAGATTCTGATCAAGCGCCTCCGCGTCCAGCTTGCTTCGCAAATCGAGCTGCTGGCCAGCCTGCGGCTGCGGGCCAACGAATACCACAAACTTGCCATGGTCGATCCCCTCACCGGCTTGTACAACCGCCGGTTCGCCGAGCTCCGGCTGGCCGCGGAGGTGGACCGCTCCCGGCGCTATGGCCATCCGCTCACGGTTCTCGTCATCGATCTCAACGACTTCAAGCACATCAACGACAGGCATGGCCACCTCGCCGGCGACATGGTTCTCAAGGAGTTCGGTGGCAGGCTCAGCCGATCGATTCGTGTCTCGGACCTGGCCGTGCGAATGGGCGGCGATGAATTCCTCGTCATCCTCCCGGAGTGTCCTTCCGGGCAGATTCCCGGATTGCTGACGCGTCTCGCCAATCTGGAAATCGACTTCCGTGGCGCCAGGATTCCTGTCGGCTTTTCCGCGGGTGTGGCCGGCTTCGACCCCCATGAATCCCCGGAACAGATGCTCGAGCGGGCCGACCAGGCTCTCTATGCGCAGAAGAGCGTCCAAAAACTTACTGCCGGGGCCCAAGCGCGCGCGTGATCGCTTCAACCTTTTCTCGCTATCCGCCCCTTTTCCGGCTATTCTTTTCTCCTCCCCGCAACCGAGCCGCAGTCGGGTCTTAGGCCCGGGCCGGTTGTGCTGGAGTCCAGGTCGAATTCGTAATGTTGGGGCGCGTACTCCTCACTGGCGGCGCCGGCTTTATCGGCTCGCATGTAGCCGAGGCATTGTTGCGCCGGGGTTCCTCCCTCACCATTGTCGACAACCTCGATTCCTTTTACTCGCCCGAGACCAAGCGCGCCAACCTGGAGGAAGTGCGCCGGCTTGGCCGCTTCGCATTCCACCAGGCTGATATCCGCGACCGATTCGCCATGCGCCGCATTTTTTCGTCTTCCCGGCCGCAGGCGGTCATCCACCTCGCCGCACGCCCGGGGGTTCGCACGTCCTTCGTCGAGCCGGAATTGTATGAGCAGGTCAACGTCGGCGGCACCACCTGTCTGCTCGAATGCGCCCGCGAGATCGGCGTCCGCAAGTTTGTCTTCGGCTCCTCGAGTTCTGTGTACGGAGATTCCCCGCAACTGCCTTTCTGCGAGCGGCAGCCGGAACTCAAACCTATCTCTCCCTACGCCTGCACCAAGCTCGCCGCCGAGCTCGAATGCCGCCGCTTCTCCGAATCCTCCGGCATGCCCGTAATTTGTCTCCGTTTCTTTACCGTCTACGGCGCTCGCCAGCGGCCCGACCTGGCCATCCACAAATTCACCGCGTTGCTCGAAGCGGGACTGCCGCTGCCGGTTTACGGTGACGGCTGTTCAGGCCGTGACTACACCTATATCGATGACGTTGTTGCCGGAGTCCTGGCCGCGCTCGACTATCCTGCGAGTCCCGCAGCAGGAAGCGGGCCTTTTGAAATCTTCAACCTCGGCAATTCATGTCCGGTGGCGCTCAATGAATTGATCAGCATGCTCGAAAACGCCACCGGAAGGCGCGCGCGCCGGGATCCCCATCCCGCTCCTCCCGGCGATGTTCTGCTCACCTGGGCCGATGTCTCCAAAGCTTCCTCACTCTTGGATTACCGTCCCGTCACCAGCCTTCAGGAAGGTCTTCGCAGATTTATGGATTGGTACCGAGCCTCAACGGCTACGCGCGGCATCGGCGTCGTGGCCTGATCCTCCCAGCCTCCGGCGTGCTCCGCGCGCTCCTGGCGGAGAGGTTCTGCTTTCTTCCGATTTTCGGGGTTGCTCAGGCGGGCGGTGCGATCAGCAGCCGTATCACCTGGAGTAGACGTTCCGGCTTGAAGGGTTTCACCATGTAGATCACCGCTCCCGCGTCGTGGCCGGTCTTGAAATCCTGCGGGGTACTCTGCGCGGTCAGCAGGATCACGGGGATTTTGTCGAAGCGTTCGTCCCGTTTGATGATCTGGCAGACGTCGAACCCGCTCATCCCCGGCATGTTCACGTCCAGCACCATCGCCGCCGGCACCGTTTCGCGCAGCAGCGTGAGCGCATTTTCGCCGGAGTTGGCCGTGCGCACGCTGTAGCCGTTGCGTTCCAGCAGCATCTCGATGATGCGCAGCGTGGCGGGATCGTCGTCCACGACGACGATCAGCGGTCCTCTTTCTCCGCCCGACTTTTTGGATTCAGCCACGGGGTTCCCGGAATCGGTGCAAACCGTGAGGCTACCTTGCTACGGCGTCAAAATCAATCTCCGGTGAACGGACCGTGCATCAAGTGACTCACCCGGAACCGGATGGAACCGAATCCGGGTTTCCTGTATCATAGGGGTTTCGTCGCTGGCCTAGCGACGCGGCTGTGCGTTCCTCCTGGGGACTCGCCGCGCAGACCGGCCGGCGCGAGGGAGCCATCCGAATGAAATCCGGTATTCATCCCGACTATCACGAAGTCACCGTCGCCTGCGCCTGCGGGAGTACCTTCAAGACCCGCTCCACGCACAAAGGCAACATCCTCAAGCTCGAGATCTGCTCCAACTGCCATCCGTTCTTCACCGGCAAGCAGAAGCTCATCGACACGGCCGGCCGCGTCGAGCGCTTCCAGAAGAAATACGCGCAGAAACAGAAGGCCTAGCCGCCGTCTCCGGCGTCTGCCGCCTGAACTCCAGCCGTTGATGCTGCGGTCGGCGGCGCGTGGGTTTGTGCCGCCCGCAGGATCGCCTCGATGCTTTTATCTATGTCCGCGTCCGTCGTGGACCAGTTGCACACGCTGATGCGCATGGACGCCCTGCCTTTCCACACCGTGCCCCCGCACCAGCACGTGCCATCCTGCTGGATGGCCGCAATGGTCCGCTTCGTCTGTTCGTCCGTGCCGAAAGACACCAGCACCTGGTTGAGCTTCACCTCGTTCCTCACTTCATAACCCGCGGCGCGCAACGCGTCCGCAAAGCGCCGTGCCTGGCGGCAGTTTCGCTCGACGAGCGCGGCCACGCCCTCGCGGCCCAGGGATCGTATCGCCGCGTACACGGGAATGGCCCTCGCCCGCCGCGATTCTTCCGGAACAAACTCGTGAGGATCCCGCTCCCCGCCGCCGGTGGCGATGTAGGCCGCGCCTACCGTCATGGCGCTGCGGTGCGCGGCCTCGTCGGCGCAGAACACAATCCCGCAGTCATACGGAACGTTCAGCCATTTGTGAGCGTCGGTGGCGATGGAATCGGATGATTCGATCCCGCGTACCTGTGCCGCGCGTTCCGGCGAAGCCGCGGCCCACAGACCGAAGGCTCCGTCGACGTGGAGCCAGGCTCCCGATTCCCTCGAGATTTCCGCGATCTCGCTGAGCGGATCGATCGCGCCGGTATTCACGTTTCCGGCCTGGGCGCACACGATCGCCGGCCCGCGGTGGCCTCGCAGCGCCGTGGCCAGTTCCGCGGCGCGCATCCTCCCCTGCCCGTCCGTTGCGATCCGCCGCACCCGGTTCCCTCCCAGACCCAGCAGCCGGAGCGCGCTCATCACCGTGTAGTGCGACTCCTCGCTTACGATCACCTCGATGGGCGGCGCGCCGAACAGGCCATCCGCTTCGGCGTTCCATCCTGCGTCTTGCAGCACCCGATGCCGTCCCGCAGCCAGCCCCGTGAAGCTGGCCATATGGCATCCGGTCACGAATCCGAAACTCATTGTCGGCGGCAGCCCCGCCAATTCACGCAGCCACGCGCCCGCGATCCCCTCGACCACAGACGCCAGCGGGGACATGACGAACACCCCCGGGTTCTGGTCCCACACGGAGACGAGCCAGTCCGCGGCCAGCGATGCCGGAACGCTCCCGCCGATGACGAATCCGAAGTATCGCGGACCGCCCGAGGCGATAGTGCCGGTTCTGCCTGCCGCGGCCAGAGCCTCTGTCACCGCACTGGGTTTGCTTCCTTTCTGTGGAAGCGGTCCGCCCAGCATCTCGCGCAGCTCGTCGGGCGTCGCGCTCGCCCTGACCGGTCGTGTGCCCAGCGCGGCGAACCAGTCCACCGCGTGCCGTTGCACACCGGCCAACAGAGTGGGAATACTCTCGCCCGACCTGTCTTTCGCTCGCGCGGGCTGTGCTGCTTTCGTCCTGGTCATGATCGGAGGATCTCCTCGCAGGTACGAATAGATGCCGCACCTGTGCGGTTGTCGAGAACCAATTTGGTGGAAACATGCGCTGGGACACTCCTGCCGGGGGCCAATTTGGATGAAGAACGATTGCGCCACCGCCGCGGGGACGCTTTCCCGTTCCGCAATCGGTGTAGAATCCTCATTGGCAATGGCTGCGAGCCCATCACTTCCACCCGGGGCACAATCCGGAGAGTCTTCGTTGGTGGAAACCGCGGCGCCCCGCGTCACTCTCCGCAGTTGGTTCTCCCAGCCCTACGACTCCGCCATTGCCGCGGCGCGAACCTGCTACGCGGCTCGGCTCATCTCCCCGGCCGACATCACCGATAAACAACGGCTCACCATCGGCGCCGCCACCTTCTATGCGGGGCATCACACCGTTTTCCAGCACGCTCACTTCGAATTCGGCCTGGAAAACATCAGCCGGCAATTCGTCTGGTCGTTCCTCCACGCGCATCCCTTCTACAATTCCGAGCAGCAGTCGCAGCGCTACGTGCGCATGGACCGCGCACGCGCCTTCATCCCCGCGGAGTCGCCGCGGTTCGGCTCCGCCGAGCGCGCCATCTACGAAGCCGCTATCGCGCGGGCCTGGGACGCCTACCGCGAAATCACCGGGCTGCTCGTGCCCGATGCGCACGCCATCCTCTCCGACATCTGGCACATCGGCACCATGTCGCACCCCAAGCGCCGCGACAAAGTCGCCAAGCAGGCGGAAAAGCGCGCCTTTGAAGTCGCCCGCTACATCCTCCCGGTCGCCGCGTTCACCACCATGGTTCACACGCTCTCCGGCATCGTCCTGCACCGCCTGTGGCGCATGCAGAATGCCTGCGACACTCCCGCGGAATCGCGCGCTGTTGTCGGCGCGATGGTCGAGCGCGTTCGTGAAGTGGACGCCCAGTTCTTCGACCGCTTCGGCAACTCCCCTCTCGAAGACCTCCCCGAATGGAAACTTCCGAAGTCGGACGGCACCGCGTTCGCCCGCGAATTCGACACCCGTCTGGATGCCCGCACCTCAAAGCTCCTGGATTTCTCCGCGCGCGCGCCGGAAGTGATCGCGGATGCCTACCGCGCCGTCGTCGGCCTCACTCGCGACGCCTGCCCCGACGCCGAAGCCATCGACCGCGTAATGAATCCCGCGCGCAATCCCTACCGGCTCCAGACGCTCGATATCGGCGTCCACGCGCCCATGATGCGTTCGCTCGAAAATGCGAGTTACACGTTTGCGAAGAAAATCTCGCACACGGCCGACAGCCAAGACCAGCGCCACCGCATGGTCCCCGGCGCGCGTCCGTTGCTCACTCTCGCCGACACGCGCGAGCCGGATGCCATCGTCCCCATGCTCATCCGCGGAAATCCCCGCGCCCGCGAAGCCTACGAACGCGCGCTGGACGATGCCTGGCGCGCCAAGAACGAATTGGTCGGCCGCGGCGTCTCTCTCGAAGACGCGCTCTATCTCCTCCCCAACGCCAAGGCCATTCGTCTGGTCGAATCCGGCTCGCTGCTCCACCTGCTCCACAAATGGACCATGCGCACCTGCTTCAACGCGCAGGAGGAGATTTATCAGACCTCCATGGAAGAGCTTGAACAGGTGCGCGCCGTCCATCCCGCCCTGGCTCGCTACATCGGACCGCCATGCCATCTCCGCGCCGGCATCACCACGCCTATCTGCACGGAAGGCTCTCACTTCTGCGGCGTCAAGGTCTGGCAGGATTTTCCCGCCACCCTGCGCCGCATCTAGCCCCCGCGCCCGGGCACGCCTCCCGCACCGGTCGTTTGACAGCGTGTTCCCCGCGCCGCTATCCTGCATCCAAGAGATTGTCGTGATGCTCAGCCGCTTCTATTAGCTGGTCGCCGTCCGCTCCGCGATAGCCGGAGCCATCCGGAAGTGTCCCCAAGTCTCTTGTTCCACGATTGTGTGCGTATGGCTGTTCAGGGAGTGATGGAAATGCCTTCGCTGTTCGACAAGTTGCGCCAGATCGAGTCTCGCTACGACGAGCTTACCGAGGAGCTCGCCTCGCCGGACCTCGCCTCCGATTCCTCCCGCCTCCAGAAGCTGGCGAAGGCCCACGCGGAGCTCGGCGAAATTGTGGAGAAGTACCGCGAGTGGAAAAAGCTCGAGCAGGGCCTCGTGGACGCCAAGCAGCTCCAGGTGGAGTCGAGCGACGCGGAGATGAAGCAGCTCGCTCACGACGAGGAACGCCAGCTCACCACGCAGCGCGACCGGGTGGAAGAAGAGCTGAAGCGCCTGCTCGTCCCCCGCGACCCCAACGACGAGAAGAACATCATCCTCGAAATCCGCGCCGGCACCGGAGGCGACGAGGCCGCTCTGTTCGCCGCCGAGCTCTTCCGCATGTACTCCCGTTTCGCCGAATCCCAGGGATGGCGCGCCGAAGTGCTCGAAAGCTCCCCCTCCTCGCTGGGCGGCCTGAAGGAAATTACCGCCTCCATCTCCGGCAAAAAGGTCTATTCGAAGCTGAAGTACGAGAGCGGCGTTCACCGCGTGCAGCGCGTCCCGGAAACCGAGCAGCAGGGCCGCGTGCATACCTCCGCCGCCACCGTCGCCGTCCTTCCGGAAGCCGACGAAATCGAAGTCAAAATTGAGCCGAAGGACATCCGCATCGACACCTTTTGCTCTTCAGGCCCCGGCGGCCAGTCCGTCAACACTACCTACTCCGCCGTCCGCATCACCCATCTGCCCACCGGCCTCATTGTTTCCCAGCAGGACGAGAAATCGCAGATCAAGAACCGCGAGAAGGCCATGCGCGTCCTGCGCGCCCGGCTGTACGAACTGGAGCAGAACAAACAGCACGAAGCCATCGTCGCCGAGCGCCGCGGCCAGATCAAAACAGGCGACCGCTCGGAAAAAATCCGAACCTACAATTTTCCCCAGAACCGCGTCACCGACCATCGCATCGGCCTCACTCTCCACCAGCTCACCGACGTAATGGACGGAAAACTGGCGCCGCTCGTGGACGCGCTCGTCACGCACTACGAGGCGGAACGCCTGAAGCAGGAATTGGCCGAAGTGTGATTCCTCGCCGTTCTGTGCCGCACGGAGGTGCAGTCGGCGTTGCCGATGGAGCATTTTCATCAAATGGACGTCCGGACCATCCTGCAACGGGCCATGGCGGAGCTGCAGAGCGCGAGCGTTCCCTCGCACGGCCTCGCCGCCGAGCTGCTCCTCGAGCACGCCCTCGGCCGCGATCGCGCCTGGCTCTACGCCCATCCCGAAGCCGAAGTTCCTCCGGCCGAAGCGGAGAGTTTCTTCCGCATGGTCGCGCGCCGTGCCGCGGGGACGCCCACGCAATACCTCACCGGAAAGCAGGAATTCTGGGGCATCGAGTTCAGCGTCGGCCCTGGCGTCCTGATCCCGCGGCCGGAAACCGAGCACGTCGTCGAAGTCGCTCTCGAACGTCTGAAGGCCAGACTCCAGCCCGGGCAATCCGAGGAGTCTCTCCGCCGGGAACGCCATGGCCGCACGCTTCGCATTGTCGACGTCGGCACAGGCTCCGGCTGTCTCGCCGTCGCTCTCGCGCGGGAAATTCCCCAGGCGCGCGTCTGGGCTACGGACATCTCGCGTGCCGCCCTCGCCATTGCCTGGCGCAACTCCGTCCGCTACGATCTCGAAGCGCGCATCGAATTCATGGAGGCCAGCCTGCTCACGCCGTTCCTGCTCGGCGGCGAACACGAGAACGCCGTGCCGTTCGATCTGATCGTCTCGAATCCTCCCTACGTCGCCCGCCCCGAATTCGAAAATCTCGCGCGCGAACTTCGCGAGCACGAGCCACGCGAAGCCCTCCTCGCCGGAGAAACAGGTCTGGAAGTTTTCCGGCCGCTCATCCGCCAGGCGGAGAAAGTCCTCGCGGCGAGAGGCGTTCTCGTTCTCGAAGTCGGCGCCGGACAGGCTCCCGAAGTCCGCGCACTGTTCGATGAATTCTGGAAGGATATTTCCGTCACGAAGGATCTGGCCGGAATTGAGCGCGTCGTCTCCGCTCTGCGCGCGTAAGTCCGGGAGCCGGGGTGCTCAGAAGGTATGCCGAAACTCTCCAGTTTCCGCGCCAAACGGGAAACCGCAGCTTCTGCGGATGCCGGCGTGTCCTCCTCCGAGGGCGCTACCACGATTCTCCACGTGGATATGGACGCCTTCTTCGTCTCCGTCGAGCTGCTCGACCGTCCTGATCTTCGCGGCAAGCCGGTAGTCGTCGGCGGCCAGCCCAACCAGCGCGGCGTCGTCTCCGCAGCCAGCTACGAAGCTCGCCGTTACGGCATCCAGTCCGCCATGCCTCTCCGCACTGCCGGACGCCTCTGCCCGCACGCCGTCTTCCTCGAACCGCGACACGAGCGCTATTCCGAGTGGAGCGACCGCATCGCCGCCATCCTCGCCCAATACTCCCCGCGTGTCGAAATGGCTTCCGTGGACGAGGCTTATCTCGATCTCGCCGGCAGCGAGCGCCTCCTCGGCCATCCCCTTGCTGCGGCGCATCGCCTCCGCCAGGAAATCAAGACGAAAACCAATCTCCCGTCTTCCATCGGCATCGCGCGCACCCGCCTCGTCGCCAAGGTGGCCTCCGACCAGGCCAAACCCGCCGGCCTGCTGTGGATTCCCGCCGGCAGCGAAGCCGCCTTCCTTGCTCTCCTCGCCGTCCGCAAAATTCCCGGCATCGGCAAAGTCACGGAAGCCGCGCTCCACGGACTGGGCATCGAGACCGTCGCCCAGCTCGCCGCCTATCCCCGCGAGCGTCTCGAGGAAATCTTCGGCCAGTGGGGCACCGCGCTCTATCGCAAGGCCCGCGGTGAAGACACCTATCACTTCCTCGAAGACGCCGAAGCCAAATCCATCTCGCACCATCACACATTTTCCGAAGATGTCGACGATTCCGCCGTCATCGAGTCCACGCTCAGCCACCTCTGCCAGAAAGCAGCCAAGCGCCTTCGCGATGCGCGCCAGTTCGCCAGCACCATCACGCTGGTCCTTCGCTACGCCGGATTTGAAACCATCACGCGCGCCCGCACTCTGCCCGCGCCCACCGATCTCGACCAGGACATTTTCCGCGTCGCCCACGAGCTTCTCGTCCACCATCGCGATTCGCGCCGCCGCGTCCGCCTCGTCGGAGTTTCGCTGACTTCGCTCTCACACGGCGAGCGGCAGCTCGAGCTGCTCGATCCCGCCCGCCGCGAAAAACTGGAAAAGCTCGCCCGCGCCTCCGATAGCCTCCGCGAGCGCTTCGGTTTCGATAAACTCCAGCTCGGCGGCTCCATGCGCAAGCCCCGCCGCTAACACGCAGTGGCTCTTGCGGTGTGGCGCCGGCTCTGCCTGCCGCCCGCCTGCCGGAGGCATGGCAGGCAGGCTTTAGGCCGGCATCTCCCCCTCGCGCCTCCCGCGTGGATATCCAGACGGCCGTAACCTGCGTGATACACTCGCCGTGATGTCCGCAAATTCGTCATCCGCGGGCGGTTCGCGCGCTTCCGCGTCCTACAAAGCCGGCCGCGCCACTGGAGGCGTCCGATCTTTCTGGCAGCGCGTTACGGAAGGTATCCGCGTCTCTGATCTCTGGACACAGTTTCAGTCCGAAGCGCGCACCAGCTACGGCCTCTACTCCCGCGAAGTGGATTGGGAGGGCATCGAGCGCAGCAAACGCTGGCAGCGCCCTTTCCGCGCCGCCGGCGCGCTCTTCTGGGCCATGCTCATGAAGCTCAGCCCCGCACGGCGTGTCCTCCTGCTCCTCGCCGTGGCCACCATGTTGTTCACATCCTTTCAGTACGAGAGCGAGCATGGAAGCGTGGTCGTCGTCTCCATGGGTATCCTGAGTCCCGGCGTCATTCTCCTGTTCATGCTTCTCGCTCTGGAGCTGGCCGATCGCGTCACCATGAAGCGCGATCTCGAAATCGCCCGCGATATCCAGCGCTGGCTCGTGCCCGAGAAACCACCCGACGTCCCCGGCTACGACATCGCCTTTCTCACCCGTCCTGCCAACACGGTCGCGGGGGATTATTACGACACGATTCCTCGCGGCGCGGCCGGCGCTGACGCCACCACGCCGGGCGCGGCCAGCGGCAATCTGCTCCTCGTGGTTGCCGACGTCGCGGGCAAGAGCGTCCCCGCTGCTCTGCTCATGGCCACTTTTCAGGCCAGCCTGCGCGCCATCGAAGCCACGGGCAGCTCGCTCGCCGACCTGGTCCGCAGCCTCAACCGCTACGTTTGCGAAAACAGCCAGAACGGCCTGCGGTTTATCACCGCCTTCCTCGCCGAACTCGATCCCCGCACCGGCGATTTGCAGTACACCAGCGCCGGACATCATCCCGCGATCATCCGCTCGACTTCCGGACAAGTCAGTGAACTCTGCGAGGGCGGCTTGCCCCTTGGCATCGAACTCGACGAGCCTTTCCCCTCCGGCTCCGGTCGTCTCGCCCCGGGGGAATTGCTCGTCATCTACACGGATGGATTCGTGGAGGCCGTCAACTCAAAAGGCGAGGAATTCGGCAAAGCCCGCCTGAAGAGCGTGCTGGTGCCCTGCGACGCCTCCAGTTCGGCCGCGGATATCCTCGCCCACGTCGCTCGAGTCCTCGATGGCTTCGTCGGCGCCGCCCCGCAGCACGACGATCTCACCTGTCTCATCGTCCGCCGCAATCTGGCCGGCTGAATTTCAGGTCCGCCCGGGCGGCTTGTGCTTGCAACTCCCCGCGCTGCGTGCCTTGTCGCTCGCCCGGCGGTTGGCCGATAATCACCCTATGGATGCGCGCCCATTCGCGGAGCGTATTTGCAGCGTTCTCCGCGCTGCGGGACACCAGGCCTACCTCGTCGGCGGTTGTGTGCGCGATATCGTTCTCGGCCGGCCCGCTCAGGATTTCGACGTCTCCACCGACGCCACTCCGGACCGAGTCCAGGCCCTTTTTCCCGGCAGCGTCGGCGTGGGCGCCGCCTTTGGCGTCATCCTGGTTCTCGATCCGGGCTCCAGCGCAAAGGTTGAAGTCGCCACCTTCCGCACCGACCTTTCCTACTCCGATGGCCGCCGCCCCGATGCCGTCGCCTTTTCCGGCTCTGCGGAGGAAGATGTTCGCCGCCGCGATTTCACCATCAACGGCCTCCTCCTCGATCCGCGCGACAACCGCATCCTGGACTTTGTCGGCGGCCAGGCTGATCTCCGCGCCCGTATCGTTCGCGCCATCGGTGATCCGGAGGCGCGCTTCTGCGAAGACAAGCTCCGCTTGCTCCGCGCCATCCGCTTTGCTGCCCGGCTCGGCTACACCATCGAGCCGGCCACGTTTGCCGCCGTCTGCCGCCACGCTTCGGAAATCACTGCCGTCTCCGCCGAACGCATCCGCGACGAATTGACCCGCATTCTCACCGAAGGCGGTGCGCGCCGCGGCTTCCAGTTGCTCGACGAAACGGGACTGCTCACGCCCCTCCTCCCCGAAATCGCCCGCATGCACGGCGTACAGCAGCCTCCCGAATTTCATCCCGAAGGCGACGTGTGGATTCACACGCTCCTGCTTCTCGAGCAGTTGCCCGCGGGCGCTTCCCCCACTCTCGCCTGGGGCGCGCTCCTCCATGACGTCGGCAAGCCGCCCACCTTTGCGCCTCCCCGCGCGCCCGGCGACCGCATCCGCTTCGATGGTCACGTTGAAGTGGGCACCCGCATGGCTCGGGACATTGCTGCCCGCCTGCGATTCTCCGGTGAAGACGCGGAGCGGGTCGGCGCGCTCGTCGCCCAGCATCTCCGTTTCAAGGACGTCGCCGCCATGCGGCCCGCCACCCTCAAGCGATTCGTCCGCCAGCCCTGCTTTGACGAGCATCTCGAGCTGCATCGCATGGATTGCCTCGCCTCCCACCGCAATCTGGATGCTTACGAATACGTCCGTCGGTTTCTAGCCGAAACGCCGCCCGAGGCCGTCCGCCCAGTCCGCCTGGTCAACGGCGACGACCTCAAGCAGATGGGCCTGCCCCCTGGTCCCGGCTACCGGCGGATCCTGGATGCCGTCGAAGAAGCTCAGTTGGAAGGCCGCGTCACTACGCGTGACCAGGCCCTCCAGTTCGTGCGCCAGGTTTCGGACCAGGCCGCAGGCCTGACGGTGCCCGAGACGTGAGCCCAAGCAGGCAAGGAGGGATGTATCTATCTCACGGATGCGCTAGATAACTGAAATAAACTTTTCTGTATCAACATGTTGAGGGTGATTTGCAATATTTAGTGAAATACGCTAAGGTATGCTTAGTTTTGAACAGTGATGCTGCGCAACCCGTTTCGCTTCATCGCATCCAACTGGTTAGGTGCCTCCTTCCGCTTTGCCTGCGGAGAATGAGGCATTGAGGAGCCTGTGATGGCAGACAAACAAGTCCGTATCCCTCCCGAGCTTCCGATCCTGCCGGTCCGGGAGACCGTGCTGTTTCCTGGCGCGGTCATGCCCTTGACTGTGGGCCGCGAGAGTTCCCTGGCCCTGCTCGAGTCCCTCCACGGGGACGAGAAGGTGATCGGCGTGGTCGCGCAGCTCGACCCGCGCATTGAAGAGCCCACGGGCACTGACCTCCATGCGGTCGGTACCGCAGCCAAGATTCACAAGATGGTTCGCATGCCCAACAACACGGTGGTCGTGTTCCTGGAAGGCCTGCAGCGTATTCGTGTGGCGGAAATGGTTTCCTTCCGCCCGTTCCTTCGTGCGCGGGTGAATGTGGAGGCCGACGTTCTCGGTCCGGTCGACAGCGAACTGACCGCTCTGGTCCGCCAGGCTCAGGAGTTGTTCCGCGACGTCGTCGCGCGCTCCCCGCAGCTCTCCGACGATTTGCAGAATCAGGTGATGGGCCACGAAGACCCGGGACGCCTTTCCGACTTCATCGCTCACACCCTTCCGTCGCTTTCCACACTGCTCCGCCAGGAGCTGCTGGAAACCTCCAGTGTCCGCAAGCGCCTGGAGAGCCTCGTTCGCGAGCTCTCCAAAGAACTCGAAGTCCTCGAACTCCGCTCCAAGATTCAGGAGCAGGTGCAGGAACAGGTCAACCAGAATCAGCGCGAATACCTGCTCCGCGAACAGATGAAAGCGATTCAGAAGGAACTGGGCGAATCCGACGACGTCCAGAGCGAAATCGAAGAGCTGCGCAAGAAGATTGAAGCCAGCGGCATGTCTCCCGAAGCGCGCAAGGAGTGCGAGCGCGAGCTCAAGCGCCTCAGCAAAATGCAGTCCGCTTCCGCCGAGTACATGGTCTCGCGCACCTATCTCGACTGGATGACCACGCTGCCCTGGCAGAAATCGTCCGGCGCAGAAGAAATCGAAATGGGCAAGGCGCAGACCATCCTCGACGAGGATCACTACGACCTGAAGAAGGTCAAGGAACGCATCCTCGAATATCTCGCGGTCAAGAAACTCCAGCCCGCCATGAAGGGGCCGATCCTTTGCTTCGTCGGGCCTCCAGGTGTCGGCAAGACTTCTCTCGGCAAATCCATCGCCCGGGCCATGGGACGCAAATTCGTCCGCATCTCTCTGGGCGGCATGCACGATGAGGCCGAAATCCGCGGCCATCGCCGCACTTACATCGGCGCGCTGCCAGGCCAGATCATCCAGGGCATCCGCCGCGCGGAGACCAACGACCCCGTCTTCATGCTCGACGAGGTGGACAAGCTGGGCCGCGATTTCCGCGGCGATCCTTCCGCCGCTCTCATGGAAGTGCTCGACCCCGAGCAGAACGCCACGTTCCGCGATCACTATCTCGACGTGCCGTTCGATCTCTCCAGAGTCATTTTCATCGCCACGGCCAACTGGATGGATCCCATCCCCGAGCCGCTGCGCGATCGCATGGAGATCATCGAACTTCCCGGCTACACCGAGGAAGAAAAGATCCACATCGCGCGCAAATACCTCATCCCCAAGCAGGCCAAGGAGCACGGCCTGAAGGAAGGCGAAAACATCGAGTTCACCGAAAGCGGCCTGCGCGAAATCATCCACAGCTACACGCGCGAAGCCGGCGTCCGCAATCTCGAGCGCGAGATTGCCACGCTTTCCCGCCGTCAGGCCCGCCGCATCGCCGAAGGACAGACGGACAAACTCGAAGTGACCGATGAAGTTGTCCGCCAGGCCCTGGGCGTGCCCAAATTCCGCACGGAAAAGGAAGTCGAAGAGCGCGTCAACCGGCCCGGGGTCTCCGTCGGCCTCGTCTGGACTCCCGCCGGCGGCGACATCGTCTTCATCGAAGCCTCGCGCATGCCCGGCGGCAAGCAGTTCACTATGACCGGCTCGCTCGGCGACGTCATGAAGGAATCCATCAACGCCGCGCTCACGTGGGTGCGCGCCAACGCCGATCGCCTCGGCATCGATCCCGAATTCTTCAAAAACAGCGACGTGCACATCCACGTCCCGGCCGGCGCCGTTCCGAAGGACGGCCCCTCCGCCGGCGCCGCCATGGTCACCGCGCTCGTCAGCCTTCTCTCCGGCCGCCAGGTCCGCCCGCGCGTGGCCATGACCGGCGAGACTTCGCTCTCCGGCGTAATTCTTCCCGTCGGCGGCATCAAGGAAAAGGTGCTCGGCGCCAAGCGTGCCGGCATCCAGCACATCATTCTTCCGGCGGACAATGAGCCCAACGTGAAGGAAGACCTCCAGCCCGAGATGCTGCAGGGACTCGAGCTGCACTACGTCCGCACTCTCGACCAGGCCATCGAGTTCGCCATCGGCAAACTCGAGCCCGTCACGCGTGAGCCCGCGCCTCCTTCCACTCCTCCGGTCACTCCTGTGCGTCCGGAGGAGAAGCCGGCGCCCAAGAGCACCACGCCTCCGTCTTCCACCTTTCACTGACTCTCGTGAGGGCGGACCCGGGCCTGCCGTTGGCACGCGTCCGCTCCTCTCTTTTTTCCGCTGCGAAACCTCGCGTCCGCCCTTCCTGTATTTTTCCCCCGATTCGGCCGACACTAATCCCGTCCATGTCCGGAACTAGCGGCTACGAACACCTGAAGGAAGCCGCGCGCGCCGTCGCGCTCCATCTCAGCGCCGCGCTCGGCGGCGGCGGCCTGGCCGCCCGCTTCATCCTCCGCTACGCCGAGCGTTATCGCCGCGCCTCGCTCACCGCGCACCTGCCGCGCTACCGCGAACTCGTCGCCATGATTCATCGCGAGTGTCTGCTCGCCCTGGTTGCCCGCGTGGAGTCGGACCTGCCCCGCCTGCTCCGCGCCGGTGGCGCACCCGCCCGTGCCCTCGCCTCCGGGGAAGATCCGCTGCTCCGCCGCTTCCGCGTGGAATTTTACGAGTGCCTGGCTGAAACCCTGGAATGGCGGCAGGAGGAATTGGAACGCTTCTGGCACGACCTGGATCTCTACTCGCAGTGTCTTCGCGCACGCGGCGCTCGCCCGCGCCGCGGGAAATCGGACCTCGGCCCATTTGCCGACCGCTGCGGCTTCATGCTCGATCCCGCCATGCTCGATCGCGCCCGCCGTGCCGCCGCAAAACTGCATCAGGAGCTCGATGCGAAAGCGCGCAGCATTCTCCGAACCGCCTTTCGCCGCTGACGGTAGTAAGATGCCTTCCCGCCATGAGGTCGGCATCCATGACTCTTCTCCCCCGCGCCTGCGCTCTCCTCGCGCTCTTTGCAGTTCCCGCGCCTCCCGTATCCTTTGCGCAGCAACCGCAGCGCCAGAAGCCCGCGCCACGCGCCTCCGCACACCAGGCCGCGCAGCAGCATCCCGCTTCACCGGCCGATACCGCGCTCGACGCTCTGTTCGCCACGCGCAGCGTCGCCCAGGCCGCCATTTCACCCGACGGAACCAGGGTCGCCTGGGTCGAAAAGCTGCGCGCCCCCGGCGGAGCCCCCAGCAGTCATTCGCGAATTTCGATTACCTCGCTTTCTCCCGGGCAAAAAACAAGTTCAGTGAGCGCAGCAGGAAGCGCTGCAAAAGCTCCGCATGCGGAAGGCTCCGTGGCCTGGTCGCCCGACAGCGGCCGCATCGCCTTTCTCTCCGACGCTGAGAAGCCCGGCCAGCTCCAGTTGTATGTCGCGGAGCCGGGCGGGCCGGCCAGAAAACTCACCAGCGTCACCGGTCTGCTCGCCAATCCGCAGTGGTCGCCCGACTCCAAGTTCATTGCCGTCCTCTACACGGAACATGCCACGCGCGCCGCCGGCCCTCTCGTCGCGGAAACGCACGAAACCGGCGAGATCAAGGACACCTATTTCGAGCAGCGTCTCTCCGTCGTCAACGTCGCCACAGGCGAGTTTCGCACGCTCTCTCCCGCCGATATGTACATCTACGAATACGACTGGTCCCCGGACAGTTCGCGCTTCGCCGTGATCGCCGCGAACGGCAACGGGGACAACAACTGGTATGTCGCGCAGCTCTACACCCTCGACGCTGCGCCTCCGGCCTCCATGCAATCCATCTACAAGCCGCCGCTCCAGATCGCCAACCCCTCCTGGTCGCCCGACGGCAAGCGCATCGCCATCATCGCCGGCCTCATGAGCGACGAGGGCTCCGTCGGCGGCGATATCTACGCGGTTTCCGCCTCCGGCGGCGAGGCCGTGAACCTCACCCCGGGCAGGAAATCGTCCGGGAGCTGGCTCACGTGGATTCGCGACGGCCGCATTCTTTTCAGCGAGGCTATTGGAGGTGACTCCGGCATCTCCGCCCTCGACCCGGCATCCGGCCGTGCCGAGCTGCTGTTCCAGGACCAGGTCCGGCTCGAGAGCGATGATCAAAACGGAAAACTTTCTGTTGCCCGCGACGGCTCGGCTGCCGCCTCCGTGCGCAGCTCGTTCTCCTCTCCTCCGGAAGTCTGGGCCGGCCGCATCGGTCATTGGCAGCAGCTCACTCATCTCAATGACGGCATCAAGCCGCCCTGGGGCGAGGCGAGGAGCATCCACTGGAAATCCGATGCTTACGACGTGCAGGGCTGGCTCATCTATCCCGCCGGTTTCGATCCTTCGAAAAAATATCCACTCATCGTCGGCGTCCACGGTGGTCCCGGCTCCGTCGTGCAGTCCACCTGGCCTTCGAGCGGCAGTTTCATCATGCCGCTGGCCGCCGCAGGTTACTTTCTGTTGCTTCCCAATCCCCGCGGCAGTTTCGGCCAGGGGGAAGCCTTCACGCGCGCCAACGTCAAGGATTTCGGTTATGGCGATTTTCGCGACATCCTCGCCGGAGTGGACGAAGCTATCCGCGTCGCGCCCATTGACCCGCATCGCCTCGGCATCACCGGATGGAGCTACGGCGGCTACATGACCATGTGGGCCGTCACGCACACGGACCGATTCCGAGCCGCCATGGCCGGCGCGGGTCTGGCCGATTTTCTCAGCTACTACGGCGAAAATCAGATTGACCAGTGGTTGATTCCGTTTTTCGGCGCCTCGGTTTACGACGATCCCGCCGTCTATGCGAAAAGCTCACCGATCACGTTCATCAAGAACGTCCGTACGCCCACTCTCATCCTCGTTGGCGATAGCGACGGCGAATGCCCCGCTCCCCAGTCCTACGAATTCTGGCACGCGCTCAGAACTCTCGGCGTCGAAACTCAGCTCGTCGTCTACGCCAACGAGGGCCACAGGTTCATGAAGCCTGCCGACGAGCGCGACCGCACTCGCCGCACCCTCGCCTGGTTCGACTCCCACCTCCGCTAAGATTCGTACGATTTATTTTCCGGAAAGAAACGGATAGTGCGCCGACGCGGCCATGAAGAACAGCAGCGGGAACGACAGCCAGAAGCCCATCCGTGATGCCAGGTACGCACGCCGCGCCAGCACAGCGGCCTCCGCAGGAAGCGCCGCGCCCTCGCGCACCGCCGCCGTGTGCCATTTGATCAGCCGCTTCTGGCATCGCCACACGATTCCCCACACCAGCCACAGCATCACCGTGCCCAGCCCGCCGCCAATCGAAATGCACAGCGTCCGGTTGCCCGTGGCCGGTCCGGCAATCAGCTCCACCACCAGCCAGATCGCCGCCGCCACCACTAGGGTCGACGCCACCGCCAGCACCCAGCCGTTCTTCATCGGACCTTCGCTCATCATCAGGAATCCGTGCAGCAGCACATACGCCACCAGCCACACGCCGAACCAGATTCCCAGCCATTTCCACATCAGCCCCGCGTTCCCCCCGTTCCCCGCGTCGTCCTTCGCCAGGATCATGAAGTAGCGGAATCCCGCCAGCCACGCCACCACTGCCGACCAGCGAAACCACCACATCGCTTTCGGGATCAGCGACGCGTACGCCCGCGAGCGTCCCGTGGCGTCCATCTCTCTCATCACCGGTCCCGACACGAAATTGAAAAAGTAGAGAAATCCGATCCACATAATCCCGGCCACAAAATGCATCCAGCGCAGCGCGAGCTGTTCCGCGATCGATCCCCCGTGAGGAAATGAAATCTGCGCCGTCGCCAGCGCCACGAGCCCACCGCTCCATTCAGCAGCCATTTCGCATCCCCCTGCGCCGCACCAGTGTACTCCGGCTGTCCACGCTCCCGCCGAAAACACAACGGCCCGCGCAACTCTCGCCGCGCGGGCCGTTCAAGGATTTCCTTTGTCGGAAAAAGCTACTTCTTCGCTGCCTCGTAGTTCGCGTTGATGGCGTCCCAGTCCAGCGTATTCCACCACGCGTCCAGGTACTCGTTCCGACGGTTCTGATATTTCAGGTAGTAGGCGTGTTCCCACACGTCCACTCCCATCACGGGCTTTCCGCCCGCCATGATCGGGCAGTCCTGGTTCGGCGTCGAGTCGATCACCGCTTTCCCGTCCTTGACGAACAGCCACGACCAGCCGCTCCCGAACCGCTTCATTCCTGCCTCGTTGATTTTCGCCTTGAAGCTGCCGAAATCCCCGAAGCTCGATTTGATCGCGTCCGCCACCGGGCCCCGTGGCTCTCCCCCTCCGCCCTTTTTCATGATTTTCCAGAACATCGAATGATTCCAGTGTCCGCCGCCGTTGTTCCGCACGGCCCCGCGGATCGATTCGGGCACCGCGTCCAGGTTGCCGATCAGCGCCTCCAGCGACTTCGACGCCAGTTCCGGCTGTCCCTCGAGCGCCTTGTTCAGGTTGTTCACATACGCGGCGTGATGCTTGTCATGATGGATTTCCATCGTTTTCGCGTCGATGTACGGCTCGAGCGCGTCGAACGGGTACGGCAGCGCGGGTAGTGT
>DATKNR010000105.1:0-4568 GCA_035541255.1 Patescibacteria group bacterium | reverse complement strand
CGCTAATCGGAGTGACGGAGTTCCCAGGCGGCGACGACGAAGCCGACGGTTTCGTGGAAGACGAGCTTCAAGCCTTCGCGGGTGCGCCACCAGGAATCGGGATCGTAATCGGAATCGTGGGCGGCGATCATGCGGAATTCGTAGTCCTTCGGCCAGACACGATTGAAGATAAAGCGCGAGCGGCGTGTGTGATAGCTGGAGGTGACGATAAGGACGTGGCGCCAGCCCTTGTCCATGGCGAGTTTGCGCAGCGCTTCTGCTTCCTCGCGCGTGTTCTCCACCGGACGGGGATAGGAAGTGATGGCGCTATCGGGCACGCCGCGCATTTCGAGATCGCGGCGCATGAGATCGGGAACCGAAATGTAGGAACGGATGGGCCGGCCGCTGGCAATGACGCGAGGAGCCCAGTGGGCGCGATAGAGCTCGGCTGCGCGCGTGGCACGATCGCCCTGAAGATTGTCGTCGCCCAGAATCATGATGGCATCGGCTGGGCCGGGGGCATCCTCCGCAACCCAGAAATGGCCGCAGGCCTGAAGTATCGGGACGCGGAGCAGATAGACGCTGAAAGCGAAGGCGGCGAGAACAATCAGAAATGCAAGGCGGGAGAGAAGGCCGCCGCGCTCAACATTGCGCGAATCGCGCCGGGGGGCGGGCGTGGGGAAGGCGGTCAGAGGGAGGACTCCAGGCTGCGGAGATGTTTGGCGCTCTCCTCTGGCAGGACGGAATTGAAGTAGACCTCCTTCAGCGCGTAGGAGCGGCTGCCCTTGGGAAGGATGGGCATGATCTCGATGTGCCAGTGGTAGTCCTCGGCGATGGTCTTCCAGTACTCGGTGATTTCCCCGGTATGCACGGATGTATTCGGCGAGGTGTGCAGAACCATGTGGTACGAGTCGGAAACCTGCTCGAGGCGGCGGAGGGTGCGGCCGAGAAGAGTGGCGAGATGCTTGCGGCGGGCCTCCGGGCGCGGGGCCTCAAACTGGTAGTTGTGCTTGCGCGCGAGGATCCAGACTTCGAAGGGAACGCGCGAGGCGTAAGGGCAGAAGGCGGTGTAATCCCCCTGGGTGTCGACGATGCGCGCTTCGGCGCGCTCCTCCTGACGGACGATGTCGCAGAAGACGCAGCGTTCCTTTTGCTCGTAATAGGACTTGGCGGCGCGCAGTTCGTAGAGAACGCGGCGCGGGACAAAGGTGGTGGCGACGATTTCCGAATACGCATGCGTCCAATCGGCGGAAGCGGCAATGCCCTGGTTCTTCAGCGCGGTTGCGTACTTGAAGCGCGAGTCACACTTCAGGTCGGCGATGCGGCGCTTGTAGGCTTCGAGAACAAGAAGGATTTCGTCGTCGGAGAGACGGGAGAGGGGGCGCCTGTGGTCCGGAGTTTCGATGACGATCTCGTGTGCGCCGACGCCGCGCATCTTGTCGTAAATGCCTTCAGCGGCGCGGCCCACGTCACCTTCAATGCGATAGAGAGGAACGGGATGCGGGGTGACACGAACCTTCCAGGCACCTTCGGAGGGCAGAGCCAGAAGAGTTTGTTCCAGTTTCGACTCCGAACAGAGCAAGCAGGGCTCGATGGGAATGGTTGCGTCGTCACCGTGGCCAACAACCACCCAGCTTCGCGTGATGGGATCTTTTCGAAGCTCCATTCCGAAGGCCTAGCGGGAGAATGCGCCCGCAAACAAAGCGATTGTACCGCGGCAAGCGGAGCACGTGCGGAATTGCACGGGAGAATGTGCGCAGTTCACCGCGTGTAGTGAGCCGGTGTGGGCCCCTGCTCGAGGCGATTGCGGTCCCAGATGGCGCCCTCGCGGGAGTAGCTGGCCATCTCGAAGTCCTGAGTGAGCTCGAGCGCATCGGTGGGGCAGGCGTCTTCGCACAGGCCGCAGAACATGCAGCGCGAAGTATCGTAGGTGAAGGTCGTAAGGACCTTGCGGCGAGTGGCTTCGTCGCGGTGCCAGCCGACGACAATGAGATTTTCCGGGCAGGCGAGGGCACAGAGATTGCAGGCGATGCAGAGGGTTTCGCCGGTTTCCGGGTTGATGTTGAGGCGGGGGGCCCCGCGATACCGTTCGGCCACCATGGGCCGCTCGAGCGGGTACTGCTCCGTGTAGATATTTTTCGGGTTCTGATAGCGGAAGGTGAGCTTCATGCCGTCCCAGAGATCACCAAAGAAGACGCTGCGCAAAAGGTCCTTGAACATGGACATAGTTTAGAGGCAAGGAGGCGGGGAGGCAAGGAGGCGAAGTGCCCAGGCACCCAACTCAAGCGGTTGGTGCCGCAACACTCAAAGGAGTTTTCGATAGGGCTGGAGCCGTGCCCCGAAACGAATGGATCAGGGGGCGCGGAGATCCTTCAAGTCAGGCGGGTGGGGACGGCTCTCGGGCGGAACGATGCCATTGAGGCGCATGTAGATGACGAGCTGACCGTAGTGATCCCCGAGGTGCCAGATGGCAGTGACTGCGAGACCGAGACGCGTATTTGGTCCGGCGTAGGGTCCTTCAATGGGATCGAACATGTTTTTCCGAGTGATGGCGGCGATGGAATGGCGCAGAGCTTTGTGCGAGGCCCGCAGGTATTCGACGAGTTCATCGCGCGAGCGGGCCGGATTGGGACCGCCGGTATCACAATGGGCGGGCGGAGCGGTGCCGTCAAGCTCGGCGGCAAACGCGAAATTGCTGCAGGCCACGTGCTTGATTTGCTCGGCGAATGTGCGCATTTCCGTGGGGCCGTAGCCAGGATTGACGCCGCCGAAATCGCCCTGGGCGGGGCGGTAGTCGTACTTGCCGGCAGGCATGAACTCCGCGGCGGAGCGGACCTCGTATTCTTCTTCATCGAGCTGGCGGAGGAGGGCGGAAGCGACAGTTTCTTTGGCGCTGAGCTGGGCGGCGGTGGGGTGGGGCGAAGCGGCGGTCTGCGGCGGAAGTCCGGAGAAGAGGAAAGTGGAAATTCCAGCAACACAGATGAGAATTGCCGAAAGCATGAGGGGCACCTCCAGCAGCAGAGTGTAGCCTACTCGCAGGATCGGGAGCGTCGAAGCAGGCCGGCAGCAACGGCTACTTCGGGCCGACGGGCATCTGGAAAACGGAATCGTCCAAGGCCACGTTCTGCTTGATCTCGGAGTATTTCTCCGTGTGGCGTGTATTGACCTCCAGGCGCGTGACGATAAACGGAAGTTTCACGCCGTCCACGTCGCGGTAATCGGAATAGCCGGTCTGCTCCGCAAGGCGGCCGAGCGGGGTCTTGGTGAGCACGGTGCGGCGCAGGAGCAGGCCTGAATTGACGCTGAAATCGAGGATTTCGGAAACATCGCCGCGGCCAACGAGGCGGACGCGCCAAGCGTCCTCGCCGGCGACGGATTCCATGCCGGCAACGAAGCGGCGGGAATAGCGCTTCTTCGCGTCGGGATCGACAAAGAGTTCGAAATCGCGTGTGCTGCGCGCAGCTTCCACGCCATGAGAGGGAAACACGTGGTCGCCCTCGGCGTTCCATGCTGTAGTCCCGTCGAAACCATCGCGGATGACCCGGCCATCCGAACCCGTGGCGGTAAACACGCCCATGCCGGGGGCCTTTTCCTGGATTTCAATGCTGTAGGTATGTCCGGACTCGGAGGTCAGCGAGCCCTTGATCACGCGCGAATGGATTTTTTCAAGTGCGGCAGCGCCGCCGATGGCTTCGATGTAGCGATCGAGAACCTGGTCGGCGGGAGGGAATGTCTTGGCGGCGGCTTCGTCAGGTCCGGCGCGCTTCTCGCCGAGCGGGCGGATGGGAGAAAAGTTGGTGGGATCGTCGTGGCCGTTGTGGCAGGTGGCACAGGTGACTTCCTGCCGGCCTTCGAAGTGCTGCTCGTTGATGGCCATCATCATTTTCATCATTTCGCGGGCCGTCTTCTTTTCCTTTTTATCGTCTTTCTCCAACGGCCAGGGGCCGTGTTCGGCGGTGACGTGGCAGTGGTCGCAGCCGACGCCGAGCGACGCGGCGATGAAAAACATGGAAGGCATGAGCTGCGAGGCCGGGATGTCTTTCAAGACCTGGATATTCTTGAAGGCTTCGGCTGCGGTTTTTTCCGCGGGTGCGGCCGGTGGCTTCTGCGCGGCCTGAGCAGCAGGAGCGGGGGCGGCCTGGCGGGGTGCGGCGGCGGCAGGCGGGACTCCAGCGGCGGCGAAAGCCAGCGTAACAGCACTCACAAGAACGGCAGCGGCACACACAGGATGAAGCGAACGACGAAACTGCATGATGGAATTCCTTCCTCGGCCGGGAGACGCGGCACGGGCGGAGATGAACTGCGGCAGCCAGTTTATGCGAAACGAGCGGCAGGGAGAAGCATGGAGCGGAAGGGGGGCGGGAGGCAAAGGACAGTCAACATGCCCGCCGGCCACGCCCCCGGCAGGCGAGCGAGGGGCAAGCCTGCTTGATGGCGCGTGCTATCCTCTCGGAAATGGCGATGACAGACGAAGAGTGGATGCGAGAGGCGATTGCCGAAGCCCGGGAGGCGGAGCGGCGGGGAGAAGTGCCTGTGGGCGCGGTGCTGGTGCGCGGCGGGGAATGTGTGGCGCGCGGCGGAAACCGCAC
>DATKNR010000104.1:0-12722 GCA_035541255.1 Patescibacteria group bacterium | reverse complement strand
CGCCGCAGCAACCGCCCGATCGCCGTCTCGCCTCCGGATATCCGCCGCAGCGGAGCGGCGCGCTTCGTCCCCGGCTCGCCCGAGAATGCCTGTAAGACGGCAGCCTCCGCGCGTTCGTCCCCTGTGCGCTCTTCGAGCGCTTCCAACTCGCGCAGGTATTCCGTTCCCGCCGCCGTGCGCGAGAGTTCCTGGACCGCGCGGACCTCCACCACAGGCGGCAGCATCGCGCGGAACACTTCTCCCACCGGCGCCAGGTAATAGCTCGCCACCCAGCGGCCCAGCTCGATCATCGCCGGAGTGAGCGCTGGCTCGGCGTCCAGCACCTCCGATATTTCGCGCACGCCTTCGCGCTCAGCCGCCCCGTGCGCGATCGCCAGCACCACTCCCACAAGCGCTCGGTTGCGGAATGGCACCACCACGCGCATCCCCGGCCCCGCTGCCGGCGTGGTGTTCTCCCGCGCCGCATACGTAAACGTGCTGCGCAGCGGCACAGGTAGCGCGACTTCGCACAGTTCTGTCATTCGTCGCTCAGTGTATCAGTGGCGCAGGTTTTCAGCCTGTGTTCCGGGAAGCACATCAAAATCGGAGCCGTTAATCGCGAATGGCCGCTCGAAATGTTGACACCGCGCGTCTACCGCGCGTTAATCAGAACAATCCCGGCAAAAATCAGCGCAACTCCCGCCCACTGCCGCCGTGACAATCGCTCTCTGAGAACCACAAACGCCAGCAGCAGCGTCACCGCGCCGAACAGCGATCCCAGCACCGTCACCACTCCCACCTGCTCTCTCTCGAATCCCCGGTTGCTCAGCACGAACCCGAACGCGTCCAGCACCCCCACAACAATCACCAGCCACCATCCGTTCCCGGCAGGCGGTGCAATGCTCCTCCGCAGCGGCACCACCGTCGCCCCGAGCCACGCCACGGTCGACAGCCTCTGCGTCCACACCGTTCCGAGCGCTCCCCACGCCGCGATCGCGTAGAAGCCCAGCGCCCAATACGTAACTCCAAATCCCAGCGCGCACACCATCGCCAGCAGCACTCCCGGCGCGAGCACCCTGGTTTCCGCCCCTGTATTTCCGGCGAAAGAGTTCTCCGGGATGGAGGCCAGCACCACTCCCCCGAGCGTCAGCGCCACTCCCGCCGCTCGCATCGCCGTCAGCCTCTCTCCGCTCGCATACGCCAGCAGCACCGTCAGCGCCGGATAGCTGCTGGCGATCGGCGCCACGATCGACAGCGTGCCGTGCTCCAGCGCGCTGTAAAACGCCAGCATGCTTAGCCCGCTCGACGCGCCCAGAAACGCCGCCAGTCTCCAGTGCTCCCGCGCGCCTCGTGCCAGTGCGCCCATTCCTCCGCCCTGGTCCGCCGCCATGCTCCATGCGCTCGCAAATGCCAGTCCTGCCACCTGCATGTAGAACAGCGTCCGGTATGCTCCAATTCGCTTCGAGGAATATCGCGCGATGAAATCCGCCAAGCCCCAGCAGATGGCGGCGGAAAGTCCGAGCAGGATTCCGGCATTCATGGAAATGGGCGCGGCAGTCGGCGTCAGTGCCGCTCCGGTTCAGGCGGACCGCGGTTTCGGTTTGGGCGGCTTCAGCCCCAGCTCCGCCATCACCTTTTTCAGGTCCGTCCACACTTCGCTTTTTGCCGATGGCGTCCGCAGCAGGAACGCGGGGTGATAGGTAGCCAGCAGCTTCGACCCGCGGAACTCGAACCACTGCCCGCGGAATTGCGAGATCGATTTATTCGTCCCCAGCAACGTCTGCGCCGCCACGTTTCCCAGGCACACGATCACCCGCGGGTGAATCGCCGCGAGCTGCCGGTCCAAAAACGGCGAGCAGGTGGCTACCTCATCGCGTTCTGGCTGCCGGTTTCCCGGCGGGCGGCACTTCACTATGTTGCAGATGTACACGTTCTCGCGCCGCAGCCCCATCGCCTCGATCATCTGCGTCAGCAGTTTGCCCGCGCGTCCCACGAACGGCAGGCCCTGCAAGTCCTCGTCGTGGCCCGGCCCTTCTCCCACAAACACAAGTTGCGCGCGCTCGTTCCCGTCGCCGAACACGATCGTGTTTCGCGCCTCGCACAGCCGGCACCGTTTGCATTCCCCGATGTCTTCGCGAATGCGCCCCAGCGAATCGCCCTCCACGCGCGGCGTCGCGTCGAAGAGCGAAGGCACTACGGGCAGCGCGGCGTCCTGCGCGCGCGGAGCTGGTGCGGGCTGCATGGCTGGCGGATTGCGCTTTGCAGTCGTTGGTGCCCGGCGCGCTTCTGCCGCCGCAGGCGCGACACTCGGCAGCTCGGCCGCCGCGCGGTCCAGGTAGAAAGGACCCAGTCCCAAATCGTCGAAATAGCGCAGCCAGGCTTCGATCTGCGGCCGTGGGGGGGAATCCATCAGGAGGAGCGGTCCCGTCCTGCGGCGCTGCGGAGCGCCGCCACTTCATCCAGCAGGCGCGTGGCCAGATCCAGTTTGCTCATCTGCGGCAGCTCGGCTTGCGTTCCGTCGCGCCGCACCAGCGTCACGATATTCGTGTCCACGTCGAACCCGGCGCCCTCACGCGACACGTCGTTCGCCACCACCAGGTCTACGTGTTTCCGCGCGAGTTTTGCGCGCGCGTTTTCCGCCAGGTCCGCCGTTTCCGCGGCGAATCCCACCAGTGTCCGGTTGCCCTTCTGCGCCGCAACTTCCGCCAGAATGTCCGGTGTGGGCGCAAGTTCCAGCGTCATCGGCCCGGAACTGCGCTTGATCTTCTGTGTAGCCGGTTTCGCCGCGCGGTAATCCGCCACCGCCGCGGCCATCATCACCACGGTTGCCTGCGGCAACCGTTCCAGTACCGCCGCGCGCATTTCCTCCGCCGTCCGCACCGGAACGAACTCCGCATTCTGTGGCGGCGCCAGCGACACGGGACCGCTCACCAGGACGACTCGCGCTCCACGCCGCATCGCGGCTTCCGCCAGCGCGTAGCCCATTTTTCCGGACGACCGGTTGCTCAGATACCGCACCGGATCCACGGCTTCGCGTGTCGGTCCGGCCGTGACAAGGACAGTCTCGCCGGCCAGATCCTTCCGCAGTCCAAGCGTCTCGCACACCACCCGCGCGATCTCTTCCACTTCCGCCAGGCGTCCCGGTCCGGTCATCCCGCACGCCAAGTAGCCTTCGCCCGGTTCCACCAGGCGCACTCCGCGTGCTCGCAACCGCTTCAGGTTTTCCTGCGTGGCGGGATGCTCCAGCATGTTCACGTTCATCGCCGGAGCCACGATCACGTGCGCCTTTGTGGCCAGCACCAGTGTGGAGAGAAAATCATCGGCCAGTCCGTTGGCCATCCGCGCCAGGAAGTCGGCCGTAGCCGGCGCCACCACCAGCGCGTCGATGCGCTGCGCCACCGCGATGTGCTCGATCGCGCTCTCCACGTTCGCCGGAGCAGCGGTCTCCGTGCTGAACATTTCCGTAATGACTTTCCGTCCGGTGAGTGCTGCAAAGGTGAGCGGCGTGATGAACTCGCGCGCCGCGCGCGTCATCACCACCTCGACTTCCAGTCCTTCCTGCTGGAGAGCGCGCACAAGTTCCGCGGCCTTGTACGCGGCCACTCCTCCCGTCACTCCAACCGCAACGCGCATCCGCGTCCCTCCGGCCTATTCGCTCCGGCGCTTGCCTTCCTTCTCCTCGGCGCGGTCGGTAATCTCCGGCTGGTCGTATTCCAGCAGCTCGTGCTGGAGCTCCTCGACGGCGATGCGCGTCGGCTTATGGGCGCGCGTATGCGCAAGCAGCATGGGCGCTCCGGCCATGAGCTGGCGGGCACGCTTGGCGGCGAGAAGCACAAACGCGAATTGGCTGCTGGGCGGTTCTTTTGCGGCGGTCATTTGCAACTTTATCCTCCAAACGAGCGAAGCACCTCACGGACCGCTTCCGATCCGAGCGCCGTCCGGCTTCGCGTTCGCGCCGCCAGGACGATGGACTGCACCTTCCGGCCCGCGCTCGCCAGTTCGTCATTGATGACGACGTGGTCGTAGCGTTCCACGTGCTCCAGAATTTCCTGCCGGGCCTGCTTCAGCCGCCGCTCGATTTCCTCTTCCGTGTCCTGGTCCCGCGCGCGCAGACGCTCGCCGAGCGCCTTCCGCGATGGTGGCAGGATGAAAATGGAAACGGATTCGGGCAGCAGCGAACGGACCTGCGCAGCTCCCTGCACGTCTATTTCGAGGACGATGTCCAGGCCCTTGGTGCGCGCCTCTTCCAGCCAGCGCTTCGGCGTTCCATAACTGTACCGGCCGAACACGCGGGCATGCTCCAGAAATTCCCCGCGCGCCACCATGCGCTCGAACTCTTCCTCAGACACGAAATTGTACCATTTCCCGGGGTCTTCCGTCTGGCGTGGTTTCCGCGTGGTACAGGATATGGAAAACATGACTCCGGGCAGTTCCAGGATCTTTTCCACCAGCGTGGATTTCCCGCAACCGGACGGCCCGGAAACGATGAATGGAATTGGAGGATGCGTCGAGGACATGGGCGTTTGAACGAGATCCTCCCCGGACAATGGTCATTCCACGTTCTGCATCTGTTCGCGCAACCGCTCGACCTCGGCCTTCACTTCGAGCGCAAGATCCGTGATCGCCAGCCCCTGGCCCTCGACCCCCGGACTCTTCGATAGCATGGTATTCGATTCCCGCTGCATTTCCTGAAGCAAAAAATCGAGTTTTTTTCCGGCCTCGGGGTCGGACTCCAATAGCGCATCGAACTGCTGCAGGTGGCTCCGCAGTCGCGCCACCTCTTCGCTCACGTCGGACCGCTCAGCCAGTAGCGCCGCCTCCTGTGCCAGCCGCGCCGGGTCGATCGCCGCATTGCCCAGCAGGTCTGCCAGCCGCTCGTTCAGCCGCCGGGCATATTCGGGACGCAGCACCGCCGCCAGCTTCTCGATCTCCTTTGCCCGCTCGGCAATCTTGCGCACCCGCCCCCGCATTTCCGCCGCCAGTGATGCGCCTTCCGCGAATCGCATTTCATCCAGCCGCCCCAGCGCATCATCCAGGCAGCGTTCCGCCATCCCCGCGGCGCGTTCCACCTCTTCCTCCGACGGCACTCCGGAGCCGGCTACGACTCCGGGCAGGCGAAGAAGGGCCACGAAATCAATCGAGGGAGAAGTGGCGAACTCAGCGCTGAGTTCCTGCGCCGCGCGGGCGTAGGCGGCGGCGAGCGCGTGGTTGAACTGCACAGCAATCGGCCCGGTCGGCTCGATGCGCACGGCCACGTCCACGTGGCCGCGCCGCACGCGCTGCCGCACCCGCTGCCGCAGCCTCGGCTCCAGCGGCTCCCAACCCTCGGGCAGCCGCACGTGCAGATCGAGAAAACGGTGGTTCACGCTTCGGATGCTCACGCGCACGGCCAGCCCGTTCTCCTCCGCGCGCGCCTGCGCGTACCCGGTCATGGAGCGGATTCCGCTGGCAGGCTGTGTCACGGTCAGGCCGGCTCCCCGGCGGGTCGCGGCCGCGCCAGCGCTTCCGCGCCGAATTGCAGTTCGTAGAGCCGCGCGTAGAGACCGCCCCGCGACAGCAGTTCCTCGTGCGTGCCGCGCTCCCGGACCTGTCCGTCGTCGAGCAACAGGATCGCGTCCGCGCTGCGGATGGTCGACAGGCGATGGGCGATCACAAACGTGGTCCGCCCAGCCATCAGGTTGGCCAGGGCCTGCTGCACCAGCCGCTCCGATTCCGTGTCCAGCTCGGAGGTGGCCTCGTCCAGAATCAGGATCGGCGAATCCTTCAGCAGCGCGCGCGCGATGGCGATTCGCTGCCGCTGGCCACCGGAAAGCCGCTGGCCCCGCTCGCCGATCCGCGTCTGGTATTTTTGCGGCATGTCGCAGATGAAGTCGTGAGCCAGTGCCGCGCGCGCCGCGGCGACCACACGCTCTTCCGTCGCGCCGGGACTGCCGTAGCCGATGTTGTTCCACACCGTATCATTGAACAGGATGGTCTCCTGGGTCACGATGGAAATCTGCTCGCGGACCGAGCGCAGGCTCAGCGTTCGCAGGTCGTGCCCGTCCATCACCACACGGCCCGACGTCGGCGAATAAAACCGCGGTAACAGGTTTACCAGCGTCGTCTTACCCGCGCCGCTCGCTCCCACAATCGCAATCACCTCGCCCGCTCGCGCCTCCAGCCGGATCCCGCGGAGGATTTGCGGGCCGCCTGGATAGGAAAAGCTCACGTTTTCAAACGTGATGCGGTCCGAAAAACGTTCCAGGGCAATCGCGCCCGGCTCGTCGCCCGCCTCTTCAGGCAGATCCAGCAACGCGAAGATGTTGGGCGTACAGCCCAGCGCCTGCATGAACTGGTGGTAAATCCCGCCCAGGCGTTTGATCGGCTCGTAGACGCGGAACAACGCGTAGGTGAACGCGATAAACGCGCCCTTGGTCAGCACTCCGGTCTTGATCCGGTCGCGCGCATAGAGCAACGCGAAGCAAAGAACCGCCGCTCCCAGCAGTTCCATCAGCGGCGCGTTCGCCACCCACGCGCGGATCCACCTCATGTTTTCCCGCAGCAGCCGCCGCGCCGTTTCCTTGAACTTCGCGATCTCGAACGACTCCATGCCGAACGCTTTCACCACCCGGTTTCCGGTTACCGTCTCCTGCAGGATCTGGCTCAGGTCCGCCAGCCGCGACTGGCTCTCCTGTACCGAGTGCCGGATGCGCCGGCCGAGCTTGCCTACCGGAATGACCACCAGCGGCAGCACCACCAGCGAGATCAACGTCAGCTTCCAGTCGATCAGCAGCAGCACCACCGCGCAACCGAACAGCGAAAATACGTGACGGAACAGATCCGCAAACCATTCCGAGAGCGCGCCGCGGATTCGCTCCACGTCGCTGATCACCGTGGACATCAGCCGTCCCGTCGGGTTGTGCTCGAAAAAGGCCACCGGCTGCCGGATCAGCCGTGCGTACACCTGGTTGCGCAGGTTGGTGATTGCAGAGAGGCCCACAAACTGGATCGACGACGTCGAGATAAATTCGGAGAGACCTTTGATCACGAACAACGCCAGTAGCGACAGGCTGAACACCGCCCACACGTGATGAATCTTCGCGGGAAACAGCGTGTTCAGCATGAGCTTGTGGTCCGTGAACGGGATGCGAACCAGCGTGAGCTTGGAGTCCGAAATCGTCGGGTCCAGCACTTTGTCCATCGCCGGGATGATCATCAGTGCCGTAAGGCCTTCCGCGAGCCCGACCACGAACATCAGGCAGATCGCAGTCACCAGCAGCCGGCGATGCGGCCGCAGGTAGCCGAGCAGTCGCGATAACTCCGCTGAAAGAGAAAGAGCCAACTCGCCGTCACTCGTCTTTCAGCAGCGCGCGCGCATCCCCCTGCGCGTTTGCGCTGCGAAGATAGGAAAACTGTACGCTATGGGCGCTCCCGCTCATTGTCAAGACGCGGAACGGTCAACGTCTCGGTGCACCACTCGCACCGCCGCGTCGCGGTGGCCCAGCGTTCGCCCGATCGCCTCCGCCATCATCACCGAACGGTGCCTCCCTCCCGTGCACCCGAACGCGATCGTCAGATAACTCTTCCCTTCCCGGACGTAGTAGGGCAGCAAAAAGCGCAGCAAGTCCGTCACGCGCTTCAGGAATCGCCGCGTCTGTGGAAATGAACGGATATACCGCGCCACACGCCGGTCGCTCCCCGTTAGCGGTCGGAACCGGGGGATGAAGTGAGGATTCGGCAGGAATCGGACGTCGAACACCAGATCCGCGTCCTGAGGCACGCCGAATCGGAAACCGAAGCTTACCACGCTCACCATCAGCGGCTGGCGCTCCGGCTGCAGAAACCGCTCGGTGATGAATTGCCGCAGTTCGTGAATGTTGAACCGCGTGGTGTCCAGCACAACGTCCGCAATCTTGCGGATGGGCGCCATCAGCCCGCGCTCGCGGCGCACCGCCTCGCGCACGCCGCCCTCGCGGCCCAGCGGATGCGGCCGGCGCGTCTCGCTGAACCGCCGGATGAGCGCGTCGTCTCCCGCCTCGATGAAAACAAGCGTCACGTTGTGGCTGCGGCGCAATTGCCGGTAGATGCCGGGCAGCCGGCGGAGCTTCTCCCCCTCGCGCGCGTCCACCAGCAGCGCCACGCGCGCGAAACCTTCCTCGCTGCGGTCGAACAGTTCGCTGAAATTCGGGATCAGTTCAACGGGCAGATTGTCGACGCAGAAGTAGCCCAGATCCTCAAAGGCGCGCAGCACGGAGCCTTTTCCGGAACCACTGAGACCGGTGAGAAGAACGAGACGTCGCCCCGAGGCATCGGGACGATGCGCTGGGGATTGCGGCTCGGAACGCCGGGCCACTTACTCCTTCACCCGTCTCTGGTGCGTGCTCGGAATGCGCAGATCTTCCCTGTATTTCGCCACAGTGCGGCGCGTGACCTCGATGCCTTCTTCGGAAAGTTTCTTGGCAATTTGCTCGTCGGTCAGCGGGTGCGTGGCGTCTTCCTCTTCGATCATTTTCTTCACGCGGCGCTTCAGCGTAAGCAACGAAACACCGGCGCCCTGCGGCCCGTTGACCGACTCGGAGAAAAAGAAGCGCAACTCGTACACGCCCTGCGGCGAATGCGAGTACTTATTGGCGACGGCACGGCTGACGGTGGAGGGGTGCACGCCCACCTCTTCCGCCACTTCCTTGATCATCATCGGCTTCAGGTGGTCCATGCCGTGCTCGAAAAAGTCGCGCTGCCGCCGCAGGATCAGCTGGCACACGCGCAGGATGGTGTGCTTCCGCTGCTCGATGTTTTTCAGGAGCTGCACCGCGGCGGTGAAACGTTCCTTCACGTAGTTGCGCACGTCGCGATCCGCGGCATCGCGCGCCAGCAGCCGCCGGTAGGTGGGACTCAGCCGGAGCTGCGGCATGTCGTCGTCGTTCAGGAACACCTGCCATTCCTCGCCTACCTTGCGGAAAAAGACGTCGGGCTCGACGACGCGCGGCTCCGTCTTGTTGTAGCGAAGGCCGGGACGCGGATCGAGTTTCTTGATGACGTCCACCGCCAGCTTTACCTGCTCGAGCGGCTGGCCGACCGCCTTGGCGATTTCCTTGAACTGGTTATTCTGCACGAGCTTCAAATGCTCGCGCACGATGGCGATGGCGAGCTGCGTGGGCGGCGAGTTGTCGGGGTCGAGCACGGCGAGCTGCCTTTCGAGACATTCCGAAAGCGAGCGAGCGCCCACGCCGGACGGGTCGAATTCCTGCACCAGAGCCAGCGCTTCCTCGACCTCGGGCACCTGCGCGTTCTCCATCTGCGCGATTTCCTCAACCGTGGCTGTAAGGTAGCCGTTCTCGTCGAGATTGCCGATAATGGCCTCGGCGAGCTGGCGCTGGCGGTCGGGGACGGGAGAGGCGCCGAGCTGCCAGGCGAGATGATCGCTAAGGTCCTGCGTGGAAGACAGGAACTTCTCGTACGAGGGCCGTTCGACCTCCTCGTGTTCGCCCTTCGTTTCGGTCCCGCCGGTTCCGAGATACTGGTTGAAGAAGGAGGCGACGTCGAACTCGTCGAAGGGATTGGTCTTCTCGCCTTCGCTCGGCGCTTCGGATTCGGCCTTTACGAAGGCCTCGTCGGTATAATTGTCGGCGCGAAGATTCTCTTCCGTCACTTCCTCGAGCATGGGATTGGCCACCATCTCCGCGGTGACCATCTCGCGGAGCTCGAGGCGGTTCAGCGCGAGCACGCTGACCATCTGCACCAGACCCGGCGTGAGGATCTGTTTTTGCGCCACGCGCAGATGAAGCTTCGGCTGTAGCCACTGGCCCATAGCTTTAGTTTAGCTGGAAATTCTCGCCGAGGTAGATTCGCCGCACGGCGGGGTCCGCACTGAGCACGTCCGGCGCGCCGGCCAGGAAGATGCGGCCCGCGTGGATGATATAGGCGCGGTCGGTGACGCGCAGGGTTTCGCGCACGTTGTGGTCCGTCACCAGGACGCCGATGCCGGAGTTGCGCAGGTCCTGGATAATCTTCTGGATGTCGATCACCGTTACCGGATCGATGCCCGAGAAAGGCTCGTCGAGCAGGATGAAGGACGGCTGCAGCACGAGCGAACGCGCGATCTCCAGCCGGCGGCGCTCGCCGCCGGAAAGTGTTCCGCCCTGATTGTGGCGCACGGCTTCCAGTCCCATCTGGGCGAGCAACTCCTCCAGGCGGTCGCGGCGCCCCTCTGGCGAGAGCGGCTGCGTTTCGAGCACGGCGAGAAGGTTTTCTTCCACGGTCAGTTTCCGGAACACCGATGGTTCCTGGGGCAGATAGCTGATGCCGGAACGCGCGCGGCGATAGACGGGAAGGTCGGTGATGTCTTCTTCGTCTAGAAGAACCGAGCCGGAATCAGGCCTGGCGAGACCAACGAGGATGTAGAAGGTGGTGGTTTTTCCGGCGCCATTCGGACCAAGCAGCCCGACGACTTCGCCCTGGGTGATTTCGAGGTTTACGTCATCGACAACAACACGGCCCCGGTACGATTTTCTAACCTCGACGGCTTGTAATTTTGACATGCCGGCACATTACGGGATCCGGTGACGCGACAGAGTGCGCGTGCCATTGCCTGAATCAATGAGAATCCTATCATCGGCCAAAAAGAAGGTCAATTCACGGCCCGTGGTTGTGCCCTGGTCGGCATCGTAAAGCGTCGGATTTCCGCCGCTCAGAACGAAGCGTCCATCGGAAGCTGTGTAATCGGCGCGTTCAGCGGTTCCGCGGCGACCCTGCTGCAGGACGACAACTCCCCCGGTCGAGACAGCTTTGCTGAGCTGCTGAACACCGTTGGTCTGCGACAGAATGAGTTCCATTCGCGCGCAGGAGATGCGGCCGAGGCGCGATTCCGCGCGTACGGCGTGCTCCAGCTCTGCCACGGCATCGGCGCTGCGATAGGTGAGCCTGGCCGCGCGAACGGCCCAGATGACGGAGTCGCCGGGGGCACCGGAGCCGGATGCGCCCACCGGAGGAGCGGCTGCGAGTTTCGCGGCGGGAGCCGGGGCAGCTGCGGAGGCCGGTGGCACGGCGCCGGGCGGGGGCTGCACCTGCGGCAGGCGGGCATTCACGTTGCCTGTTCCCAGCAACATGCGTTCCTTCTGCAGCAGCTCGAGCGTATCCGCCTGGATCACTGCGTCGCCCTGCCACAGGCGAGCATGGCCCGAATAGACGACCCGTTCGGAGTTGCGGTCAGCGGTCATTCGATCCGCCATGATGTGCGCTGGTTGGGGAGCGAAGTTGGCGACCGCGGCCGGGTCCACGTGGCGATAGGTGGTACGCACGATGCCGTCCCCGCGAGCTTCTCCCGTCCGTTGGTCGAGTGCGAAAGTAGGCGCGGCGGAATCCGTGTCCGCGTCGGACAGTTCGGCGTTGCCGGTCAGAGTAAGTGTGTCTGTAGATTGAACGGAGCGGGCTCGATCGGCATGGCCGCGGCGCGCCAGCGGGCCCGATTCCTCAAAGCGGACGTTGCCGAACTGACGGGCTTCGGTCCAGTGGCCCGCGTCGAAATCCACCTCCCCATCGTCCGAGCGGGTCACCTGTACCGGCTGGCCGGGGAGCCGCCGGTCGATTTCCACCTCTCGGTGGGCGTGCACCTGGCGGAGATGTGTTCCCGTGCCGCGCCGGGAGCTGTAGTCCGCCACGAGACGCTGAGCGCGAAGAGTGGTGTCGTCTTTCGGCGATGTAAATTCGAGCGTGGCAGGGCCCGGAGACTCCGCCTGCTGGAGATCCGCATGTCCATCCTTCCGCGGAGCGAAATGCAAAAGCAGGGTGGCAGTGGAGAGGCGCCCAATGCCTTCCGCAGGTTTACGGGGCGGGGTGTCCAGGCGGACGTCGCCATCGGCGGTGGCGAGTCGAGGCGCTCCCGTGCGCGTGTCGAAATCCACGTCTACACGGTTCGAGCCAAAATGCTGTTCGCCGGCCACGGACGACGTGGTGCGTGTGCCGCGGACCGTGCCTTCCGCGTGAAGATGCGAAGCCGTGCCCGCTGGAGTCAAATCCAATGCGGCGGAATCCGCGGCCAGCAGGGTGGTTCCCTGGGGCTCATGGGAAGTCAGCGTGGGCCGGCCGGTGGCGAACAGCCTGCGCGCGCGAACCGAAGAGGAGAGTTCGACGGAGAGCGACGCGCAGGTAAGTTCCCGAGCGCCCTGGCGGAGCACCACGGGTCCCTCCAGGCGGACGATCCCGTCTTCGTTGTGATATTCCAGGCTGGCCGCGTTGATTACAGTGGGCTCCCCGCGAGGTGCGCCAGCGCCGCGAGGCGCCTGGAACAGATTCATCACCACCTGATGCTGCAGGCGGACGGTGGCGCGATTCGAATCGTAGGTGAAGCCCACGGCATGACCATCTCCATAGGGAAACGAGAAGACAATGGGCTGATCGCTGTGCGAGGAGCCGGAATCGCGGTCGAACGTGACCTGGGAAGTTTCCGCGCGAACCATTTGCTTGCCGGGACGTTCGCGGGCATCGCGGGCAGCCTCGAGTTCGACGTACACATCGCCACGGCAGACGACGCGGCCCGTATCCGAAAAATACTCGCACTCGCGCGTGCGGATGCGGTCGTTGCGGTCTCCACGCTGGCCGTACATGGTGATGCCAACGTCTTCCAGCACGCTGCGGCTGCCGGTGGTGAAGGCTGTGGCGCTCGAGGCTTCCACCTGGAAGAGCGTGCGATCGCCATTCGCCTTCGCGAAGCTGAATTTGTGCGACTGCTGCTGCACGCTGACGGGAACTGGCGGTGGCGCGGAGCG
>DATKNR010000103.1:0-15654 GCA_035541255.1 Patescibacteria group bacterium | reverse complement strand
AATGCGGATCCGATCACTCCGGGTCAGACCGGACTGCGGTACTTCTTCACCGACCAGTCGGGCGTGATTCGGTTCAACACCAGCGCGCAGGCGTCGGCCTCCGACTCCCCGCTGCAGTAAACCGGACACGATACAAGTCCTCGAGGGAGGGCGCGCGAGCGTCCTCCCTCGTTTTTTGGGTCAGTTCGGCCGCTCCGCACCCTTCCTGCGAGTTTCTTGTTTTTCCTCCCGGCGTGACACAATGGCATGGTCCATGCGCGTGTTCTTGAGATTCGGACTCCTTCCCGCTTCTATTCTTCTCGTCCTGGCTGCGCTTCCTTTCGGGCAGCCGTCTGCTGTCGCCCAGGACACCGAAAAGTCTGTGTCGAGGATCGTGCACGCGCTTGAGGCGCGTTACCGCGGCGCGCAAAGTTTTCGCGCCATTTTCCTGGAACGGCGTTCGGAAGGGCGCGGCTCGATGCAACTGGAGTCGGGTTCCCTCTACATTCGCCGTCCGGGTTGGATGCGCTGGGAATACGAATCCCCGGAGAAGAAGCTCTTCTTGGTGGACGGAAAATTCGCATGGTTCTACGTGCCCGCCGACCGTACGGTCACCAAGGCGCCCATTCGCCAGTCCGACGATGAACGCATTCCGCTTCTCCTGCTCGCCGGCAAGACGAATCTGGGGCGCGTCTGCCGCCGCATCGAGCTTGCCGATGTTCGCGTGGAAGCCGCCGGAAATGTTGCTCTCCGTTGCCTCCCGGCGCGGGGAGCTGAGCAGGATTACAAGGAGGCCGTATTCGAAGTGGATTCACAAAGCCACCTGGTCCGCCTGCTGATTCGCGAGGCCGGCGGCATCGAAACCGAGTTTCACTTCGGCAATTGGCAGGAGAACCCTGCGCTCGACCGCGCCCTCTTCCAGTTCACCCCGCCAAAGGGAACTGCCGTGGTGGACGAGCGCTCCCTGATGGGCGCTCCAGACGCCAACTAGCAACCTGCCTGTAACCCGCCGTTTCGGCGGCCGCGATAGTCTGCGGTTGCATGCGAGGGTGGTTCCCTGATTTTCGGCAATCGCCAGGCTGCCCTGCGGCCATTCCGCGCGTCGAAAGGGAAGGGGGCCAGATCAGCCGGTTGCGGGTCCGGAAAACCGCCCCCGTGCCGATTTGGGACCTGCCCGCCCGAATGCTAGACTGCCTACAGTAACGAACTCACGATGCCGGAATTCATCTGCAAGGTGGCGGATTCTTCGGGTCGCGTCTTCGAGGAGCGCGAGGCTGCGCAGTCCGAGCAGGACGTCCGGAGGAAACTGGGCGAGCGTGGACTGCTCGTCTACTCCGTTACCTCGGGCGGCGGCTTGGTGGCCCAATTGGTGCCCGCCTTGCGCACCACTCGCCGCAAGACTCTGGCGGGTTCCGACTTCCAGATCATGAATCAGCAGTTCGTTACGCTGATTCGTGCCGGTCTGCCCATCCTGAAGGCCCTCGACCTTCTGGCTGAGCGCGCCGCAGCGGAGAGCCTGCGGCCCACTCTGCGCGCCGTCCGCGACCGGGTGAAGGAAGGCGCGACGCTCTCGGAGGCCTTCGACCAGCAGGGCGGATTCGATCGCGTGTATACCACTTCCATCCTCGCCGGGGAGCGCAGCGGTAATCTGGTCGGCGTCCTCGAATCCTATATTGCCTACCAGAAGGTTACTTCCGGTTTCCGCAAGCGGCTGATCGGCGCGCTGATTTATCCCGCCATTCTCGTGGTGGCCGCCTCCGGCATCCTCACCTACATCACCACGTTCGTCATCCCCCGTTTCGCCGAGCTCTACAAGGATTTGAACGTGGACCTGCCGGAAATCACCATCATCGTCACTCGTGTGGCCACGGATTTTCGCTGGGAAGTGCTCGGCTTTGTCGTCCTGGTGATTCTGCTTATCTTCTTCGGGACCCTCTGGTCCCGCACGGAAAAGGGAGGTTACGCTACGGACCGGCTGACGTTCCGTATCCCCGTGATCGGTAATATCTGGATCAAGTTCCAGGTGGCCCAGCTGTGCCGCACGCTCGCCACGCTGCTTCATGGCGGAATTCCGCTCGTCAGTTCGCTCGAGACGGCCGCCGGCGCCGTGCGCAGCCGCCTGTTCAGCCAGGCCTTGCGCGGCTCTGCGGAAAGCGTGCGCCAGGGCCAGCCGCTCTCCACCGGTCTCCAGCAGACCCAGCTGATTCCCCCGCTCGCTCTCGAGATGGTTCAGGTGGGCGAAGCCAGCGGTTCGCTCGCCGCCATGCTCGCCAGCGTCGCCGATTTCTACGAGGAAGAGGTCAACACCCGGCTTTCCACATTGGTGGCAGTCATCGAACCCTCCATACTTATCTTCATGGCGGCTGTGGTATTGGTTATTTTGCTGGCCCTGTATCTTCCGATTTTCTCGATTGGCGCGAGTGTGCACTAGGTCCCCATGAGCACTTCGGAAAACAACCCGAAACCGGCGGTCCCCGCGGTTCCCGTGGGCCCGGCGAACGACGAACAGGAACGCGAGCGCACCATGCGCCTCGCCGAGCGCTACCGCTGCGTCTTCGTCGATCTCCGCGAGCAGCGCATTGACCCCGAGCTGTTCCGCTCCATCCCTGCGGACCTGATGTTCCGCTACAACTTCGTCCCGCTCGAATCCCGCAATGGATTGCTCGTCATCGCCGTCGCCGACCCCAGCCGCCTGCTCCAGACCGACGAGCTTTCTCTCCTGCTCGGCCGCAAGCTGGTCATTCAGGTGGCCACATCGGTTCAGATCGGCGATTTGCTTAAGCGCACCGAGCAGTCCCAGCGCGTACTCGAGCAGGCCACCGAGGGCTTCGCTCTTCAGGTGGTCCGCGATGAGGAAGCCGAAGACAATATCACCGTCGACCGCCTCACTCGCGACACGGAAGTCAGCCCCGTCGTCCGCCTCGTCGATACCATCATCTTCACCGCCCTCGAACGCCGCGCCAGCGACATCCACATCGAAACGCGCGACACCGAAGTCGTCGTCAAGTACCGCATCGACGGCATCCTCGTCTTCGCCATGCCTCCCATCGCCAAGGAATGGCATTCCACGATTCTCAGCCGCATCAAGGTGATGAGCGAACTGGATATCGCCGAGCGCCGCGTGCCCCAGGACGGCCGCTTCCGCGTCCGTTACAAGGGCCGCCACATCGACTTCCGCGTCTCCATCATGCCTTCCATACACGGCGAAGACGCCGTGCTTCGCGTGCTCGACAAGGAGACCCTCAGCGAAAAGTTCCACAATCTCACTCTCGATGTCGTGGGTTTCGGCGAGGAGGATCTCCGCAAGTTCCGCCGCTATATTCGCGAGCCCTACGGCATGGTGTTGGTCACCGGGCCCACCGGTTCCGGAAAAACTACTACGCTCTATGCCGCAGTCAATGAGATCAAGACGGACGAAGACAAGATCGTCACCATCGAAGATCCCGTCGAATACCAGATCCGCGGCATCACTCAGATTCCCGTCAACGAAAAGAAGGGGCTCACCTTCGCGCGCGGCCTTCGCTCCATTCTCCGCCACGACCCCGACAAAATCATGGTCGGCGAAATCCGCGACATGGAAACCGCGCAAATCGCCATTCAGTCCGCGCTCACCGGTCACCTCGTCTTCACCACCGTTCACGCCAACAACGTCGTAGACGTCATCGGCCGCTTCATCAACATGGGTGTTGAGCCCTACAACTTCGTTTCCGCGCTCAACTGCATCCTCGCCCAGCGGCTCGTCCGTCTGATTTGCCCCAGCTGCGCGCGAACGATTTCCATTTCCCCCGAGGTGCTTCAGGAAAACGCCATGGACCCCAAGCAGTGGAAGGACGTCGACTTCCGCGAAGGCGCCGGATGTCTGGAGTGTTCCGGCACCGGATTTCGCGGCCGCACCGCCATCCACGAACTCCTCGATCTGTCCGACCACATCCGCGAAATGATCGTGGACCGGCGGCCCACCAGCGAGATTAAGCGCGCCGCCCGCGACGAGGGCATGACGTTCCTTCGCGACTCCGCCCTCTCGCGAGTCCGCGCCGGACTCACCACTCTCCGCGAGATCAACAAGGTGACCTTTCTTGACTAGCCGGCAGACCATCTCTCCGGCTTCTTCCTCCCCGGGATTTTTCGGCCGCATTGCCGGCTGGCTCGGCGAACCGCCGCATCCCCACTTCGTTTGCGAGATGGGCCCCGCCGGCGTGGCCGCCGCACGCGTCTCCGGCCGCGGCCGGCGCGCGCTCGAGTCTCACGCCTTCGAGCAGCTCCCGAAGGGAGCCGTCGTTCCTTCGCCCGTCGAGCTCAATCTCGTCGATCCCGTCGCCGTCGGTGCCGCGCTCGACCGCGTCCTCTCCCGCGCCAATGGTCATGGCCACGCTCACGAATTCGCGCTCATTGTTCCTGATGAGGTTGTGCGCGTTTTTCTCCTCCAGTTCGAGTCGTTTCCCAAGAGCTCCGCGGAAGCCGCTCCACTGCTCCGCTTCCGCCTGCGCAAGAGCGTGCCCTTCGAGTCGGAGGAGGCCAGCGTTTCCTATTCTCTCCAGCCCGGCGGCCCGCCCTCCGCCCCGGCCGGCTCCATCCACGTCCTCGCTGCCATCGCTCGCCAGAAAATCATACGGCAGTACGAGGAACTGCTCGAAGCGCGGGGCCAGCGCGCCGGAGTCGTCATCAGCTCTACTCTCGCTGCGTTGCCGTTGGTGGACGATGCGCGTCCTGCTCTGCTCGCCCGCCTGTCCGGAAACACGCTCACAACCGCCATTGTCCACTCCGGTGCGCTCGCCGTGTATCGTTGTAGCGCGCTTCACGGCGCAGAGGAATCCCTCGTACCCCGCGACCTCCTGGATGAAATCTTTCCCGCCATCGCCTATTTCCAGGACACCTGGAGCCAGTCCGTGGCCGAGGTCCGGTTGGCGGGGTTCGGCGCGCGCACGGACGAATTTCGCAGCCTGCTCGAGGCCGAATTACATTGTCGCGTCACCCCTGTGGTCGCCTCCGCCGCTCTGGAAGGACGTCTGGCGGGCGAGGAACGCGCCCAGGTGGACCGCGTCATGGAAGCTGCCGTAGGCTGGATGTTGCACGCCCAGTAGCACGGGCCGCGGCGGGCTTTGAGTCGCAAGGGAGGATTGTCGCCATTCGCACGCGTCTGAATCTGGCCAGCTCTCCGCTCGAAAATCGGCGGCGGTTTATTGCCGCCGCCTTCGCCGTTGGCATTCCCGCGCTCATCCTCGCCGTGGCTCTTTGCTTCAGGGTAGCTCACGTCCGCGCCGCCACCAGCGAGCGCCGCGCCGAGATTTCCCGGTTGCAGAACGACATGGCTGACCTGCGCACGCAGCGCGCGGAATTGGAGCGCTTCTTCGCCGATCCCTCCACTCGCCTGGTCACGCAGCAGGCCGGCTTCCTCAATACCATCATTGATGAGCGCAGTTTTCCCTGGACGCAGTTTTTTCTCGACCTCGAACATCGCCTCCCGGGCGGCGTCCGCGTCCTCGATCTTGCCCCCGCGATTTCCGGGGATCATCTCTTCGTAAAAATGCACATCGGCGCATTGAGCGACAAGAGCAAGCTCGACTTCCTCAAGGCTCTGGAAGATGCCCCGGAGTTCTCCGGCCTCCAGCTCATTTCGGAAACACGGCCGGCCAAGGGCCAGGACGCCGATGTGGTCGAGTTGGAATTGTCCGCCGATTACCGCGCGCTTCCTCCCGCGCCGCGAAAGGGAACGGAGTCCGGAGGCGCCCAGTGACCCGCCCCATCGAGAACGTCAAGCGTTGGGTCTTACGCTTCCTTATCGCACTGCTCATCGTCGATGCGGCTCTCCTCGGCGCCGTTTGGCATTACGAGTCCGATCATCCCGAGGCGGATAAGAAGTACATCGAACGGCTTCAGGACGAGGACCGCAGGATGGTGGCCGATGTCCGCCGCGCTCAGGCCATCCGCGAACAATTGCCTGACGTGAAAAAAGACTGCAACGCCTTCCTGGAAGATACGCTGCTTCGTTCCTCCACCGGATATTCCGCCATCGTTGCCGATCTCGGAAAAATCACCGCGGACGCCGGACTTCCGCCCGGCGCTGTGGGCTTCAAGCAGAAATCCGTGGACCAGAAGGGTATTATGGAAGTGGAAGTCTCCGCTGTCGTGGAAGGAAATTACACCTCGCTTGTGAAGTTCATCAACGGTCTCGAGCGCTCCAAGAATCTTTACCTGATCGATGCCATGTCGCTCAGTTCTGGCCGCGACACGGGCGCGCGTCTCAGTCTGGCCATGCGAACCTATTTCCGGAGCTGACCGCCGAGCCATGTCCGAGCGCACAAAACTCGGGATTCTCATCGTGCTGGGCGTGATTCTCGCCGCCGTGCTGTTTTACGCCGTGAGGGGTGCTTCCCCGGCGGCCGTCGTCGCCGCAGGCAAATCCGCCGAATACAAGCCGCTGGCCATCGTCAATCCCGCTCTTCACCTGGACCGCATCGAGCGCCTCCGCAAACTCGATTATCGTCCTACGGGCCGCGATATTCTCAGTTCGTCCCTTCCGCCTCCTCCGGCGCCGAAAAAGGAGGTTCGGCGCGACGTCGGGCCCATGCCGCCGCCCCCGCCGCCTCCGCTCGTCGTGCCCTTCAAGTTTTATGGCTACACTGCGGACGCCGCCAGCAAGCGCCGCCGCGCGTTTTTCACCAATGGCGAGGACGTGTTCATCGCAGCAGAAGGCGAAACCGTGCAAGGCAAGTTCCGCGTCCTCACCATCGGCAATACCTGGGCCGAGGTGGAGGAGATCAGCAGCAACCGCCGTGCCAAGCTCAATATGGAAGGCCCGCCATCAGGTGCGCCGGGAGAATCGCCGCAGCTATGACCCGCCGGAACCTCACTGCGGATAGTTCCGCGGCCTCACGCTCTGCCCGCCGCTCGCCCGAAGCTGGTACAGTTTTGTTGCTCGTCGTCTTCATGGCCGCCGCCATGCTCATCGCCGCCATGGCTACCCTGCCACGCGCGATCATCCAGGGGCGTCGGCAGAAGGAGCAGGAACTCGTCTGGCGCGGCAATCAGTACGTTCGCGCCATTCGCCTTTACTATCGCAAGTACGGCCATTTTCCCCGCACCATCGAGGATTTTTCCAAAAATCCCGGCAACATCCACTTCCTCCGCAAGGAATACAAGGATCCGATAAATACCGCGGACGGAACCTGGCGCTATATCTACGTCGGCCCCGGTGGCCAGCTCATCGGCAGCATCACCCACAAGCTGCCTCTCGGATTGATTCCTCTCGGGCAGGGAGCACCCGGCACCGCCCCGGGAACAAATCCTTCCGGGAGCCTGTTTGGCGGACCCGTAACCGCCGGTGGCACTGGCGCCGGCCTAGCGGGCCAGTCTGGCTCGCAGGGGGTGATTCCCGGCCAGCCCGTTCCCCCGGACTCCGGCACTCCGAATCCGGACGACCCCACCCAGCCGCCTCTGCCCCCAGCTCCCGTGGCCCCCAATCAAGCCACTCAGGGTCTCTCGACCGCGGACAGCACGGTATTCGGCGGTCAGCTCGTGGGTGTCGCCAGCAAGGTGGACCGCAAGTCGATTCTTTTCTACAAGGGCTACGGAAAATATCGCGAATGGGAATTTATCTGGGATCCGTCTGAAGATACCGGCGGCCCCGGTGGATTGTCCGCAGTTCCGATTGGTGGCCAGTTGCCCACCATCCCGCAGACGGGCACGCAGCCCCTGGGTACGCAGCCGATCGGCACCCAGCCCATCGGCACCAGCCCGAATAATCCCCAATAACAGCGAGGCTCCCGGTTCCCGCGATTATCCTTCCTCCAGCGCGAGCCTCTCGATGGCCTGCCCCACTCCTCCCTCGTCGTTCGTTCCCGTTACGTGCCATCCGTTGTTCTTCATTTCCGCCACGCTGTTTTCCATCACCACGGCCACACCCGCAAAATCCAGCATCTCCCGGTCATTGAAGTTGTCGCCAATGGCCATCACCTCGCCCGCCGCGTAGTCCCGCCGCGCGGCCCAATCTCGCAGCGCCGCACCCTTGGAAACCGCCGAGTGCAGGACGTCGAGCAGCGTGAAATTCTTTGCTTCGTATTCCGTCATCTGCACGGAGTACTCGCCGGAGAACTCCAGTCCTGCCAGCCGTTCCGTCAGCCGCCGCATCTCCGCCACACCGCCCGTGTACATCACCTGAATCGGATCTTCCGTCAGGCCTGCTTCGAGCGGCGTGATCTGCGTCAGGTATTCCCGGTTCCTCCGCCAGTAGTCCGTGCGCGACGGATTGTCCCAGTCGAGCGATTCAAAGAGGATTTGGTTTTCCTTCGGCCGGTCGAACAGCACCAGCGCGCCCATTCGGAAGTCCACCGTCGCTTCCAGCACCCGCCGCGCGCTCTCCCGCGGCAGCAGCTGCCTCGCGAACGTTTCGCCCTGTTTGGTGCGCACCAGCGCCCCGTTGTTCACGATCATCGTCAGCGGCACGGGAATCCGTTCCGCCACCGGCAGCGCGAATGTGTACCGCCGTCCCGTCACCAGCGCCACTTCGATCCCGCGCTCCACCGCCGCAGCAATCGCCCGCTGGTTCGCTTCCGGCACCTGTCCCCGGCTGTCCAGCAGCGTCCCGTCAATGTCGATGGCGATCAGTCGAATGGGCACAGTTCATTCTACTGCGGGGGATGATGAACCACGACGTGCTCGCCAATCTCGATGCTCATCAGGTCCTCTCCCAGCTCCAGCGGCCCGGAGTAATGTTTGCGCGCATCGGCAATTACGTCCGGCGCGTTCGGCGGCACGATGTGCGAATACACCGCCAGCCGCGGCTTCACCCGCTCGAACACCACCCCCGCTTCCTCTCCCGTCGTGTGATGGGCAACCACTTTGTCTTTTTGCGCCGCCGTGTAGGTCTTATCGGCGCCCATGTACGACTCCAGGTCCAGCACCTCATGGATCAGCACATCCGTTCCCTGCGCATTCCGGATCAGGTTTTCTGACGGCCGGGTGTCACCCGAGAGCACCACGGAATGTCCCCCGTAATCAACCCGGTATCCGTACGCCGGTTTCACCACCCCGTGGTCCACCAGGAACGCTGTGATCTTCACCCCGCCCTGCTCGTACGCCACGCCCGGCTCAATGTCGTGCGCCTCGATCTTCGCCCCTTCGCTCGGCAACTGTTCGTCCACGTCCCGCCGGATATGCACGTCGAACGCGTACGCCTCCTCCAGCCCACTCATCATCGCCTTAGTGCCTGCCGGCCCCCACACGCGCAGCGGCACTCTCCGCCCCATCACCCAGCCCGTCAGCCACAGGTCCGGAATTCCCACCGTATGGTCCGAATGCAGATGCGTCAGGAAAAGCATGTCCACATCGTTGAACGGAACACCGAGTTGATACAGCCGTTGCGTCGCGCCGCGGCCACAATCGAAAACGAATTTCTTTCCTCCCGCTTCCACCAGTGTGCTCGGCCCGAATCGAGAGATCACCGGCCGCGGATTTCCCGTTCCCAGCAGGGTCACCCGAATCGCAATCTGGCCTGCGGCGCCAGCCGGTCGCGGCGTTGACGCCAGCCCGATCGCGAAGATTGCAGTCGCCAGTGATGCCGCGGCCATAAGTGCTGCCTGCCTCGCCGCGAATCGCCGGTTTCTTGTCCTTCTGCCCACGGCAAAAATATAGGACATTAGTGCCAAGGCTGGCCACTCATCCTCGCTTGTGGCGCAGCCACTCCTGGCTGCGCGCGGTTTTTCGATTGAACCGCCTATCCCCGTCCGTTACGCTCAACGCTCGTGGATTCGACTCTTACGCACCTCGAGTGCACCCGCTGCGGCAAAACCTGTCCCGCTGGCGTCCTCCGCAATCTCTGCGACTGTGGCCGCACCCTCTTCGCCCGTTACGATCTCGCGCGTGCCGCCCGCACGCTCACCCGCCAGTCCCTCGCCTCCCGCCCATCCACCATGTGGCGTTATGACGAGGTTCTTCCCCCTGGTGAACGTGTCTCGCTCGGCGAAGGCATGACACCGCTCGTTCACTGCTTGCGCCTCGGCGCAAACCTCGGCCTTCCTCAGCTCCATGTCAAAGACGAAGGGCTGAATCCTACAGGGTCCTTCAAGGCCCGCGGCCTTTCCGCTGCCGTTACCTGTGCAAAGGCGCTCGGCGCCGCCACACTCGCCATCCCCACCGCCGGCAACGCCGGAGGCGCGCTCGCCGCCTACGCCGCTCGCGCCGGCCTTCGCGCTGTGATCGTCATGCCCGCGGACACCCCACAGGCCAACGTCATCGAGTGCCTTGCCGCCGGCGCCGACGTTCGCAAACTCGACGGCCTCATCTCCGACTGCGGCCGTTACGTTGCCGAGCACGCTCCCCGCGAGGGCTGGTTCGACGTCTCGACCACCAAGGAGCCCTACCGCGTCGAAGGCAAGAAAACCATGGGCTACGAACTGTGGGAGCAGTTCGACGGCCGCCTGCCCGACGTCATCATCTATCCCGCCGGCGGAGGCGTCGGCCTCATCGGCATGGTCAAAGCGTTCGATGAAATGGAAGCGATGGGCTGGATCGGCCGCGATCGTCCGCGAATGGTCGCCGTGCAGGCCGCTGGATGCGCTCCGCTCCTCGCCGCCTGGCAGGCGGGTCGCGACACCGTCGAGATGTTCCCCAACGCGCATACCGCGGCATCCGGCCTGCGCGTCCCGAAGCCCTTCGCCGACGTGGAAATCCTCTCCTCCATCCGCCGCACGGCGGGCACCGTGATCGCGGCCACCGACGACGAAATGTTCCAGGCGGGAAGGGAACTGGCCTCACGGGAAGGAATCTTCGCCGCCCCCGAGGGCGCCGCCACAGTCGTTGCCGCGCGCAAACTCGCCGCACAGGGCTGGCTAAAGCCCGCCGATCGCGTGGTGCTCTTCAACACCGGCACCGGCTACAAATATCTCGAGGTCTGGCACCGCGCCCTCGGGTGATAGCTACTCCAGTCCAGCCATTGCGGCGCCTGAGGATGGCCTGCCAGTGCATTCTTACCTTCGGCATGGAGGATGGGAGTGTATCTCTCGCCGTCTTTCTTCTGACGCGCTAAACTGTAGCCATCCGATGGGGAGGTAGTTCCCGGAGTCGCCCCTTGAATATCATCATCGAGGAAGGGCCGTTTTCGCTCGGTTCGTATTACACCATCACAACGCCGGCCGCGATTTATTCCGCGAAGAAGCCGTTTTCGATTCGCGACAACGTCTACATCTACGGCCCTGGCGGCAAGATTCTGGTGAGCATCAAGGGGCATATTCTGAGCTTTCCAAAGAAGTACGATTTTGCGTTTGCAGATGGCAGAGTCTGCCGCTTCCGTGCCGAAAAACTGTGGAAGCCGGTCTACGTCTGCCAGGATGGCGGGGAGTTCTACCGTCTATATCAACATAAGGGGCTGAAGTACTCCATCTTTCTGCGCGAGCGCCAAATCGCTGCGTTCACCAAGAATCGATTTCAGCTTGGTAAGGGCCAGCAATTCGAACTACGCGTAGAGAACGACGTGGATCTCCTCTTGGTCATCTCGATGGTGCTGACGATTGGTGACTCGGAGGATGAGGGCAATTCGGCGTTTACAATTAACATCGGCAATATCGGTCCCGAGGAACGGGCCTATGATAATTCGTGGGAACCGAGCTGATCGCTCCCGTCCTGATTAGTTTCGCGACCCATGAGAACTGAGACCAGAATGACTGACCGCCTCTACTACCGCGACAGCTTCCTCACCGAGTTCGACGCCCGCGTCCTTTCCTCCACGCCCTCCGGCGCCAGCCACGTCGTCCGCCTCGACCGCACCGCCTTCTATCCCGAATCTGGCGGCCAGCCCTTCGACACCGGCCGTCTCGGCTCGGCCAATGTCGTGGAAGTCTCCGAAGACGAGTCTGGCGACATCCTCCACATCACCGACTCGCCACTCCCCGAAGGCCCCGTGCGCGGCGCCATCGACTGGCCCCGCCGCTTTGACCACATGCAGCAGCACTCCGGCCAGCACCTGCTCTCCGCCATTTTCCTCGATTTGTTCGGATACCAGACCGTCTCCTTCCACCTCGGCCGCGAGATTTCCGCCATCGATCTTGCCGCTCCCGGCATTCCTCCCGAACAGCTAGTCCGCATCGAGCAGCGTGTCAACGAAATCATCTTCGAAGACCGCCCCCTCCACATCCGCCTCGGCACCCGCGAGGAACTGGCTGCTGCTGGCGTGCGCAAGGAAGTTCAACGCGACGGCATTCTCCGCGCGATTGAGATCGAAGGGGTGGAGCTTCAGCCCTGCGGCGGAACCCACGTCTCCCGCACCGGGCAGATTGGCCTCATGTTGCTGCGCAAGTGCGAAAAGCAGAAGGGGAACTGGCGCGTCGAATTCGTCTGCGGCGGCCGCGCGCTCGCCGTCGCACGCGAGGACCGCCGCCTGCTCCTCGAATCTGCCCGAACGCTCGGTGGCGCACCGGCAGATCTCCCCATGCTGGTCGCCCGCGCCTCCGAAGATCGCCGCCAGGGCGATCGCCAGCGCAAAGATCTCCAGTCCCGCCTCGCCGCCTTTGAAGCGCGCGAATTTTGGGACCAGGCGCCCGCCGCCGGCGATGCCCCTCGCATCGTCCGCCGCATTCTCGATCCTGCTGACGCCGACTATCTCCGCCTGCTGGCCAGTCGCATCGTCGAATGCGGCCCGGGCGTGGCGCTGCTCGCCGCGCTCCCGGGCGGTCACGTTGTTTTCGCTCAATCACCCGGTCTGCCCGGTGACATAAGCGCGCTTTTGTGTTCGGCCCTCGCTGCGGTGGCAGGGAAGGGAGGCGGCACGCGCGATTTCGCCCAGGGTAGTTGTCCCGAGCCTGCGGCGCCCGGACGTTTGGAAGGCATCCTCGAAACCGCCGCACAGCGTCTCAGTTTCAGCCCTTCGTTGGAAAAGGAGACACACTCGTGAAGCGACTGCTCTCATTCCTTGCGTTCGCCTTCGTCTGCGCCGTGCCTTCTCTTGCACAGAGTCCGTCAGCTCCCGCGGCTGCCGGCTCGGCCGCCTCTTCTTCTGCCGCCACGCCGCTTCCTCCGGCAGACGAGGTGCTCGCCCGCTACGTTGTCGCACTCGGTGGCGAGAATGCGCTTCGCAAGATCAATTCTCGGATAATGAAAGGCACCTTTGAAATTTCTGCCCAGCAAATTTCCGGCACCGCGGAACTCGATATGCAGGCCCCCGACAGTTTTTTTTCCGAGGTTTCCCTTTCCGATGGCAGTCAGCACATCCTGGTCTTCGACGGCAAGACCGGCTGGTCAGCGGAGCCTCATTCCGGCGTGCATCGAATTAGCGGTCTGGAGCTTGAACAACTCCGCCGCAGCAGCCACTTTCTCTACGAATCGCACCTTCACGATTTGTTCGCGGATATTCGCGTAGTAACGAAAGTGATGGAGGCCGACCGCCCCGTTTGGGTTCTTCAGGCTTCTCCCGCCCAGGGTCCCCCGGAGATTTTTTATTTCGATGTGGAGACGGGCCTGCTCGTCCGCCACGACAGCGTTCAGGCCACTTCAGAGGGCAATGTCCCCAGCGAACACCGCTACCTGGATTACATTACCGTGGACGGCGTTCAGGTCCCCTCGCTCCTGCAGCATCGCGACCCCCATGTCGCGTGGCAGGTCAAATTTACGGATATCCGGCAGAATGTGCCGATTGATCCCGCAAAATTTGCCAAGCCCTCCGCGCACTCTGCCGGCAAATAGCCCTGCACGGGAACTATCCGTCTTCTCCGTGCGTTTCAATTCCTGAGCCGATGCGTCTTCGCCTGTATTTCATTCTTCCCGGCCTGCTCTTCCTTTGCGCGCCACCGGCGCGCCCGCAGGACGCCCGCAAGATCGTCGAGCAGTACGTGAAAGCCTCCGGGGGCTCCAAGGCTCTCTCACACCTGCGCAGCCTTTCGCTGGAGGGGGCCGTCGCTCCCTCCGGGCAAGCCGCCGGCGGCACCTTCACCCTCGATACGCGCCGCCCCAATCGCTACTATTTCGAGCTCCTCTCCGGTGATGCCCGGCTCATCGAGGCCTACAATGGCAAGTCCTCCTGGCGCGAGACTGAGCCCGGTCACCCGGTCACCCTTCAGGGCGCTGATGCCTCCGGGGTGGAAGCCGTCGCGCAGATTGCCAACACCCGCCTCGTCGATCTCAAGTCCAATAAGCTCACCGTCACCTGGATCGCTCATTCCGCCGTCGGCGGCCGTCCTGCCGACCAGGTCGAAGTCGTCACCGCCTCCGGCGTCAAGCGTGAACTGTACTTCGACTCCCAATCGCATCTCCTGCTGAAGGAGGCCGCCCCTCCCGGTGCCCCGGATCGCGAAATCCTCTATTCCGATTACCGGGCTGAGAGCGGCATACAGCTCCCGCACGCTCTCGAAATTCATCTCGGCTTCGCGGTCTCTCACGTCTCGGTCACTCGAATCGTGGTCAACCAGACCATCCCCGATCACGTCTTCGATTTCCCACGCAAGTCCCAGGCGAAGCTTCCGGACTTGAAGCAGCTCTTCGAGCAGATCGACAAGAACCAGAAGGCCATCGACAAGCTCAAGGAAAATTACGCCGGGTCACGGATCGAGGAGCAGACCGAATACTCGGGCGACGGCTCGGTGAAGCGGCACGAAACCAGCGAGTACACCTTTTTCTATCTGCTGGGCCATGAAGTGTCCACCCTCGTCAAGAAAGACGGCAAGCCGCTCAGCGAGGCCGACCAGCAAAAGGAAAACGACCGTGCCCGAAAGCGCGTCGAGGAAATCCAGGCAAGCGCCGCCAAGAAGGCAGCCAGGGAAGAGAAAGCGCGCGAGGAAGGGAAGAAGGAAAAAGAGGACGATGACGACGTCGGCATTGACTCCTTTCTCCGCGCCTGCCAGTTCATCAATCCACGCCGCGAACGCTTCCGCGGACAGGATGTGCTGGTCTTCGATTTCGAAGGCAATCCCGAGTTCAAGCCCCACAAGCTGGCCGAAAAAATCGTGCAGAAACTCGCCGGCGTCATCTGGATCGACGAGAAGGCGCTCGACGTCGTGCGCCTCGAAGCGTATTTCACCAGCGATGCCCGGATCGCCGGCGGCCTGCTGGTCAACCTCCAGCGCGGCACCGGCTTTGTCTTCGAGCAGGCCTTTCTGAACGACGAGGTGTGGCTGCCGACCTACGAAGAGGCCAACATCGGCGCGCGCGTCTTGCTCGTGAAGGGATTCCGCGCCACGGAAGTGACGCGATATTTCGACTACAAGCGATTCCGCGTGGAAAGTCTTTCGAAGACCGCCCCGCCTGTGCAGCAGTAGCCGCGGAGCGGTGGCGGGGCCTCAGGCCGGCACGCCCGCTTCCCAGAAGTCCCCTTCCGCCTCGGTCAGCGCAATCCCGTAACTCCACCTTCCGTTCAATTGCGATACGCTGCGCCACGCCACGCGGCATCCCGCCGATTTCCCGTTCTGCTGGTTTTTGATGGTCAGCCGGTCGTTCAGGTCAAGTTCCGCTGCCAGCGCAATCAGCGCCCCGCCGTGGTTGATCAGGAGCGTCGCTGTGTGTTCCGTAAAGGGTTTGTGCGCCCGGTCACGCCCTTCCACTTGCACCTCGATTCGCGCCGGCACGCGCGGGCTCGACCGCTGGTCCGAATGCTCCTTCATCTTTCTCCGGATCCTCTCCTCAGGCGATGCCGTTCCCCTTCTATTATCGTCATCCTAGCGGCATTCCTTCGCTCCAGCAAGCGCACCCGCCTCC
>DATKNR010000102.1:0-7986 GCA_035541255.1 Patescibacteria group bacterium | reverse complement strand
GTGCGCACCTCGCCGGCGCCTGCTGTTCCGGCGGTGTGAAGGTGTCGCGGCGGCTTTCACCCGCGCCGCGGTCTAGTGGATGATCGCGAGCCTCCGGGCCACGCGGCCCAGGGTGTCGAGCGCTTTCTCCAGGTCCTTCCGCGTGTGCGTCGCCGTCACGATGGCGCGCAGACGCGCTTTTCCCTCCGCAACGGTTGGGTAACCCACGGCGGGAGCGAATACGCCGGCTTTGAACAGATCGCGCGAGAATTCGAAGGCTTTGCCCGCGTCGCCCACCGGAATTGGCGAGATTGGCGTCTCGCTTCCGCTCGGCAAAAAACCCTGTTCGACGAGCCCTTTCTGGAAATAGCGCGTGTTCTCCCACAGCCGCGCGATCAGCTCCGCGCCCGCGCGCGACGCCAGCAGCGTGAACGCTGCCTGGCACGTGGCCGCCACCGACGGCGGATGCGACGTGGAAAACAGGAATGGCCGCGCGCGATGGTAGAGAAATTCGATCAGTTGTTGCGACCCGCACACATAGCCGCCCATCGCTCCGATCGCTTTGCTCAGCGTTCCCACCTGGATATCCACCCGTCCATGGCAGCCCAGATGGTCGATGGTGCCGCGGCCATTGCGTCCCAGCACTCCAGAGGAGTGCGCGTCGTCCACCATCATGATGCAGTTGTATTTGTCCGCCAGATCGCACAGCGCCGGGAGCGGCGCGATATCGCCGTCCATGCTGAACACGCCGTCAGTAATCAATAGTTTGTGCCCCGGCCAGTCTTTGGTTTCCTCGCAGATTTTCGCGCAGTCCGCCGTGTCCTTGTGCTTGAACACACGGATGGCGGCCTTCGAAAGCCGGCACCCGTCGATGATCGACGCGTGATTCAGTTCGTCGGAGATGATCAGATCGTCCTTTCCCAGGATGGCGGAGACGGTTCCCGCATTGGCCGCGAACCCCGACTGGAACACCACGCACGCCTCGGTGTGCTTGAATTTCGCGATCTGCCGCTCCAGGTCCATGTGAATTTTCATCGTTCCGGAAATCGTCCGCACTGCTCCTGCGCCTACTCCGTACTTGCGAATGGCGGCCAGCGCCGCCGCGCGCAACTTCGGATGACTGGCCAGGCCCAGATAATTGTTCGAGCTGAGATTTATCACTTTCCGTCCATCGAACGTGGCCACGGGCTTCTGCTCGCCCGAAAGCACCCGCAGATGGAAGTAGCGGTGCTGCTGCTTCAGCTCGTCGAGCGTGGCTTCGAGGTAGGCAAGCTGCGTGCGTGCTGGATTCGCCATGGTTCCTCCAAGATTCCGGTGGGACAGGCCTGCCTGCCGGCAGCCACTCGTGTCCGTCTCTTCATTTGTGCCAGCGGTGCAGTGCGCAGACGGGAATGTCTGCGCGCAACAGGTTACTCCGCGCCGTTCGGAAGCAGCAAAACTTTTCCCGCCGCGCCCTGCTCCAGCAATTGAAACGCGCGCGCATAATCGCCCAGCCTTAGCCGCTCCTTGAACAGCGGTTCCAGGTTTAGCCGGTGGCCGCGCAGCAGCGCGTCCATCTGCAGCCAGGTTTCAAACATTTTCCGGCCGTAGATACCCAGCACCGTCGCGCCTTTGAAAATCACGTCGCCCAGCAGGTCCAGCGTCACCGGTTCGGCCGGAATTCCCAGCAGCGACGCGCGCCCGCCCGAGCGCAGCATCGCAAATCCTTGCCGCACCGCCGCCGGGTTTCCGCTCATTTCCAGCAGCACGTCCACGCCGGCTCCGTCCGTTTCGCGCAGCACGTCCGCCGCTGCGTCGGTCTCCCGCGGATTCAGCACCACGTCCGCGCCCATCTCGCGAGCGAGCTTCGCACGATGCGGCGAAATCTCCGTGGCGTAGAGCGTCGAGCAGCCGCATGCCTTCGCCACCGCGATGCTCATCAGCCCGATGGGCCCGCAGCCCGTCACCGCCACCGTTGCTCCCGCAATCGGCCCCGCCAGCACGGAGTGCACCGCGTTGCCCAGCGGGTCCATGATTGCCGCGTAGTGATCCGGAATCGCCGCGTCCAGCTTCCACAAGTTTGCCGCCGGGATGCGGACGAATTCCGCGAAGCAACCGTCCTGATCGATCCCCAGGATGCGCACGTTCTGGCACAGATGCGGCTGCCCGGCGCGGCACGGCCGGCAGTGGTAGCAGGCCACGTGCATTTCCGCGGTCACCCGGTCGCCGGGCGCGAATCGCGTCACACCTTCGCCCACCGCCTCCACCACTCCGCAGAATTCGTGCCCGAACGTGAGCGGCGGATGCAGCCGAGACGCAGACCACTTGTCCCAGTGGTAGATGTGCAGGTCGGTGCCGCAAATGGACGCGGCGCGCACACGCACCAGAACTTCTCCTGGACGCGGCGTCGGTACGGGAACGCTCTCGATCTGCGCCCCGGGCTCGGGACGCGGCTTCCGGAGAGCCTGCATCGTGGCGGTTGTCATTCTCCTCGAAGGGACGTCGCCCGAGGGGGGATGCTAGCACATCTGCGCCGAGGCGACGAACTGCGCCATCCACCGCGCGCCTCACTCTCGCAGATTCGCCGAGCGGCTTCTCTCCATTTTCGCTACAATCCACCGACCTCGCGCCTGGCACTTATGCCGCAGGCGCCGGCTGGAGGACACCACTCGATGGGGATGGGCGATCGGCTGGCGGAAATCCGCACGGGCTTCCATCCCTCCTTCTGGGTGGCGAACTTCACGGAGCTTTTCGAGCGCCTCGCTTACTACGGAACCACGGCGGTCCTGGCCATTTACCTCAGCGAGCAGCTCCATTTTTCCTCGGAACTTACCGGCTGGCTCATGGGCACGTTCGGCTTCGTGGTGTGGTTCCTTCCAGTGCTCGGCGGCACGCTGGCGGACCGCTTCGGTTTCCGCCGCGCTCTCCTGTTCGCCTATTTCGTGATGACCATCGGCTATTTTCTGCTCGGCTCGCTTTCCGCGCCGTGGATGCAGTCGCTTCGCCACACGCTGGGCGATAAATGGCTGGTCCTCGCCATCCTGATGATCCCTGCTCTCGGCCCCGCGGTCGTCAAACCCTGCGTCGCCGGCACCACCGCCCGCGCCTCCTCGGAAAACGTTCGCTCCATGGGTTACTCGATTTACTACACCATGGTCAACGTGGGCGGCACGCTTGGGCCTATCGTGGCCTGGCTCGTGGGCGAAAGGCTCGGCTTCGGGAACGAAACGGTGTTCCGCGTCTGCTCCGCGAGCGTCTTCCTGATGTTCTGGTTCACCCTGTTTTTCTTCCATGAGACCACGTCGGAATCCCGCGGCCAGGTGGCCACCATCGGCGCCGCGCTGCGCAACATGGTCACCGTGCTCGCCAATTTTCGGTTCGTCCTGTTCTTGCTGATTTTTTCCGGTTACTGGGTAATTTTCTGGCAGCAATACATTGGCGCGCCGCTGTTCGTGCGCCGCTATGTGAGCCCCACGGCGCCCGTGGCCTTGCTGCTTTCCACTGACGCGGCCACCGTAATTTGCTTCCAGATTCTGGTGAGTTATCTGACGCGCCGCATCCCGCCCATCCCCGCCATCTCGCTCGGCATCCTGATTTCCAGCCTTTCCTGGATCATCCTCGCCGTGCATCCCGCTTCTCCCGCGCTCGCCGGAGCGGTCAGCTCGGTCTTCGCCATGTTCGGCAGCCACGTGAGCATCGATCCGGCGGCGCCCATGTTCGTGCTGACCATGTTCTTTCTCGCGCTCGGGGAAATCACGCAATCGCCACGCTATTACGAATACGTCTCGCGCCTCGCCCCTCCGGGCCGCGAAGGACTCTTCATGGGTTACGCGTTTCTGCCCATCGCCATCGGTTATTTCATCGCCGGCGTGCTGGGCGGCAAACTCCTGGAGTACTTCGGAGAAGTGCGGCAACAACCGCAGCAGATGTGGTGGGTGATCTGCGGAGTGGGCGTTCTTACCGCGATCCTGATGGTTCTTTACGACCGTGTGCTGGCCGCACGCCAGCAATCCTGAATGCGGAGGTGACTCATGAAGATGCGGGTATGCACGTTCGCGGCGATTGCCGCGATGCTGCTCGTTTTCGCAGGGCTAGTCCGCGCCCAGCAGCAATCCGCCGATGAGAAGGCCGTCTGGAAGCTCGAGCACGATTACTGGGAGTACGTGAAGGCACTCGACATCGAAAAGTACTTAAGCCTATGGCACCCGGACTTCGTCGGCTGGCCATTTTCCAGCGCCCAGCCGCAGCGCAAGGATCACATCACCGACTGGATGAAGCAGTACACCGAAAAGGGCATGCGGCTGAAGTCGTACACCCTCGAGCCAGCAGCCAGCCACGCCACCGGAAATCTCGTGGTCACCTACTATCTGCTCACCTACCACTGGACCGACGCGCAAGGCCAAGGCGAGCCGCAGATCTTCCGCGTCACGCACACCTGGCTGCGAACCCCGGAGGGATGGAAAATCATTGGAGGGATGTCCGCCCGCATCGCCTCTCCTGCGGGGAAGTGATCCGTTTGCGTGGGTGACTTCTTTTCTTCCAGTCTCGGCCTTCTGACCTCCAGAAAAGACAAAACCCCCGGCGGCCCTGCCTCTCCACTACGCGGAGAAGCGGGCACCGGGGGCGGTATCAAGCGAACCAGACGTTGGTCTTGCGTCTAGTCCTACTTCGCTCCCAGAACCGCGTCCTTGAAGGCCTTGACGGCGAAGATCTTCACCACCGTCTTGGCCTTGATCTTGATGGCCTCGCCCGTCTGCGGGTTGCGGCCCATCCGCGCGGCGCGATGGCGCTTCACGCAGCGGCCGATCCCCGGAATCACGAACTTCCCGGCTCCGCCCTTGCACTCCTTGGCGGCGAGAGCAGCCAGCGCCTCAAAAAAGCCCGCTGCCTGCTTCTTCTTCATTTCGCACTTCTCGGCCATCGCCGCCACAATCTGACTCTTGCTCATTGGCTTTGCTGCCATGGAATTCTTGTCTCCTCTTTTTTCTTTTGAAAATCAGTTTTGGGTATTTACAGCTGACTGGCTGCGGGATTCCCCGCAACCGAGTACGGCGCACTATAGCCGCCGAACCCGCATAACGCAAGGGAAATATCGCGCAGGCCGCGCGAAAAGCCGCTTCCCGTGCTCCCTTCCGCCGGGCAAACATCTTTTGCCCCGCTCCCGGCCCCGGCGTACACTCTGCCCTCACAGTCAGTTCCCCGGTGAGGTGATCCATGACCCGCGCCTTGCGCCGCGTCTACAGCTGGCTCTTCCTGGCCGCTCTATTTTTCCCCGTCCGCGCCGCACGGGCGCAGACCGCTCCCGCCTCGCGCAAGTCCCCTCCCTCGCTCGAAGAGCGGATTGCCGCCATCACCGGCCGCCCGGAATTCCGCCATTCCCACTTCGGCATCGAGTTCTTTTCACTCGACGACGGCTCCGTCGTCTACGCCGAGAATCCCCAGAAGCTTTTCGTCCCCGCCTCCACCACCAAGCTGCTCACCCTGGGCACGGCCCTTGAACTTCTGGGCGCGGACTATCGCTTCCACACCCGCGTCTATCACACCGGCACGCTCGGCTCCGATGGCACGCTCACGGGCGATGTGATCCTGGTGGCCAGCGGCGATCCCAACCTCTCCAACCGCATCCAGCCGGACGGCTCGCTCGCGTTCGAGAATCACGACCATGCCTATGGCGGCAGCCCCGACACGCGCGCAGTTCCCGGCGACCCCCTCGCCGTCATCCGCGAGCTCGCCGGCCAGATTGCGCGCAAGGGCGTCCGCCTCATCCGCGGCCGCGTGCTTGTGGACATCAGCCTCTATCCGGAAGGCACTCGCGAGGGCGGCACAGGCGTCGTCGTTTCCCCGATCATCGTCAACGACAACGTGATCGACGTGACCCTCGCTCCGGGCGCCGCGGAAGGCGCACCTGCATCGCTCAGCGCCTCGCCCGCCACCACCTACGCCGCGTTCATCAACCTGGTGAAGACCGGCCCCGCTGGCTCGCGCATGGACCTCGACATTCCCACCGACGTCGCCAATCCCGACGGCACCCACGTCGTCACCGTCACGGGCAACATGCCGGTCGGCACGCCGCCCATCCTGTTCGCCTACGCCGTGCCCCAGCCCGGCCGTTTTGCGGAGATCACGCTTCGCGAAGCCCTCGCCGGCCTCAGCGTTTCCGTCGAGCCTCCCGCCGGCGCCCAGCCGCCCGACTTCAAGCTGCTGGCCGCTTCCTACACGGACCAGCGCCTGCTCGCCGAGCACGTTTCGCCGCCGTTTTCGGAAGAAGTGAAGGTCACGCTCAAGGTCAGCCAGAACCTCCACGCCAGTTCCATGCCGTTTCTGCTTTCCGCCATCGTGGCGCACAAGTCCGCGCCGCAGGGTGGCTTCGATCTCGAACACGCATTTCTGGAGAAAGCGGGGCTGGACTTGAGCGGCGCCGCGCAGTCGGATGGCGCGGGCGCCGACGCCTTCTTCACTCCCCACTTCATGGTGCATTACCTCGCCTACATGTCCCGGCAGAAGAATTTTCAGGTGTTTCACGATGCGCTGCCCATCCTCGGCCGCGACGGCACTCTGTGGAACATCCAGCCCCAATCGCCCGCGGCCGGCCACGTCCACGCCAAGACTGGCACGTTCACCGTGGGCAATTCGCTCGACAACAACATCATGCTCACCGGCAAGGGTCTCGCCGGCTATCTCACCACCGTGGACGGCCGCCATCTCGCCTTCGCTCTCTATGTGAATCTCGTGCCCATCTCGCGCGATGATCCCGATGCCGTCACGAAAATTGCCGGCCAGGCCCTCGGCGAAATCGCCGCCTGCGCCTACGACGCACCCCCTCCCCCGCGCGGCGTCACAAAGCCTCGCCGTTCTCACTAGAGGCTAGCTCTCGATTGGACTGTGTCAGGGCACGGCTTTAGCCCGTCCTGAGGCACGAAGGGCCGTGCCGTTAAGCGCCGCAAATCTCCGGGGTTTTAACCCCTGAGGTCCGCCGGGCGGCGCGGCGTCGGGACACCCTCGTCGCTATACTCCCCGGTGAACTCTAACAAGTGGTATCTTCGCAGCGTGGCTGCAGGCTCATCGGCATATCGGAGAAGATTGTGTCGGCTACCCGCCTAAAAGGAAAGCTCTGATGAGGGCTAGACGTTAAGAATGCTCGAACAACCAAAGCCTCCGAACTCAGAGGTTGTGGCAGACGCTCACCGTCTAGCGGCCGCAGGTGCCGATCTCGAGACAATACTCGTTTTTCTTCGGGAAAAGGGGTTCGATAAGATCGACTCCATCAAGACCATGCGGGGGTTGTACAGCCTGTCTATGCCAAAAGCGAAAGACCTAATAGATCACAGCGCGGCTTGGTCTGACCGATTTCACCATGACATGGAGTTTCGCGAAACAGCTTTACGAGCCTTTCGCGATCTTGCTGCTTCGAACGACGCAAGCCTGCCAAAGATTGAATTCACAGACCCGGAAGACCCGGACAGAGAGGCTGATTAGATGACGGGGCGGGTGGCCCGGGCGAGACAGGGGTGAAGTGAGGCAACGTGCCTGCCGACCGCTTGCCCGCCGGCGGGTGGCGAACCCGTTGCGCCGCCTTCGCCAGCAAAGGGCGCGGTTCGTTCCCCCGCCGGCTGCTCCGGTCTCTATACTCCCGCGGGTGGCTGACCCTCCGCGCGACGAGAAGGTTTTGGGTGCCGCAGCCCTTTGCGCCTTCACCAGCAAAGGGTGCGGTTCGTTCCCTTGACTCGCTCACTGCAACGGATCGATTCGTATCAGCCCTGTCCCACCCTTCGCATAGAATGACCAGCTGCTCCACGGCCAATCCTTGGGGTGAGCCACGAGCTTCCGGGTTAGCGGATTCCGGTGCATGTAATCGAGTTTCTCTGTTTGCTTACCCCGGCTCCAGACGTTGAAATCGTAGAATCGGCGCTGCCAGAAACGGGGCGGCTCTGTGGCTGTCTCCGGAAACGGCAGGGCGATCTGGGCTGGTGATCGCCGTTGCTTTCTTCTGCGTAGTTCCCGTGACACGCGCTGTTTGAGCACCTGCAG
>DATKNR010000101.1:0-10641 GCA_035541255.1 Patescibacteria group bacterium | reverse complement strand
CTTCGCGCCCCGCGCTCTCCGCCCAGCACGCCTCGAATCATCTCCGCATTTTCCGCCGCGTCTCCACCCGCAATCACTTCCAGCGGCGCCCGCTCCACTCCGAAATCTCCCGGCGTCAGCTTGTAACGCCTCACTTCTCCGTCCCGCACTTCCTGCACGTGTGTCTCGCCCGAAATGGAAATCTCATCCAGCCCGTCCGCCCCATGCACCACAAATGCCCGTTCCACTCCCAGCGCCGCCAGCGCTCCCGCCACAAGCCCCACGCCTCGTTCGCTGAACACTCCCGCCACCTGCGCCCGCGCACCCGCCGGATTCGTCAGCGGCCCCAGCAGATTGAACACGGTGTGCCCCTTCAGCTCCCTCCGCGCCCTCATCGCATTCTTCATCGCGGAGTGTGCCGCCGGCGCAAAGAAAAATCCGATCCCGATTCTCTCCACCGCCTCGCCCATCCGTTCGAGGGGCACGTCCATCGGCACTCCCAGCGCTTCCAGCACATCGGCCGACCCCGCCCGCGAGCTGATCGACCGGTTCCCGTGCTTCGCCACGCGCGCTCCCGCGCCCGCGGCCACCAATGCCGCGCACGTGGAAATGTTGAACGTCCCGCGCCCGTCTCCTCCCGTCCCGCACGTATCCACGAGGCCCGTAATCGCCCGTGCGCGCCCGCCGAACGAGGGCCCCGCGCGAAATACCGGCGCCGCGTGCCGCCTCATCGCCGTCGCCAGTCCCACCAGCTCTTCCACCGTCTCGCCCTTCTCGCGCAGCGCCACGAGCAGCCCTTTGATCTCCTCGTCCGTCGCCCGCCCGCACAGAATCTCTTCCATCGCCGCGTCAGCTTCGCTGCGCGACAAATCTTTCCCACGCGTTACAATCTCAAGGGCCTTGAGGATCACGGAAGTCCGGCGGCCTTGCCGCTGCCGCGCGTTTGCATGTAGACTCGTACGTTTTCTTGCTGCGCAGATTTTAACACTGGGTAAAGCCACATGAAGATTCACGAATATCAGGCTAAATCGATCCTCGCCCGCTACGGCGTCCCCACGCCGCAGGGCGAAGTCGCCTTTACAAAGGACGAAGCGCGCGCCGTGGCCGAACGCCTCCGCCGTCCCGTCATGGTCGTCAAGGCGCAGATTCACGCCGGCGGCCGCGGCAAAGGCGGCGGCGTTAAGCTGGCCCGCTCCGTCGACGAGGTCGCCTCGCTCGCAGGCCAGATCCTCGGCATGAAGCTCGTCACCCATCAGACCGGCCCCGAAGGCCGCATTGTCAAGCGCCTGCTCATCGAGGAAGGCCTCGACATCAAGCGCGAGCTCTACCTCAGCGTTCTTCTCGACCGCGCCGCCGGCAAGCCTGTCTTCATGGCCAGCGCCGCGGGTGGCATGGAAATCGAAGAAGTCGCCAAGGAACGTCCGGAAGCCATCCTCCGCGAGCACATCGATCCCGGCATCGGCCTCCAGGGCTACCAGGCGCGAAAGCTCGGCTTCGGCCTCGGCCTTTCCGCCGACAGCGTCAAGCTCGCCGATCCATTTTTCCAGGCCCTCTACCGCGCTTACATCGAGACGGACGCTTCACTCGTCGAAATCAATCCCTGCGTCGTCACCGCAGACGGCAAGCTCATCGCGCTCGACGCAAAAATGACCTTCGACGACAACGCCCTCTACCGCCACAAGGACATTCGCGAGCTTCGCGACCTCGATGAAGAGGACCCCCTCGAAATCGCCGCCTCCAAGTACGGCCTGAACTACATCAAGCTCGACGGCACGGTCGGCTGCATGGTCAATGGCGCCGGCCTCGCCATGGCCACCATGGACATCATCAAGCATTCCGGCGGCGCGCCCGCCAATTTCCTCGACGTCGGCGGCGGCGCCAACGCCGAGCAGATCAAGAACGCCTTCAAAATCCTGATAAGCGACTCCAGCGTTCGCGCCGTCTTCATCAACATCTTCGGCGGCATCCTCCGCTGCGACGTTCTCGCCACCGGCGTCGTCGACGCCGCCCGCGAGCTGCAGCTCAAGATTCCCGTCGTCGTCCGCATGGAGGGCACCAACGTCGAGCAGGGCAAGGACATCATCGTGAAATCCGGCCTCGGCTTCGCCGTCGCCGACGGTATGAAAGACGGCGCCGAAAAAGTTGTAAAGCTCGCAGGTGCGTAATGGCTAAGGAAGTTGAGGAGCTAGAGGAAGTCCAGGAGGTAAAGGAACGGAAAGAACGCGCCGCGGCCGTGCGCACCTACTCGGACCTGCTCGTTTACAAGCAGGCCTACAGGCTGGCGCTCGAGGCATCCCGGCTGACGCGGTCATGTCCGGCAAGAGAACAGTATGAGTTGGCTCACCAGTTGCGGAACAGTTCGCGTTCAATTGCCGCGAACATTGTGGAGGGCTGGGCCAAGCGAACTTCCGCCGCGGAGTTCAAGCGGCATCTCGTCATCGCTACCGGCGAGTGCGCGGAGACTCGCTTTTGGCTGGATCTGGCCGCGGACGAAGGCCTCGCGCGCAGGGCTGAATGCGAGCCGCTGATGACCGAGTACTCGAGGCTGGGCATGATGTTGCACAGACTATGGAAATCATGGAGAAAATTCTGATGATGCCGCGGCGCTTCCTTTCCTCTACCTCCTCTATTTCCTTTACCTCCTTATCTTCCTTCGCTTCTGCAGGCGGTGCCCGATGAGCGTCCTCGTCAACGAAAAATCCCGCGTCATCGTGCAGGGCTTCACCGGCCGCGAGGGCTCCTTTCACGCCACTCAGATGATCGAGTACGGCACCAACATCGTCGGCGGCGTCACTCCCGGCAAGGGCGGCACGAAACATCTCGACCGCCCCGTATTCAACACCGTCGCCGACGCCGTCAAATCCACCGGCGCCGATGTCTCCATCATTTTCGTTCCGCCGCCGTTCGCCGCCGACGCCATTCTCGAAGCTGCCGACGCCGGCCTTCCTCTCGCCGTCTGCATCACGGAAGGCATCCCGGCAACGGACATGACCCGCGTCTGGAACGTCATTCGCGGCGGCCGCACGCGCCTCATCGGGCCCAACTGCCCCGGCATCATTTCGCCCGGTAAATGCAAGCTCGGCATCATGCCCGCCCGCATTCACAAGCAGGGCAACATCGGCCTCGTGAGCCGCAGCGGCACGCTTACCTATGAAGCCGTCGGCCAGTTGACCGCGCTCGGCCTCGGCCAGTCCACCGCCATCGGCATCGGCGGCGATCCCATCATCGGCACCACCTTTCTCGACGCCATTCAGCTGTTCAACGCCGACCCCGACACGCACGCCATCGTCATGATCGGCGAAATCGGCGGCAATGCCGAAGAAACCGCTGCGGCCTACATCAAGGAGCATGTGAAAAAGCCCGTCGTCGGCTTCGTCGCCGGGCAAACCGCGCCGCCCGGCCGCCGCATGGGCCACGCTGGCGCCATCATTTCCGGCGGCCAGGGCACCGCGAAGGACAAATACGCCGCCATGTCCGCCGCCGGCATCACCACCGTTCAGAGTCCCGCCGAGATCGGCGCCACTTTGGCAAAAAGATTGAAGGGATAACGCCCAGGAGGATCGCAACTTTCAATGTCTATCGAGCGCACACTCGCGATTATCAAGCCGGACGCTGTCGGCCGCGGCCTCACCGGAGAAATTCTCTCCCGCATCCACAAGGCCGGCTTTTCCATTCGCGCGATGAAATCCATGTGGATGAGTCTCGGCGAAGCGCAGGGATTTTACGCTGTGCACAAGTCGCGCCCATTCTTCGGTGAATTGACCTCGTTCATGAGTTCCGGCAAATCCGTCGTCCTCGTCCTCGAAGCGGAAAACGCCATCGCCAAATGGCGCGACACCATGGGTGCCACCGATCCCGCCAAGGCCGCTCCCGGCACCATTCGCCGCGACCTTGGCACCAGCATCCAGAACAACTGCACCCACGGCTCCGACGCGCCCGAAACCGCCGCCTTCGAAATCTCCTACTTCTTCGGCGGCCACGAGCTCGTCTAGGAGCTGCCTCCCGCTTGCCATTTAGGGAGTCGCGGCTTTAGCCGCCGCAAAATGATCCTCCGAAAATGGAGGGGTTTTAGCCCCTGAAGTCCCTCGTCCATTTTCCATGCTGACTTTATCTGGCACCACGATTCGCCTGCTCCCCTCCGTGCCCGTTTCACGTCGCATTTCTCTTCTCATTTGCAACCCCTGGCCTCCGCCCGGCACCATATACCAATGGATCCGCTCCGCGAATCCGGCAAGCTCCTCATCGGCATCGGCCTGCTTCTCGTTGTGGTAGGCGCGGTCCTCTACGCCGGCTCCAAGCTCCCGTTCCGCCTCGGTCGCCTCCCCGGCGATATCCTCGTCCACGGCAAGGGTTCCACTTTTTATTTCCCCATCGTCACCTGTCTCGTCCTCAGCCTCGTGCTCACGCTTCTTTCGTGGCTATTCTCCACCTTCAAGCGGTAAACTCCAGCCTTCGAGGACTGGCACGCGGCCCTTGCCGGGCCGGCCAAATCCATGACCCAGTTCACGCTCAATCTCGTCCCCGACCGCAAGGTCTGGACCGTCAGCCAGCTCACCGCCCGCATCCGCGATCTCCTCGAAGCCGAATTCGACGACGTCTGGATCGCCGGCGAAATTTCCAACACCCACGCCTCCCAGGCCGGCCACATCTATTTCACGCTCAAGGACGAGAAATCCCAGATCCGCTGCGCCTGCTTCCGCGACAAGCTCCGCGCCATCAAGTTCCGCCCCGCGGACGGCCTCAACGTCACTGTCCGTGGCTCCATCAGCATCTACGAGGCCCGCGGCGAGTATCAGGTCTATGTCACGCAGATTGAGCCCATCGGCCTCGGCGCTCTCCAGCTCGCCTTCGAGCAGCTGAAGGCGCGCCTTGCAGCCGAAGGCCTTTTCGACGAAGAGCGCAAACAGCCCCTGCCTCTTCTCCCGCGCCGCATCGGCCTCATCACATCTCCCACCGGCGCCGCCGTTCGCGACGTTCTCCGCATCCTCCTCCGCCGTTTTCCCAACGTCCACGTCCTGCTCTATCCCGTGCGCGTGCAGGGCGAAGAAGCTCCCGCGGAAATCGCCGCCGCCTTCGAGTATTTCGGCCGCCAGCGCGCCGCCGATGTCTTGCTCCTCGTCCGCGGTGGCGGCTCGCTCGAAGATCTCTGGGCCTTCAACGAGGAAGTGGTTGCGCGCGCCATCGCCGCCTGTCCCATTCCCGTCATTTCCGGCATCGGCCACGAGACCGATTTCACCATCGCCGATTTCGTCGCCGACGTCCGCGCTTCCACGCCTTCAAACGCCGCGGAAATCGTCGTCCGCACCCGCGACGAATTCCTGCGCCACATTGAGCAGCTCGCCCGCTCGCTCGCGCAGCACGTCCGCGTCGTCCTGCTCGCCCGCCGCGCCCGCCTCCACGAACTCGAAGCCCATCGCGGCTTCCGCCGCCTCGACTATTTGCTCCGCCAGCATCGCCAGCGCGCCGACGAGCTCGCCTCCCGTCTCGGCGATTCCCTCCGCCGTCGTCTCGAATTTTCCCGTCGCCGTGTGGAAGTCGCTCAAGCCCACGTTCGCGCGTTCGATTTCCGCCCGCGCCTCGCCGCGCTCGAACTTCGTCTCGCCCGCCGCCGGCAGGACGCCGCCATCCGCATCGAGCGCCTGCTCCGCGCCCGCGCCGAGCGCGTTGCCCGCCTCCGCACCCAGCTCGAGGAGCGCAGCCCGCTCCGCGTCCTCGAGCGCGGCTATGCCGTCGCCTATGACGCGCAGGGCAACATCGTCCGTTCCTCCGACCAGGTTGAGGTTGGCGATTCCGTTTCCATCCAGCTCGCCCGCGGCCGCCTCGACGCCGAAGTCCGCAAGAAATCCTCCTAATCGTCCCCCGGCTGCCTAACCTTTTCCGCTTTCCTTCGTCTTTCCTCTTGACAGTCTAGTGGAAAGGGGTACTCTTCTCCCGACCGTCAAGAGGAGAGGTGCGGATGGCTGGCGAACCGAGCGATGTGGTGCAGGGAACCGTGGACATGCTCATCCTCAAAACTCTCGCCCTTGAGCCCATGCACGGCTACGGCATCGCCCTGCGCATCGAGCAGATCAGTAAGGGTGTTTTCCGCGTCAATCCCGGCACTCTGTTTCCCGCCCTCCGCCGCTTGGAGCGCGCCGGATGGATTCGCGGCTCCTGGCGCGCCACCGAAAACAACCGACGCGCGAAGTATTACAGCCTCACCGAACGCGGCCGCGCCGAGCTCAAATCCGAAACGCGCGAGTGGGGCCGCCAGGCCGCCGCCATCGCCCGCATTCTCGAGGCCTCCTGAGGAGCGCCGCCATGAATCTTTTCCGCAATCTCCTCGATGGCCTTCGCGCGCTCTTCAACCAGCCGCGCGCCGACCGCGAAATGGACGAGGAACTCGGCGCGTTTCTCGACGCCTCCGCGCGCGACAAATCCCGCGCCGGCCTCAGCCCCGCGGCTGCCCGCCGCGCCGCCCTCGTCGAAATGGGCAGCGCCGAAGCCGTCAAAGACAACATCCGCGACGCCGGATGGGAATCCGCCGTCGGCTCCTTCGTTCAGGACGTCCGCTACGCCGCGCGCATTTTTGCAAAAAATCCCGCCTTCACCGCCACCGCCGTGCTCACTCTCGCTCTCGGTATTGGCGCGAACACGGCCATCTTTTCACTCATGGACGCCGTTCTCCTTCGCTTCCTGCCGGTGGAGAAGCCGGAGCAGCTCGTCCAGATCGGCATGCGGCATCCCAAATGGGGCGATGACGTAGGCCAGTCCTTCACCAATCCCCTCTGGGAGCAACTCCGCGATCGTCAGGACGTGCTCTCCGGCGTATTCGCCTGGAGCGAGGACGATTTCGACTTAGCGCAGGGCGGTCCAGTCCAGCCCGTCAAGGGCCTGTGGGTCAGCGGCGGGTTTTTTCCCACCCTGGGCCTGCACCCCGCCGCCGGCCGCATGATCGCGCCCTCCGACGACCAGCGCGGCTGCCCCGGCGTTGCCGTGCTCAGCTACGGCTACTGGCAGAGTCGGTACGAGGGAGCGCGGGGAGCGATCGGGACCACCATCTCGCTTGACCGGCACACCTTTCCCATCATTGGCGTGGCGCCAGCGGGATTTTTCGGCATGGATGTGGGCCAGGCGTTTGATGTTGCGATTCCTATTTGTGCCGCGGCCATATTCGATGCGGGTCGACCGATGTTTGCGAGTGATCCGGGGATCAAATCGCGGCTGGACCATCGTTCGTGGTGGTGGCTGAAAGTGGCCGGCCGGGCGAAGCCCGGAATTTCCTCCGCCCTGCTGGACCAGCGGCTTCGCGCGCTCTCGCCGCCGATCTTCAGCGCAGCTGTTCCCGCTTACTGGTCGTCCAAGCAGCAACAGGGCCTGCTGGAACGGTGGTTCGTCGCCACGCCGGGTGGCACGGGCAGCTCCGAATTGCGCGGGGAGTTCCGTCAGCCGCTGTATGTGCTGATGGGGGTTGTAGGACTCGTGCTCCTGATCGCCTGCGCCAATCTCGCCACGCTCATGCTTGCCCGCGCCGCCTCCCGAGGTAAGGAAATTGCCGTTCGACGAGCGCTCGGCGCTTCGCGAATGCGGCTGGTGCGTCAATTGCTCACCGAGTGCGTCATGCTCTCTCTCTCCGGCGCGCTCCTCGGACTCCTGTTCGCGCGATGGGGCGCCGCGCTGCTCGTGCGTCAGCTTTCGGTTCAGCAGAATCCGGTTTTCCTGGATCTCTCGCTCGACCCTCGGGTGCTCGGCTTCACTGTGGCCGTCGCTGTGCTCACCGCATTGCTCTTCGGAGTGCTGCCCGCGTTCCGTTCGACCAGCGTGTCGTTGGCCGGCTCGATGAAGGGGGCGGGCGCCGTGGATGCGAACGCTCCGGTGCGCATCCGGGCCGGAACAGCCGCGGTCGTCGTGCAGGTGGCGCTTTCGCTCGCGCTGCTGGTCGCTTCGGGCCTGTTCCTGCGCAGTTTCCGCAATCTGGTGACAGAGGATCTGGGCTTCGAGCGCGTCAACGTGTTGATCGTCCGGGCCAATCTGCAGACCGCGGGAGTGCCGCCGGACCAGCAGCCGCAGCTGTTCGATGGGATCGAGGAACGCTTGCGGGCCCTTCCCGGCGTGCTCTCCGCGGCGCGATCCGTGATCACGCCGGTGGGAGGGATGACGTGGAACCAAAACATCCAGTCCGATGCTCCCGGCGCGCCCGGGGGCGATGAGGCGCTCGCCTATTTCAATTTCGTTTCGCCCGGATTCATGCAGACACTGCGCACGCCGATGATTGCCGGCCGCGATTTCAACGGCCGGGATACGGCCACCTCGCCGCAGGTCGCCATCATCAATCAGACGCTGGCCCGGAAATTTTTCCCCGGGCTCAATCCGCTTGGCCGTACGTTCCGCGTCATGGGAAGAGGTGAAAAACTCGGGGCCCCCGTCGAAGTCGTGGGCGTGGTGAAGGATGCCAAGTACCAGACGCTTCGCGAGGAGCCTTTGGCCACGGCGTACTTTCCTCTCACTCAGATGCCCGAGCGGGCGGGACAATCGTTCGAGATGCGCACGGCCGTTCCTCCCGCGAGCCTGACCGCCGAAGTGCGCGACGCTGTGGCCGCTGTGAACAAAGACATCTCGCTCGAATTCCACACGCTTGCGCAGCAAGTGGACGATTCACTCGTCCAGGAGAGGCTGCTCGCGCTCCTCTCCAGCTTTTTTGGCGCGCTCGCCCTGCTGCTCGCCATGATCGGCCTCTATGGCGCGCTCAGCTACACCGTCTCGCAGCGGCAGAAGGAGTTCGGCGTGCGCATGGCCCTCGGCGCGAGGCCTGGATCCATTCTCGCGCTCGTCGTGCGCGACGTGGCGCGCATCGTGGCCGCAGGCGTTGTCGCAGGGATGGGAATTTCGCTCGTGGCGACGCGCGTCCTGCAGAAATTGCTCTTCGAGGTGAGCCCGCGCGACGCATTCACCCTCGCCGCGGCTGCTACATTGCTCTCGTGTGTTGCGCTTCTGGCCGGTTATCTGCCCGCTCGCCGGGCCACGCGGGTCGATCCCCTCGTCGTCCTTCGCACGGAGTAGGACGCCTGGCCCGTTTCTGTTCTTCTCCTCACACCTCTGTGTCTCTGTCGTGGATCTTTCTGCGGGTTGTCTCTCTTACTCTTCTTCCTCCCCGCCGCTCACCTTCAGCACCGCAAGGAACGCCTCCTGCGGAATATCCACTCTCCCCACGCGCTTCATGCGCTTTTTTCCTTCTTTCTGTTTCTCCAGCAGTTTCCGTTTCCGCGTGATGTCGCCGCCGTAGCATTTGGCCAGCACGTTTTTCCGCATCGCGGCGATCGTCTCGCGGGCGATCACGCGGCTGCCGATGGCCGCCTGGATGGGCACCTCGAACATCTGCCGCGGAATCAATTTCCGCAGCCGCGCCACCAGCTCCCGCCCGCGTTCGTAAGCGAAGTCGCTGTGGCAGATCATGGAGAGCGCGTCCACCGCTTCGCCGCCCACCAGCACGTCCAGCTTCACCAGGTCCGACTCGCGGTAGCCCGACAGGTGATAGTCCAGCGAGGCGTAGCCGCGCGACGCGCCTTTTAGCCGGTCGTAAAAATCCAGAACGATTTCGTTCAGCGGCAGTTCGTAGGTGAGCATGACGCGCGTGGGTGAGAGGAATTCGAATTTTTTCTGCGTCCCGCGTTTTTCCTCGCACAGTTTCAGCAGCGCGCCGACGGACTCATCCGACGTGATGATCATCGCCGTGATGAACGGCTCCTCGATCGCGGCGATGGCGCTCGGCGGCGGAAATTTCGTCGGGTTGTCGACTTCCAGCCAATCGCCCGTCACCGTCCGGATCCGGTAGCGCACGCTCGGCGCCGTGGTGATCAGGTTGATGTTGTATTCGCGCTCCAGCCGCTCCTGCACGATTTCCATGTGCAGCAGGCCTAGAAATCCGCAGCGGAATCCGAAGCCGAGCGCCACCGAATTTTCCGGCTCGTAGAAAAACGCCGCGTCATTCAGCTTCAGCTTTCCCAGCGCGTCCCGCAGCAGCTCGTAATCGCTCGCGTTCACGGGAAAGAGCCCGGCAAACACCATCGGCTTGATGGACTGGAATCCCGGCAGCGCCGCAGCGGGCCGCGCCGCTTCAATCACCGTGTCGCCCACGGGCGCATCGGCAACGTCCTTGATGTTGGCGATTACGAATCCGACCTCGCCCGCCGCGAGTTCGTCCACAGACTGCGGCTTCGGCGTGTAAACTCCCATGCTTTCCACTTCGAATTCATGGTCCGTCGAGCAGATGCGGATTTTCGTTTTCGGCGCCATCCGTCCGGCCTTCACGCGCACCTGGATCACCACGCCACGATAGGGGTCGTACCACGAATCGAAAATCAGCGCCTGCAGCGGCGCATCCGCGTCGCCCGCGGGCGGCGGAATGCGCGCGACGATCGCTTCGAGCACGTCCTCCACTCCGATTCCGCTCTTCGCGCTGATGAGCAGCGCATCGTGCGCCGGAATCGCCAGCACGTTTTCGATTTGCTCTTTCACGCGCTCCGGCTCGGCGGCGGGCAAATCGATTTTGTTGATCACCGGAACGATGGCCAGGTTGTTTCCCGCGGCGAGAAAAGCGTTGGCCACGGTCTGCGCTTCCACTCCCTGGCTGGCGTCCACCACCAGCAGCGCGCCCTCGCAGGCGGACAGCGCGCGCGAAACTTC
>DATKNR010000100.1:0-26755 GCA_035541255.1 Patescibacteria group bacterium | reverse complement strand
ACGACTCCATCCGTGCGAAGACGAAAGTGATGATGACGGACCCCGCCCGGAAGCGGCGGAGCGACCCGGGGAATCCCGATGTGTGCCCCGTCTACGACTGGCACAAACTGTTTTCTCCGCCGGAGACCCTCGATTGGGCGGCAAAAGGGTGCCGGTCGGCGGGGATTGGGTGCATCGAGTGCAAAGCTGCCATGGCCGAAAACCTGATTAAATGGATCGCACCGGTGCGCGCGCGTCGGCAAGAGTACGGAGCCCATCCGGCGCGCGTCCAGGAGATTCTGTCGGAAGGCTCGGCTCGCGCACGGAAGACGGCGCAGAAGACGATGTCGCGGGTGCGTTCCGCGGTGTTCGGCTCGGCCCAAGTCGAAGCCGCTCCCGCCGCGCGCACCGGCACGGGAGCCGCGCACTGAGATGAGCGCGCCGGAATCCTCCCTCGCCTTTCTGGTCCAACTGGACCGCTACGAAGGCCCGCTCGACCTGCTGCTGGACCTGATCCGCAAGCAGGAAATCAACATCCACGATATTCCTATCGCGAAAATCACCGGCCAATATCTGGAGGCCCTGCACCAGATGGAGGAGCTGGACATCAACGTGTCCGGGGAATTTCTGTATATGGCGGCGACGCTCATCTTTATCAAGTCGCGCATGCTGCTGCCGGTGGATCCGGACGCGCCGCCGGAAGAGCAGGACCCGCGCCGGGAGCTGGTTCACCAGCTGCTCGAGCATGAAAAATTCAAGAATGCTGCGCAAATGCTTTACGAGCGGCAACAGATCGAAGCGCACGTCTTTTCGCAGCCGGACCTGTCCCTCTATGAGGGCGACACGGTGGAAGGCGAGTTGGTGGTGTCGCTGGTGGATCTGGTGAAGGTGTTCCAGCAGATTCTGGAACGGAAAAAGAAGGAAACGAAGATCGAGCTGCAGCACGACCGGTTCACCGTGGCGCAGATGATCGAACTGCTGCGAAAACGCCTCTCCGCGGAGGAAGATGGTGTGGCCCTCGCCAAATTCTTCGAGGACTGTCCCACTCGCCACGCCATGATCGTTGCGTTTATCGCCATGCTGGAGATGGTCAGGCTGCAAGCCATCCAGCTCATGCAGAAAGCGCTGTTCGGCGAAATCTACCTGCGGAAAACGCCCGCGTTCGACGCGGTGCTCTCGGCGCCGGAGGGCGGGGCGCCGTCGGGAACGGAGATTGACAGCCAGTATGCCTGAAGATCCGATGATCGAATCCGCTTCGGGATTGCCGGAGGGGGGCGAGCAGCCCGGGATTCCTGCCGCGCCCGCAGCCGACCCTGCCGGTCCGGGACCCGAGTTTCGCGCCGCGATTGAAGCCATTGTCTATGCGGCGGAGGAACCCGTCACGGTCCAGCAGATCGCGTCTGCGGTTCACGGGGAGCGCGATGCCGTGCGTCGCGCCTTGCGGGAACTGATTGCCGCCTACGAGACCGACGAGCGCGGCATCGGAATCCGCGAAGTGGCTGGCGGCTATAAGTTCTACACCAAGCCGCAGCACCACGAAGCTGTGCGGCGGTTTATCAAGAGCCTGCAGCCTCCGCTGCGGCTTTCAATGCCCGCGCTCGAAACGCTGGCGGTGATTGCGTACAAGCAACCGGTGACGCTTCCGGAGATTCAGGAGATTCGCGGGGTGCAGGCCGCGGGCGTGATCAAGACGCTGCTGGAGCGCGGCATGATCACCACCGCCGGCCGTAAAGAGGCGCTCGGCCGGCCGATCCTTTACCGCACCACGAAGGATTTCCTCATGCGCTTCGGGCTGGCCGGCGTGGAGGATTTGCCGAGCCTGAAGGAATTCGAGGCTCTGGCTCGCGCGGCGCTGGGAGAAGACGGAATCATTCCGGAGGAACCGGGAGAAGTAGCGGAGGCAGCGGCCGGCACCTCCGAGGCCGGGGCGGAGCTCGAGTCGGAGCCGGGCGAAGGGGCCAGGTAACGAATATACGGAAGCCGGCTGGGGACATTTCCAGTGATGCTTGAGAGACTGCAGAAAATCATTTCGCGCGCGGGGATTGCCTCGCGCCGGCACGCCGAGCAGCTGATTCTGTCCGGCGCAGTCACGGTAAACGGCCGGGTGGTAACGGAACTGGGAACGAAGGCGGACGCCTCGCGCGACCATATCACCGTGGGTCCGCGCGTGGTCCGGTTCAATGCCGGTGCGGACCAGAAATATTTTGCGTTCTATAAGCCGCCACGCGTGGTGTCCACCGCCAGCGATCCGGAGGGACGGCCGTGTCTGGGTCCCTATCTGCGCGGATTTCCGGGACGCCTGTTTCCCGTCGGCCGGCTGGATTTTGACGCTGCGGGGCTGCTCGTGCTCACGAGCGATGGCGAACTGGCGAGCGACCTGATGCGTGCTGCGGGGGCTCTGCCGCAAACCTGGCGGTTCAAGGTGAAGGGTCGAATCTCCGAGGCGGCGCGGCAGGTGCTCGAACGGGATATCGGAGTGCCATTGCGGCTCTATCGCGACGCGGCCAATGCGTGGTATGAAGCGAGTGTGCGCAATGCTCCCCGCGATTTGCTTCGCCGGTCGCTGGTGCGGCAGGGAATCCTGGTGGAAAAACTGGTGCGCATTGGATTCTCCGGCGTCGAGCTTGGCACGCTCGCGCCGGGGGAAATGCGCGCACTCTCTTCGGAGGAAGTGAACACTCTGCGGCGCGCAGCGCAGGGACGGCTGCAGATTCCCGCTGCGGGAGTGCGCGAGCGGCGTCGCGGACGAGCGTACGAGAGCGCCGAGGGCCGCGAAGGCATCGCGTCGGCCGTCGCCCACTGGCGCAGCGAGCACCGGCCTCGGGGAGCGGCGCGAAGGCCGAAGCGCCCCGCGCGCAATTCCGGCTCACACGGACACCCCGGTGGCCGGCGCGGCTCGCCGCAGGGACGGGAAAGCGAATGACTGGAAAACCGATCGACGAACTGGTTCCCGCCTGGATCCGGGCGATCGAAGCGTATAAACCCGGCCGCCCCATTGAAGAGGTCGAACGCGAACTCGGCGTACACGCCATCAAGCTGGCGTCCAATGAAAACCCGCTCGGGCCTTCTCCCATGGCTGTGGAAGCGGCTCGGCGGGCGCTGGCGGATGCCAACTGGTATCCGGACGGTGCCGGCTTTTACTTGCGCAAAAAACTTTCGGAACAGATGGGCGTGGAGATGGAGCGCCTGATGCTGGGCGCCGGTTCCTGTGAGCTGATTGACCTGGTCGCACGCACGCTGCTCACGCCCGGCGACAATGCGGTGTGCCCGGAAGGTTCGTTTCCCCTGTACTACTCCGCGGTGCGGGCCACGGGAAAGCAGCTCATTACGATCCCACTGCGCGAGTTCGCCATCGATCTGGAAGGCATAGCCCGGGTTGTGGACGGCAGAACCCGGGTGATCTATCTGGCGAACCCGAACAACCCTACGGGAACTCTGTTCACCGCGGACGAGTTGGACACGTTTCTCGCGCGGATTCCGGAGAGCGCACTGGTGGTTCTCGACGAGGCGTATTACGAATTTGCTGACCGGCCTGGCTATTCGCGTTCGCTGAACCTGGTGCGCGCGGGTCGCAGCGTGCTCGTGTTGCGCACATTTTCGAAGGTGTACGGGTTGGCGGGCATGCGCGTGGGCTACGCCATGGGGCCCGCGGGCCTGCTGGCGCAGATGAACAAGGTGCGGCAGCCATTCAACGTGACGGGAGTTTCGCTGGCTGCGGCGCTGGCCGCGCTCGACGACCTCGGGCACGTGGGCCGCTCGGTGGAAAATAATCGCCGGGGGATCGCACAGATCGAAGCCGGGCTCCGCGCTCAGGGGCTTGCGTTTGTCCCAACCGCGGCGAATTTCGTTCTGGTCCATCTCGGGCCCCATACGAATCGCATTGCCGATGCCATGCTGCGGCTGGGCGTTATCGTTCGGCCGATGGCCTGGATGGGGTTTCCGGAGGCCATCCGCGTCAGCGTTGGGACTCCGGCCGAAAACGAGAAATTCCTGGCCGCGCTGGCGGAGGTGCGCACATCTCTGAACGATCCCCGCGCAGTTGTAACGAAGGGCGGATAGCCGCCAGTACGGATTCCGCCGCATGCGAATGAGCCGCCATACGACGCGGTTCTGGGATATGCTGGAACGTGCCTGCTGATGAAAGCCGGAACCCGCTCCGCAACGTCCGACGATCCGATCCAGGTGATCCTGGAAAAAAGCCGCGTGATCGCCGTGGTAGGCCTCAGCGCCACGCGCTCGCGTGCCAGCTATGGCGTCTCGCAATACATGCAGTCGGCCGGCTACCGCATCATCCCCGTGAATCCAAACGTCAAAGAAGTGCTGGGAGAGAAGGCGGTTGCCCGGCTCGAAGACATCCAGGAACCAGTGGACATCGTGAATATTTTCCGGCGCGCGGACCGCGCGGGAGAATTCGTTGACGCCGCGATCCGCATCGGCGCCAAGGCAGTGTGGATGCAGGAAGGCGTGCACGACGCGGCCGCGGCGGCGCGCGCGCGCGAAGCCGGCCTGTTTGTGATGGAGGATTCCTGCATTCTCAAGGAACACGCGCGGCGGTTCCGCGCGCCGCGGTAAGACTGCCCGCGAAGCTGGTCACACTCAATACAACAGACGCGCGGTGTTCTGCGCCCACGTGGCGAAGCCTTGCCACAGGGCCGTGTTGCCCACGGGCAGTTCCGCGAAGTGAGTCGCGATCAGCAGCGCTCCGGCCCACAGCGTGACGCGATGAATCCTGCCGATCGACCGTAGGTCGTAAACCGCCAGGAACAGCAGCAGCGGATAGCAACACACCTGGGAGGTGCGGAGGGTCCACCAGGGGGCGGGCGCGAACCAGCGGACAAATGCCGCATCGAGCAGGGAGATCGTGCCAATCAGGATGGCGCGTTTGTGTGTCTCCGGATGGAATCGGTTTCGGAACGCGACGCACACCAGCACGCCGAACAGGAGCATATCGGCCAGCGGTACGGCGTAGAACGTCTTTGCGCTGACCGGTCCTGTCGTCTCGTCCCTCACCAATGCGTCCGTTGCGGCCATCGTTCCCAGAAGAACCATCAAGCAGGCCAGCCCGAAACCCAACAGGCCGGCGCGGCGATGCAGGTCCACCCGTCCGGAGAAAACCAGCGAAGTTTGCACCACCAGGAGGAGAATCCACAGGGAGAATGCGCCGCCGTGGATATGAATGAGCAGATTCGGGAGCGGGGCACGGAACACACCGGCAAGGTAATAGCTCCGGGCGAATCCCGTGAACACCACCGCCAGAATGAGCAGAGCCATTCCGGGAAAAAAGATCTCGTTGAGCCGCCGATCGGCCCGGGTCACCACGTGGATCATCCTGAATTGGGCGCCAAATATACCATGATCACGTGCTTGCCGGGCGGTATGACGCCGATCACCGAGCCATCCGGGGAGATCGCGAAGTTCCAGAACGTCAGCCCATTGAAGAGATTGTCGGTGTTGGCGTCGGAGAGCCGCAGAACCTGGAGAATCGAGCTGTGCGGGCCGGGATCCGTTTTCATCACCACGTGCTGCTCGTCCCCCGTCCAGTAGAAGGGGGTCATCAGGGCCTGCAGGTCTTGCGGCTTCCGGGGATCACTCAAGGAACGAACCTCCAGGGTGCCTGGATCGCGGAAATAGGCCACCTTGCGGCCGGAAGGCGAGAGGGTCAAACCTCCGGCATATCCGTCGAGCGGGGCCAGTTCTTTGCTGGTTTGTTTGGTTAGATCGAGCAGCACCAGTTCCGGCCTCGCTCCATGCGCCGGTGAAGTGATGGCTAGAGCCTGCCGCGACGGGATCATCCATGCCGCGTCCAGAAAATAGGAATCCGGGAACAGCCGCTCGGCGTGACCCTCAGCCGGATGGACGCTCCACATCGTGAATTCCTTCCGCGGCTTGGTGGCTTCCTCCAGATACACGACTGTGGTCTCGTCGAGCCAGGCGGCATCCTGGCTGTCCGGGATGAAGCTGTCGCCGTCGGCGATCTTGATTTCCTGGCCATTTGTGTCGAGAAGAAAGGACTGCAAATCGACGGTTGCGTCTCCGTGGCGTTCTGCAGTGGTGCCGGTCATCACCTCGGCGGCCAGTTTCGTCCCCCCGGCCGACCAGCGGAGAGACCGCACCCCATAGCTGAAGCCGCCCTCCCCGCGATCGAGTTTGTCCCCGTTGAGGATTTTGCGTTTGCCGTGCCCGCTGTCCGCTATCCAGAAGTCGTCGCGCTGGAGAACGAATTTGTGATGGGAGTAAACGTGACGTGTGGCGAAAGCAATCTTCCCGCCGGGACCAAAAGCGAAAGCGGTGCAGTCCTCGTCGATGGTGAACTCCGGGTGCTGTTGCGGCATCCCCGTGGCCACGGCGGAAAGGAGCAGTACGAGCGCCGCCATGGGGACGGCGAGCCGAACGCCGGCCCGTGCGTGATGAGCCGAGCCGCTCATGATTTCGGTTTGGCCTTCAGTCGCGCGATTTCTTCCATTCGCTGCCGGATACGGGCTTCCAGGCCCTGGTCGGTGGGATGGTAGTAGCGGCGGCCTCGCAGCGATTCGGGCAGGCACTCCATGTCCGTCACTTTGTCCTCGTAGTCGTGCGCGTATTGATAGCCGCGGCCGTAGCCTTCGTCTTTCATCAGGCCGGTTACGGCGTTGCGCAGCTGCAGCGGGACGGGCTCGGCTCGGGTTTCGTCCAGATCGCGGGACACAGCTCCGTAGGCCGCATAGAGCGCGTTCGATTTCGGCGCTAGCGCGAGATACACGGCGGCTTCCGCGAGTGCCAGGTGGCCCTCCGGCGCGCCCAGAAAATCGTAGGCGTTCATCGCGTCGAGCGTCACGCGCAGGGCATGCGGGTCCGCCAGGCCGATGTCCTCACTGGCCATGCGCACCATGCGCCGCGCCAGGTACAGCGGGTCCTCGCCCGATTCGATCATGCGCGTCAGCCAGTAGAGCGAGGCATCCGCATCCGAATTGCGTACCGATTTGTGCAGCGCGGAGATGAGGTTGAAGTGTTCCTCGCCGGCCTTGTCGTACAGAAGCGTCTTCCGCTGCAGAGTGCGTTCCAGAACTTCCTGCGTGATTTCCCGCCGGCCGGCCGCATTCGGGGCCGCGGCGGATACGGCCCCCTCCAGAATGTTGTAGGCGGCGCGTGCATCGCCGGCGGAAAAGGTAGCGATGCGATCGAGCAGTTCGTCCGGGATGTCGGCGGGAAGATTGCCGACGCCGCGCTCCCGATCGGCCAGCGCGCGGCGCAACAGCAGAACGATCACTTCGTTGGAGAGCGCCTCCAGCCGGTAGACTCGCGCGCGGGAGAGCAGCGGCGCGATCACCTCAAACGAGGGATTTTCCGTCGTGGCCCCGATCAGCGTAATGCTGCCCTGCTCGACGAACGGGAGGAACGCATCCTGCTGCGCTTTGTTGAAGCGATGCACCTCGTCAATGAACACGATGGTTCGACGCCCGGAGTGGCTCGCCCGCTCCGCCTGCGTCATCACCTCCCGTATTTCTTTGATGCCGGAAAGGACCGCGCTGAAGGGAACGAAGTCGGCCCGCGCCCGGCCCGCAATCAGCCGGCCCAGCGTCGTTTTGCCGCAGCCCGGCGGGCCCCACAGGATCATGGATTGCACGCGACCGGATTCAATCTGCGCGCGCAGCGGAGCCCCAGCGCCCAGCAGGTGTTCCTGGCCTGCCACGTCGTCCAGCGTGCGCGGTCGCATGCGCTCCGCGAGCGGCGCGGTACTCTCTGCGCGTTCGGCGCGCTCGTCTTCCGGCTCGAGCTGTCGGAAAAGACTCATGGCGTGGATTCCGGCAGTCGGCCCATTCGCCCGCGTTGCCGCGCTGCCTCGTAGAGCAGCACCGTGGCGGCCGAGGCGGCATTGAGGGAATCCACCGTGTCGCGCAAGGGGATTCGGATGGTGGCGTCCGCGGCCCGTTGCACCTCTTCCGGGAGGCCGCAGCCCTCGCTTCCAATCCACAGAGCGCAGGGCTGCGTCAAATCGGTCCCCGGTGGCGCGGGCCCTTCGGTAGTCACGGCCGCGAACTGGCGAAGTCCGCGCCCGCGCAGCTCCTCGAGGACGTCAGCTGGTTGCGAGCCGGCAAGCGTTGGCAGACGGAACACGGACCCGGCCGACGCGCGGACCGCCTTCGGGCCGAATGGATGCGCCGAGCCGGTGCAGGCGATGACGCCGCTCGCGCCAAAGGCTTCCGCGGCCCGAATGATGGTACCCATGTTGCCGGGGTCCTGCACCCCGGCAAGGACAACCACGAGCGCGGCAGCGCCGAACAAGTCCGCCGGCCGCCAGTGCGGCGGCTCGATAAGAGCCGCGACGCCCTGAGGCGTCTCCGTGCCGGCCACGGTGGCAAACAGCCGGTCCGAGGTCCGGAGAATACGAATCTTGGGGTGAAGGGTATCGCGAAGACGGGTCAGTTGGCGTTCTCCCGAATCGGAAATCAGCAGAGCTTCCGTCGTGAGCCCGGAGCGAAGCGCCTCCCCCACCAGTCGTGGCCCTTCGACGCCCAGGGGCGCTCCGTCCTTCTCCGGCCGGGCTTGGAGCGCGCCGCGAAACCGCTTCAGCCAGCGGTTCTCGCGGCTGTCGATGCGGTCCGGCGTTTTAGCCAAACGTAACCTCCGAGCCGCGCGTAATGCGCGAATGCTTGCCGAATTTCTCCTCGTCGCGGAAGGGAAAATCGCTGCGGTAATGTCCCCCACGGCTTTCCTCGCGGGCCAGCGCCGAGCGCACAATCAGTTGGACGAGCTGCCATATGTGGCGCAATTCCAGCGCCGCACGCGTCGGCTCGGCCGGCCGCGGAGGCTCCAGACCGCCCAGCGCATCCAGCGCCTCGTGCAACTCGTGGCCGTTCCGGATGATGCCCGCATCCTTCCATGCGACGGCGCGGATTTTCTCTAGCTGCTCTTTTCCCCCGGGCTGCGGTGCGGCGGTCGAATTCGCCGCGGCTTTCTCCGCCGCGCGCGCGGACTCGGGCCATTTGGCCGGGCCCTTCTTCGTAAACTTTGTGTCCACAAGGATGGCCTGGCCGGTGCGCGCGCCGAACACCAGACCTTCGAGCAGGGAATTGCTGGCCAGGCGGTTGGCGCCGTGCACGCCGGTGCAGGCCGTTTCTCCCGCCACGTACAGCCCCGGCAGGGAAGATCGGCCGTGCGTGTCCGTCCTCACCCCGCCCATCGCGTAATGCGCCGCGGGACGCACGGGCACCAGGTCGCTGGTTATGTCCACGCCGTAGCTCTGACAGGTCGAGTAAATCTGCGGGAAACGCTTCCGCACGTATTCGTCTTTCAGGTGTGTCAGGTCCAGGTAGACGAAATCGGTGCGTGTGCGCTGCATTTCCGCGACTATCGCGCGCGAGACGATGTCGCGGGGGGCCAGTTCTCCGGCCTCGTGGTGTTTTTTCATGAAGCGCTCGAGGTCCGCGTTGCGAAGAACGGCCCCCTCGCCGCGCAGGGCCTCCGAGAGCAGGAATCGTGGCGCTCCTTTCACCGCCAGCGCCGTGGGATGGAACTGGACGAACTCCAGATCGGACAGCACGGCGCCGGCTTCATAGGCGATGGCCATGCCGTCCCCGGTGGCAACGGGAGGGTTGGTCGTTTCCGGATACACCTGTCCGAGCCCGCCGGTCGCCAGTGTGACGGCGCGTGCGGACACCTCGTGCACCTCATTTGTGGTCTCGTCCAGGAACCGCAGGCCGGTAACTCGATCCCCACGCAGCACCAGTTCCGTGGTCACCGCGTGTGCGCGAAACAGAACTCCCGGTATCGTCCGCGCCTTGGCAAACAGCGACCGCGCGATTTCCTTTCCTGTGGAATCTCCGTGGGCATGCAGGACGCGCGAGCGGCTGTGGGCCGCCTCCCGGGTGAACGCCAGTTTCGTCCCTGCGCGGTCGAACTGGGTTCCCCACTCGATCAGCTCCAGGATGTATTTCGGGCCTTCTTCCACCAGGGTATGGACGGCCCCCGCATCGCACAGGCCGTCACCGGCTCGCAGCGTGTCCTCAACGTGCAGGCTGACCTCGTCTTCGTCCGACAGCGCGGCGGCGATTCCCCCCTGTGCCCATTCCGTGGCGGAATCCGTGAGGTTGGATTTGGCGAGCACGAGCACCCGGGCCGCGGCCGCACCCAGCTCGATGGCCACGCGCAGCCCGGCCACGCCGCAACCCACCACCACGTAGTCGGCCTCGATCTTTTTCTTCGTGGCCATATTTGCCGCAATGCGATGTTAGCACGCGCGATGGCGTGTTACAGTTTCCGGAAAGCCATGGCCACAATTTCCGTTGCAACTCCTTCGGGGCCGTACGTTGTGGAGTGCGCTCGTGGCGTCTTGCGCCGCGCCGGGGAACTCGTCGCGGCGCTCGGGCCTGCCACCGCCGTGGCACTGGTCTCTTCTCCCCGCGTGTGGAAATTCTGGGGCGCGGCCGTTCGCCGCCAGTTTGCCCGCGCACGAGCGAAACCGCCGGCAACCGTGCTGATTCCCGACGGGGAGACCGCGAAAACCCTCACCACAATGGAAAAACTCTGTCGTGGGCTCGCCAGTGCCGGACTCGACCGGCGCGGAATTGTTGTCGCCGTTGGCGGGGGAGTGGTGGGCGATGTTGCCGGTTTCGCGGCGGCCACGTATCTCCGGGGGGTCCGCCTGATTCACATCCCCACGACGCTCGTTGCGCAGGTGGATTCCGCCATCGGCGGAAAAACCGGAGTGAATCTGCCGGAAGGGAAAAACCTGGTGGGCGCCTTTTATCAGCCCGCGCTCGTCGTGGCCGACCCGGAAGTTCTGACCACCTTACCTGGGCGCCACTTCCGGGCGGGCCTCCATGAAGTGATCAAATACGCCATCCTCGGCGACCGCCATTTGTTTGAATTTCTGGAAAACCGCATGGCGGAACTCGTGCGGCGCGACCGCGCGGCCTTGGATTGGGTCCTGCCGCGGTGCATTGGGGCCAAGGCGCAGATCGTGAGCCGTGACGAACGGGAGGGCGGCCCGCGGGAAGCGCTGAATCTGGGCCACACGTTCGGCCATGCGCTCGAATCGTTGACGGGTTACCGGCGATTCCTGCACGGAGAGGCCGTGGGATGGGGGCTCATTGCCGCTGCCCGTCTCGCGGCTCGGTTGCACTGGCTCGTCGCGGATGACGCGGCGCGAATCGAGGCCCTGGTGGGCAGCGTTGGTGCGCTTCCGGCCGTCCCCCGGTTCGCTCCGGCCAGGTGGATTGCCGCGATGCGCGGCGACAAAAAAACGCGAGGCGGCCGGCTGCGCTTCATCCTTCCGCGCCAGATCGGCGAGGTGCGGACGGCGGAAAATGTCCCGGAAGCCGCCTTGCGGCGAGTGCTTGCTGGACTCGCGGGAGCTGCCTGACTTGCCGGCGCCCTCGGATACTCATGTCCCATTGCCGGGAACGCGGCCGGAAGGCGCCGCGTCCGAACAGGAGGCCGGCCAGTACGTCCGCCGGATGTTCAGCGAGATTTCCGGCAGCTACGATTCTCTCAATCATCTGCTGACCGGGAATCTCGATCGCATGTGGCGCCGAAGGACGGCGCGCGCATTCGATCACATCCTGCGGCGGCCGGATGCCCGCGTTCTCGATCTGTGCAGCGGCACCGGCGATCTGGCGTTGGCCCTGAAGCGGCAGGCCACTCACTCGTGCAGCCCGGGCGCGGCCGTGTTCGGCGCCGATTTTTCGCATGCGATGCTGCTGCGCGCGGCGCAGAAGGGCAGGGAGGCGGCTGCCGTGCGCGACGCGCGCGCCAACGAAATCGGCTGGCTGGAGGCGGATGCCCTGTCGCTGCCCTTTGCTCCCGCCAGCTTCGATCTCATCACCCTGGCCTTCGGTTTTCGGAATCTGGTGAATTACTCGGCCGGTTTGCGAGCTCTCTTTCAATTCCTGAGGCCCGGCGGCGAACTGGGAATTCTGGAATGTGCCGACCCGCGCGGCCCTCTGTTCGGCCCCCTCTACCGCTTCTATTTCCGGCGGATTCTCCCGCTGATCGGGGGGGCGATATCCGGCAGCGCGGCGGCTTACACCTATCTTCCCGAATCGGTGGAGAAATTCCCTGGGCCGGAGACTCTGGCGCGAATGATGGGCGACGTGGGATTCTCCGACGTCGGGTATCAGCTCTGGATCGGCGGAGCCATCGCGCTCCACCGGGGCAAACGCCCGGCTCACTCGTAGTGCAATGCCTTCAACGGATCCACGCGCGTGGCCCGCTGTGCCGGCGCCCAGCAGGCCAGGGCCGCGACCAGAGCGAACAGAAGAACGGCTCCCAGAAGCGTCGCGGCATCGTACGGTTTCACGCCAAACAGGAAGTTCTGCAGAAAGCGCGTTACCGCCAGGGCCGAAACGAGCCCGAAACTGACTCCCGCTCCCACCAGCCACATCCCGCGCGATAGCACCATGCGGTGAACATCCCGGCGTTGCGCGCCCATCGCCATTCGCACGCCGATCTCCTGGGTCTGCTGGCTTACGGCGTAGGACATCACGCCGTACAGTCCCACGAGCGCCAGCACCAGCGCGAGCCCGGCGAACACTCCCAGCAGCGCCGTCCGCCACCGGGGCAGAGCCACGGATTCGCTCAGTACGGCCTCGAGCGTCATCGGGTTTGTAATGGGTTGCTGCGCGTCCAATCCTTGAATGATGCGGCGGGCAGCGGGCAGAAACCCCATGGGATCCCCGCCGGTGCGAATCTCGAAGGTCATGCTCCGTCGCGGCGCCTGATCGAATGGTTCGTACACCTGCATGCTCGGCTCCTCGCCCGGCCCGTACTGCTTCACACTCGCCGCCACGCCTACGATTTCGCGCACCACCTCAAACTTCCTGCCGATCTGGATGCGTTGCCCGATCGGATTCTGTCCCGGAAACAGCGCTCGCGCCATCACGTCGTTGATGATGCACACGCGCGGAGCTCCTGCCACATCGTCGGTGGTGAATTCCCGCCCGGCGAGGAGCGGAATCCCGGCGGCCTTCAAATAGCCCGCGCTCACCAGGTAGTACAGCGTCGATGGGTTGTCGGCCGTTTCAGGGTGCCCCGCGATGCCCACGGAATATTCTTCATCGTTTCCGGACATCGGAACCAGTGAAGTCATGACCACCGAGTTGACTCCGGGAAGCGCCGCCAATTGCTGGCGCGCCTGTTTGTAAAACGCGGTTTGCTGCTCATCGTTCGCGTAGCGGGCGCGGGGCAGACCGATATCAAATAGCAGCGCGCCGCCGGTACGGAATCCCGGATCGGCCGCGGTCAGCCGCGCAAAACTGCGGACAAACAGTCCGGCTGAAACCACCAGTACGAATGCCAGCGCCACTTCCAGCACCACGAGGGCGCGGCGCATCCGGCCGCGCGTCCCGGCCGCGCCACGCCCGCTCTGCTTCAGCGCCTCGGCCAGATTGCCTCCGATCACGATCACGCCTGGCGCCAGTCCAAATACGATTCCGGTGCCCACGGCCAGTGCCAGCGTGAACAGCAGCACGTGCCAGTCAACCGTCACACTTTGCGAGCGCGGCAGGAAATCCGGGTGCCACGCGGCCAGCGCTCTCGCGCTCCATTCTGCAACCAGCAGGCCGAGCGCTCCCCCCGCGAGCGCGATCACCACGCTCTCCGTGAGCAACTGGCGCAGCAGACGCATGCGGCCCGCCCCGAGCGTATGTCTCACGGCGATTTCCCGGTAGCGGACCGTGGCACGGGCCAGCAGCATGTTGGCCGCGTTGGCGCAGGCAATCAGCAGGACTAGCCCCACGGCGCCCAGCAAAACCAGGAGCGCAGGCCGTACATCCCGCACCGCGGACTCCTGTGCGCTGGTCACTACGGCTGTCCAGCCGCCGTTCGTGGTCGGATATAGTTTGTCCAGCCCGCGCGCGATGGTCGCCATATCGTCGCGCGCCTGCGCAATGGTTACACCCGGCTTCAGGCGCGCCATCACGCCGATGTAGTGCGCGCCGCGTACGGTCTTGAACGCGTCGGGAAAGGAAAACGGCATCCAGAAACCCGTCTTCAATCCGCCAAATTGGAAGTCCCGCGGCATTACTCCGATGATCTCGTGGGATTCTCCGTCCAGAACCACGCGGCGCCCAATCGCCGCAGGGTCCCCTCCGAACGCGGATCGCCACAGTCCGTCGCTGATCTCGAGCACGTGGTCGCGCCCGGTCTGGAAATCGCCGTCCACGAATCCACGGCCCAGCACCGGATGCACACGCAGCATTTCAAACAATCCCTGGGTTGCGGCCAGGCCCAGCCATTCGACGGGGTATTCGCCTCCCGCGTAGTTGAAGGACTGTCCGGTCATCCCCACGATTTGCTGAAAGGAGCGGTTCTGATCTCGCCAGTCGAGAAAATTCGCCGGCGATACCGAAAACGTCGGAAAGCCCTTCGCGGGATTGCTTTCCTGCACGCGCACGAGTTGCCCGGAATCGGCGTAGGGAAGTGGCCGCAGCAGCACGGAATAAACCACGGAGAAAATCGTGGAATTCGCGCCGATGCCCAGCGCCAGCGTCAGCGCCACCAGGGCCGCGAAGCCTCGATGCTTCCGCAGCATGCGCCCCGCGTAACGCAGATCCTGCAGCAGGTCAGCCATCATGTTTGCTCCCCCTATCCGAAATTGTTCCTCCCGCGTCGCGAGCTTCCAGTGGTCCGGCAGCCGGGGAGTTGCCGGTCGCTGGGGTGGGCGTTGCGATTCCCGGATTTCGCGCGCCAGTGCGGGCCAATCGGTGATCTGCCCCTCGGCGCGCAGTCGGGCGGCGGCCGCGGCAACGCCCCGGGCAATCGCGTCGGCGTATTCTTGTTCGAGTTGCTGAGCGAGTTCCTCTACCACCTCGTACTCCCGCTCGGGGGAGAGTCCCAGCGGGCCCAGTCGATTCCGCACGTATTGCTTCCAATCAGGCATGGTCCATCTCGACGATGCGCTCGATCGCGCGCATGAATTCCCGCCAGCTCCGCCGCTGTTCCGGCAATGCCCGGCGGCCCGCGGCCGTCAGCCGGTAATACCGCCGCCGCCGCTGGCCGGCCTTCTCCACCCAGTAACCCCCAATCCAGCCGCGGCGCTCCATCCGGTACAGCATCGGATACAGGGAGGCAACGTGGAACTCCACGACGCCGCGGGACTGCTCCTCAATCCGCTTCGCGATTTCGTAGCCGTGCCGCGGGCGGTGCTCCAGCAGTGAGAGGATCAGGACCTCCGCTGTGCCTTTTTTCAATTCCGCGTTTCCCATGCTCGCCGCCTCCATATATGGCGACAACGAATATAGACGATCGGGAGCGGTTTTGGTTAGCTGTTTTCTTTGCGGGCCGGCGGCGCGAGTCAGTCCGGGATCTGGTACTCGCGGATTTTGTTCAGCAGGGTCTTGTAGGAAATGCCCAGTTCCTCGGCCGCGCGCGTCTTGTTCCATTTGCACCCGCGCAGCACGCTCTCGATCTTGGACCGCTCCACCCGGCTCGCGGCTCGTTCCACCACCTCGGCCAGCGTCCCTTCCCACGAAAACTCGGCTCCCACCGCTTCCGCGGGCGCTTCGCCCGGCTCGGGGCGCGGCGCCGGAAGCCGCAGGTCTTTCGCCTCGATCGTTGCGCCATCCGCCAGGATTACGGCGCGTTCAATCGCGTTCTGCAGCTCGCGGATGTTGCCCGGCCACCCGTACTCCAGAATGCGCTGCCGCGCGCCCTCGCTGAGTTTCAACCCCGGTTTGGAGAGTTCCGCGCAGAAGCGTTCCAGGAAATGCGCCGCCAGCAGCAGGGCATCGTCGCCGCGCTCGCGCAGCGCGGGAATCGTCAGTGGAACCGCCGCGATGCGGAAGTACAGGTCCTCGCGGAACGTTTTTGCGGCCACGGCCTGCTCCAAGTCCTTATTCGTGGCGCACAGGATTCGCGTATCCACCTCCACCGCCTGTATTCCGCCAATGCGCTCGAACCGCCGTTCCTCCAGAACGCGCAGCAGCTTCGCCTGCGTCATCAGCGGCAGCTCGGCAATTTCGTCCAGAAACAGAGTGCCTCGCTGCGCCAGTTCCATTTTTCCGATTTTTCGAGCCCCGGCGCCCGTGTACGCGCCCTTCTCATGGCCGAAGAGTTCGTTCTCCACCAGGCCCTCGGGAATTGCCGCGCAGTTCAACGCCACAAACGGATGTTCTCCCCGGCGCGACAGATGGTGGATGGCCCGGGCAAACAGCTCCTTTCCCGTGCCGCTTTCGCCCAGGAGCAGCACCGTCGTGTCTGTCGACGCCACGCGTTGCACCTGCTGGCCGGCGGCTTTGATCGAAGGGTGCTCGCCCACAATCCGCGGAAAGCCGTAGCGCGACGAATACTCCTCGCGCAGCACCAGATTCTCGCGGAGCAGATCCTGTTGCCGCGCGGCTCGCGTTACTAGCAGCTTCAAATGGTCCAAATCCACCGGCTTCTGGATGAAGTCGAACGCGCCTTCCTTCATGGCCGTTACGGCTTCTTCCACGGAGCCGTAGGCGGTCATCAGGATCACGGGAATGTCCTGATCGGCTTCCTTCACCTGGCGCAGCACGTCCAGGCCGGAGCCGCCCGGGAGCTTCAGATCGGTGAGCACCAGCAGGAAACGGATATTGCGGATTTTTTCGGCCGCCGCGGCCGCATCGCCGGCTTCTTCTATGCGCCAGCCGGCCCGCTCCAGCGCTTTGCGGAGCACGCCGCGCAGTTCCGCTTTGTCTTCCACCAGTAGGAGAGGTTCCACGGAAGCAGTGTAGCGCCCCAGCCGCATTCGCGGAGCGGCGCACGCGTACGGTTGTCGTCAGAGAAAACGGCGACGAATTCGTCTCTCGTCCCTTAGGGGCGAGACCATCCGGCCGGCAGGCCGTCTTTCCGGAGCTGGTCCTCCAGGTCGGAAATGGCTTGCTTGTCCTGCTCGATCTGCTGCTTTTTCTCGTCAATCTTCTTGTTCAGGTCGTTCAATTCCGGCCCGCGGCCGCCGGCGTAGTTGTTGTATTGCTGGCGCATGGCAGTGTTCGGGTCGCTGTAATACTGCTGCTGTTTCAGGTTGTACTCGCGCTGCATCAGGTCCAGATCTTTCTGGTCGTCGTCCAGCTTCCTGTGGGCGTCGGCAAAGCGCTTCCGCCACTGGGCTTCCAGTTCTGCCTGCTTCTGCGCGTCGTCCGCACCGGCCGCGGGCTTCGCTTCGCCCGCACCCGCCGCGGCGGTTTCAGGAGTGGCGGCTGCTTCTCCCTCGGAAGGCGCCGCGCCGGAGGTCTGATGAGGGCTCTTCGGCAGGTTGTCGTCCGTCCACACCTTTGCCGGGGGCGGCATCTGCTTTCGCTCTGCGCGGGCCTTTCGCGCGGCGTCCGCCACCGACTCCTGCTGCCCGCCGGATGTATCCTGCGCCGAAGCGCACGTAATCCATCCCGCCGTGCACAGCGCTCCCGCGAGCATCAGCCCAAAAAAAGAATTACGCATAAACACCACCTTTGAGGTGCAGGCCGGGGTAAACACCTCGTGCCATCTTAGATGCCTCCAGCCGGTCATTCAACTGCCTGCCCGCTCGGGCCTTCCGCGGGTAACGTAAGTATAAACTCAGCGCCGCCTCCGGGCAGATTTCGGGCCTCCGCGCCGCCGCCATGATTCACCGCGATTTTTTGCACTACGGCAAGCCCCAATCCGGTTCCATCAGGTTTGGTGGTGTAAAACGGCACGAAAATTTTGGGCAGGTCGGCCTCCGGAATGCCGGGGCCATCGTCCGCCACCACGATCCTCACCCGCGCCGCGCCGCCCCCGTCCAGTCGCTCCCCCCGGACAACCACATGGCCGGCCGGTGAAGTCTCCCGCCGGAATTCGCTCACCGCCTCGGCGGCATTTCGCACCAGGTTCAGCAGCGCCTGCCGGAGAAGGTTTTCGTCGCCTACCACATCCGGGAATTCTCCCTCGGACCGGCAGTCCACTCGCGGGTGGCTCTCTCGCGCTTCTCCCACCACGCGCTCCACCAGCGGCGCTAGAGCCACCGTGCCGCGGGACACCTCCAGCGGCCGCGCAAAGCGCAGGAATTCCGTCACCACGTGCGTCAGCGTGCGCGCTTCCTGCAGAATTTTCCCCGCATTGTCGGCCACTTCTCCCGGGGTCGCTTCCTGCTGCACCAGTTGCGCATACGCGGAAATCGTCGCCAGCGAATTTTTGAACTCGTGGGCAATGCCGGCAGACATCTCTCCGAGCGTGGCCAGGCTTTCCTTCAGTTGGACGGCGCGCTGCAGTGCCGTGAGCTCCGTCAGGTCGGTCAGCAGGCAGAGCGCTCCGGCCACTTTCGGGGTATCGCGCGACACGGGAGATATGGTCAGCCCCAGGTGGCGCACTTCGCCCTGCCCCGTGCGATGTTCGATTTCTTCACGCTGGTACGTCCGGCCCTCGCGCAGGCAGGACTCCAGCAGGCGCGTGAATTTCGATTCCGGCCCCAGCACGTCGGAATAGCGCCGGTACTGCAGCGCACCCACTCCCAGGGTCTGCTCAGCGGCTGGATTCGAGAGGTTGATCATTCCCGTAGCATTCACAAGCAGAAGGCCGGTGGGCATCTGGCGCGTCACGGCTTCGGTAAGCCGTTCGGTCTCTGCCGCCCGGTCTTTCACTTCGCGGTGCAGCCGCTGAAGTTCTTTCTCTTCCTGGCGGAGGCGCGCGATGACGGCCTGCACGGATGCGGAGGCGAAAGCCGCGTCGCCGCCGGCGGCCGGGCGCGGCGCGTCTTCCTCGGCGGAGATGCCCGCCGCTCCCCGCGAGCGCATAGCCCGGAAAACGATCCACAATCCCAGCAGGAGCGCGAAGAAAAGTGCGAGCACGAAGAAGAATCCGGCGTGGAGCCAGAACGGCTGCGAATGGGACGGCGGGCCCTCCGGCATCCTCATTTGCAGGGCCATCACGGCCGGATAGGCAAGCGCAGGGCGCCCCGGAGCATTCCGGAATCCGCCGTTTCCCCCGCCGTGATTGGGTCCCCTCGCCACAACCTCTCTCGCTTCGCGCTTTGTCGCTCCGCGCTACGCCAGCCTGCTGAAATACCACGTAATCAGCGGTGGGCCGAAGAAGACTGCCACCAGCCCACCAGCGGCCAGAAATAGCCCGAACGGCAATTCGTAATCACTTTCCTTCCGCTGCAAGAGCATGAAGGCCAGTCCGATGATGCTGCCCAGAACCGCCCCGGCCATGATCGTCAGCAGAACCGCTTTTGTCCCGAGAAAGGTCCCGGCCATGCCCATCATTTTCACGTCGCCCAGTCCCATCCCTTCGTGTCCGCGAAGGCGGAAATAGCCTTCCGCGAACATCCACAGGACACCGGCGCCGGCCACCGCGCCAAGGATCGCATCGCACACGGAGAGCGCCCGCGCCGGCGGCGGAAAGTCGAACATCTGCCGCGAGAGCCACAGGGCGGTGCCGTCCCCAACCGGTACAAGCGCGCTCGCCACCAGGCCGAGAATCGCGCCGGTCAAATTCACCCGGTCCGGCAGAATCCGTTCGCGGAGGTCCGTCACCGCCAGGACCACCAGCACGGCGGAAAATGCTGCCCACTTTACCGCCGCCAGCGATGGGCCAAACGCCACCATACAGGCCGCGAACAGTGCTCCGGTCAGGAGCTCCACCAGCGGATACATCACCGAGATGGGAGCTTTGCAGCCCCGGCACCGGCCGCGCAGCACCAGCCAGCTCAGAACGGGAATATTGTCGTAGGGAGCGATCGGCTTGCCGCACTTGGGGCAATGCGAGGCCGGAAAGGCGATGGATTTCTGCGCCGGAATGCGCAGGATGCACACATTCAGGAAGCTGCCGACAACGAGACCCAGCACGAAGGCAAAAGCCACCAGAGGCGCGGTCATCATTCGACTCTGACACAGCGCCAGCGCCGTCGAAAGTTGAAAGTTCGGGGTTGAAAGTTTTAAGTCAACAAGCTGCCCATCCCCTCTCGTCTATGGCGCTTTGCGATTGGATTTCCCGGTGAGACTGCGGATGAGTTCCGCTTCTGCCTGCCGGTACGGCGTTCCGTCGGGCCGCAGTACCTCGTGAAACCACACGGGAGGCGGGTTCAGGATGTACGGATGCTGCCAGGATTCCCAGGGCAGGTAGGTTTGCGTCTTTCCGGCCACGAAGCCCCAGTTGATCGCGCCCACGTGTTCCTCTTTCGCGATCGGCAGGACGGTGTCAAACGTGCTCCCCACCGAACGCGCCATGTACTCCGTGCAGAGGATGGGGCGGTGAAACCGGCGCAGCCATGCAATCTCCGCCTTGAAGTTTTCCGGCCACGTGTAGTTGTGGAATGTGATGATATCGGACTCGCGCAACTGGATTCGCTGGAGCGCGTCGAGGCCGGTTTCGTCCGCGGGCATATCCACGTCGTAGATACCGCTGGTGAGCGGCTGAACGGGATTCGCGGACCGGGCCCACGCAAACGCCCGGGGCAGTAGCGCCTCCACGCGAGCCAATTTGCTCTTCAGCTCCTGCTTTTGGTAGCTCCCCTCGTTTGTCGCCCCTGGCTCGTTCCAGATGTCCCAGCCGAGGATTCGCTCGTCCTTTGCGAACGCACCGACCACGCCCTTCACGTACGCCTCCAGCCGCGGCACCTGCGATTCATCCGCCAGCCCGGCGGCGCCCGGGCTCTGCACCCATCCGGAATTGTGCACGCCGGGAATCGGGGGATGCTGTGGACCGAGATGCGGCGCCGGGTCCCAGCAGGAATCAAACAGCACAAACAGCGGCCGAATGTGATGCCTCGCGGCGATGGTCAGAAACGTGTCCATGCGCTTCACGAAGCCGGCGGAATCCTGCTGCCAGAGCAGATCATGCAGGAACACCCGCATCGTGTTCATTCCCAGCGATTCGGCCCAGCCCAGCTCCTGGTCAATCATTCGGGGATCGAAGGTCGCTTCCTGCCACATTTCCAGCTGATTGATGGCCGACCGCGGTATGTAGTTGCTCCCCACCAGCCACGGCTGCTGCGAGTACCACGCGTTGGCGCGCTCCTCGGTCCACCGGCCGGATTGGGAATGAGCGGCAGCAGGGAAGGACACGAGCAGCAGCAGGCATAGCGCGAATCTGCCGATTCTCATCTGGCCAATCCCTCCCGTTGCGACGCGAGCCTCACAGGTCCGGCACCCGACCTGCCCGGCGCAATCACGCCCGCAACTCTACCCCGATCCAGCCTCTTCCGGAACCATCCAGCCTTGCTGGCGCGCCATTCTCTGGGACGGATTTGACTGGCGAGCGCTCGCTCCCTAGACTGGCTACTTTTGTTCTATGGGCTGGCTCGAACAGTACATTCGTCACTACGAACACCGCCACTGGTCGCGGGACCAGCGCGCCGTGCAGCCGTTTGCCTGGGGCCTGGAGCACATCGGCGGCCGCGCCGACGAGCCCGACCCGCGCGGCTGGCTGCTGGACTTCGCGGAACGCACCATCGCAAGCAGCGATCAGTGGTTCCCCGGCGATGCCGCCTCGGACTACCGGCTCGATGGCGATGAGCTGACCTTCACCAGTCTCGTGGAGTCGCCGTGGCCGGAAAACAACCGCGTCCACGCGCGCTACTTTCCGGCTGCGAAGGCCGGTCCTGCCGTGCTCGTCATGGCCCAGTGGAATGCCAAGCCGCACGAACACGTCGGCGTCTGCGAGTGGCTCAACACCCTCGGCATCTCCGCCCTGCGCCTCACCCTCCCGTACCACGACAGCCGCCGCGTCGAGGGCCACGAGCGCGCTTACAACCTCGTCAGTCCAAACATCGGCCTCACCATTCAGGCCAACCGTCAGGCCGTGGCCGACGCCCGCGCCTGCCTGCGCTGGTTCGAGCTGCAGGGATACAGCCGTCTGGGCCTGCTCGGCACCAGCATCGGTTCCTCTATCGGTTTCATCACCCTGGCGCACGATCCCGCTGTGCGCGCCGGCGTCTTTCTCCACGTCTCCACCTATTTCGGCGCCGTCGTCAGCACCGGGCTCACCACCATGCACGTTTGGGAGCCGCTCCAGGCCAAGGTCTCCCGCGACGACCTCATCCGTTTCTGGTCCCCCATCAGCCCGTATCCTTACGTTCACCGCATCAAAGCCTCCACGCAGCGCGCGCTTATGGTCAGCGGGAAATACGACCCCACGTTCTGGCCGGAATATTCTGAGGAACTGTTCGAAGCTCTGAAGCGCGACCGGATCGAGGTGGAACGCCTGCTGTTGCCCTGCGGCCACTATTCGCTGGCCCTGATCCCTTTCTGTTGGATCGTGGGGGCACGCTTCGCGGCATTTTTCATGCGTGAGCTGGACTGATTCCTGCTTCCGGCCGCATCAGGAAACGAGTTGCGCGATTTTTCCTTCGGCGATCAATCCGGCCACCGCAGCGATCTCTCCCGCCAGTGCCCGGTCCTGCTCCACTTTTGGTGAGACTCCGCGGACCAGCGCGTGAATCCGCTGCCCCGTGGTGCTGGTGCGCAGCGGCGCCAGCAGGTCAATTCCCTGGCACGCGCACAGCAATTCAATCGCCAGAATGTTGCGCAGGTTATCCAGCATCGGCCGCAGCCGCCGCGTCGCCGCCATTCCCATCGATACGTAATCTTCCTGATTGGCCGATGTGGGAATCGAATCCGCGGAATGCGGTGCGGCGAGAACGCGAGTCTCGCTCGCCAGCGCCGCCGCCGTCACCTGCAGCATCATGAATCCGGAATTCAGTCCGGGATTGGCCACGAGGAACGCCGGCAGCAGACTCGTGTGCCGGTTGGTCATGTGCTCGATGCGCCGTTCGGCAATCCCCGCGATTGTCGCCAGTGCGAGCGCCATCTGATCCGCGGCCATCGCCAGCGGCTGCCCGTGGAAATTCCCTCCGCTCAGCACCGCTTCCGGCACTCCTCCGGCGGCGGGAAAGACCAGCGGATTGTCCGTGGCGCTGTTCAGCTCGATTTGCACTGTGCGCGCGGCCTGCTCCAGCACGTCGCGCGCCGCGCCGTGCACCTGCGGTGTGCAGCGCAGGCTGTACGCGTCCTGCACGCGCGGGTCGCGTTCGGCTGACCGGTGCGATTCGCGGATTTCGCTGCCCTCGTTGATCCGCCGCAGCCGTTCCGCCACCACCGCCTGCCCCTCGAGCGGCCGCGCCTGCTGGATGCGCACGTCGAACGCCGCCGGGCTCCCTCGCAGCGCATCGAGCGATATTGCCGCCGCCGCGTCCGCCGTGTCCGCCAGCACACGCGCTTCGCGCACCGCCAGCGCCCCGAGCGCCAGCATCCCCTGCGTCCCGTTCAGCAGCGCCAGCCCTTCTTTCGCCTCCAGCGCCAGCGGCGCAATTCCCGTGCGGCGCATCGATTCCCCGCCGGCCATGCGCTCACCGCCAACGATGGCTTCTCCCTCGCCGATGGCGACCAGCGCGAGATGCGCCAGCGGCGCCAGATCGCCCGAGGCCCCCACCGAGCCCTGCGAGGGAATCACCGGATGCACTCCGCGTGCGAGCATCGCGCATAGCGTTTCAATCACCACCGGGCGCACGCCGCTCAGCCCTTTCGCCAGCGCGTTCGCGCGTAGCAGCATCATCGCTCGCGTTTCGGATTCGCTCAGAGGCGCTCCCACGCCGCAGGCGTGGCTGCGCACGAGATTCACCTGGAGCTGCCGCACCTGCTCCGTTGGAATCCGCACTGTGGATAGTTCGCCGAAACCCGTATTGATTCCGTACGCCGTCGCACCCGACGCCAGCAGCCGCTCCACCACGGCGCGCGAGGCGTCCACGCGCTCGCGGGCGGCGGGCGCAAGCGTTGCCTCCCTCCGGGAAAACACCACGTCATAGAGTTCCTGGAATGTCAGATCATTGCCGGTAAGATGCAGCCGCTCCATGGTCAGGGGCATGTTCCAGCGGAGATGTTGACGTCCACATCGAACGCCAGCCGGTCGCCTTTCATGTACCGGCCCATGGTTTCGAGAACTTCCATGTCCAGCTCCGCGCGCCGGTCGGGCGCAAGCCCTTCGATCAGCGGACGGAACGGGGCGGCGACCTCGCGAAACTCCTGCCAGAAGGTTTCCGGCGATCCCACGCGCTCGCAGGGTATCTGCTTTCGTTCCTCGCGAACGTTCCGGAATCCGGCCTCACGCATCACCGCGGCCAGCGAACCGGGCTGCGCGAAACGAAATATATGCGGCGCGTCCGGCTCCGGCTTCGGCAGCACCACGTAGCGCCGCAGCACACCCACCGTCATCCCGAAGAACGGCTGCTCCGGCCCGCCCCACACCGCAAACGCCGCGCGCCCACCGGGCAACAGCACCCTCAGGCTCTCGCGCATCGCTCCCGTGGCGTCCGCAAAAAACATGGCGCCGAAGCGGCAGGTCACCCGGTCAAACGTGCGGTCCGGGAACGGAAGCGACTCCGCATTCGCCTGCCGGAATCGCAGGTTGGTCAGTCCCGCGTGCGCCGCGTTCTCCTGCGCCACGGCCAGCATTCCCGCGCTCATGTCCGTCGCGGTTACGGTTCCGCTGGGAGCAGCAGCGCTGGCCAGCGCCAGGGCCGGCTGGCCGCTGCCGCTCGCCAAATCCAGAATGGACTGTCCGGGAGAAGCCCCGGACGCTTCCACGAGCGCCCGCGTGACTCCCGCGAGCATTTCGAAGTTTGTCCGGCTCCACTTGCGCCAGGCCGCCACGGTCTGCTGGTCGTCCCACTCGCGGCGCACCCGTTCGCGGAATTCCTCCACCTTGGCTCGGCTCATTCCCTCCATCCGTTGCCTACTCCCATCAGGATTTTGTCCCGTTCGCGGCCTCTGCCAGCGCGCGCAGATATTTTTCCGGCAGCGTGCGCACCTTCATCTGCGCATCGGCCACAATGTGAGCTGTTTCGCCCTCCGCCAGAACGGTGCCGTCAGCGTCACGCATCAGCGTATACCCAAACCGCAGCACGGGCCCGCGGATCGCGCGCAGTTCCGTCCGCACTCGCAGCAGATCGTCGTAGCGTGCTGGCGCCTTGTAACGGCAGCTCGCGTCCGCCACCACGATGTAACAGCCTTCTTCCCGCTCCATGCTCTTGTAATCGAACCCCAGTTCGCGCAAAAACTCCGTCCGGCCCACCTCGAACCACGCGAAGTAATTCCCATGGTACGCCACGCCCATTTGGTCCGTTTCCGCGTACCGCACTCGCAGCGTGGTTTCAGAGAAATGTGCCATCGCGCCCGGAAGTGTAGAGGCCCTCTCCCCCAATTTCAACACGCCCGCGCAACCCCCGCGTCACTCTCCGCTCCATCGCGGTTTGCGCTTTTCGAGGAACGACGCAACCCCTTCCCGAAAGTCCGGCGTTGCTCTCACCGCCGCGTTGGCCTCGATCGCCAGGCTGATCTCCCGGTCGATTGCCGCCTCCTCGGTTTCCACCAGCAGCTTCTTGGATGCCAGCAGGCTCGCCGGGCTGTTTGCCAGCAGCACGCCGGCCAGCTCGTGCGCCCGGGCCGTCAATCTGTCCGCGGCAACTACTTCGTTCACCAGACCTAGCCGCTGCGCTTCTTCGGCTGGAAAAATCCTCCCGGTGAGAATCAGGTCCCGGGCGCGCGCATCGCCCACTCTCCGCCGCAGGAATACGGACACAATCGCGGGAACAAATCCGATCCGCACCTCCGTATATCCGAACGACGCTTCCGGCGCGGCCAGCGTGAAATCCGGCAGTGTGGCCATGGCGCATCCCCCGGCCAGTGCCGCTCCGTTCACCGCCGCGATCAGCACTTTCGGAAACGACCACAGTCGGCGGAACAATTGCGCCATCCGCCGTGAGTCCTGCAGATTCTGCGCCGGAGTCTGCGATGAAATCGTCCGAAGCACTTCTAAGTCCATTCCGGCGCAAAATGCCTTTCCCGCTCCCGTCAGGATTCCGATGCGCGCTTTGCTTCCCTCAATCTCATCCAGCGCTCCAAGCGCATCGTCAATCATCCGCGGGGAGATTGCGTTGCGCTTTTCGGGACGGGAGAGAGTGATCGTGGCGATGGGCCCGTCGTATTCCAGCCTGAGCGTCTCGTAAGCCATTCCTCTCCTCTTTGCGATTCCCTGCGTCATCGCGCAGGAGTTCACCCTCCGTCGTGGGCTTGAGGCAGCACCTGTCCAGCTACTGCACCCGCTCGCCTGCTGCCTTCCCGTACATTGCCCGGATCCGTTCCGTCATTTCCAGGGCTTTTCCCAGGCGCGCCGCATCGAGTCCCGTTTCCACGCCCCGCGCCCCGAGCGTTTCCAGCACGATTTCGGTCGGGATATTTCCCACCAACTCGTCGCCCGCGAACGGGCATCCGCCGAGTCCGCCCAGGGCACTGTCGAACCTTCGGCAGCCAGCTTCAAATGCCGCCAGGATTTTCTCCGCCGCTCCCTCGCGGCGGCTGTGCAAATGAACTCCCAACTCGATCCCCGCAGCTTCGTCTTTCACCGCGGCGTAAAGTTCACCCACCTCCGCGGGCGAAGCGGTGCCCACCGTGTCGGCCAGCGACACACATTGCACCCCCGCCGCCTTCAGCCAGCGCAGCGTGTGCGCCACGATTTCGGCGCTCCACGGTTCGTCATACGGGTTGCCGAACGCCATCGAAATGTATATCACCAGATTCCGTTTTGCCGCGCAGGTGCCCTCCTGAAGCCGGCCCACCAGCGCGCGCGACTCCTCGCGCGACATGTTCGCGTTCGCCCTCCGAAAGTAGGCGGATATCGAGTAGGGATAGCCCACCGTGCTCACCCCGGGCGACGCCAGCGCCCGCTCCAGTCCTTTTTCGTTCACCACTATGGCGATGATTTCCGGCGTGCCCGCCATTTGTCCCGTGGCTGCAGCCAGACGCCGCATCACTTCCTCGCTGTCCGCCATCTGCGGGACGTGCTTTGGGGATACGAAGCTGACGGCGTCAATGTGGCGGAATCCTGCCTC
>DATKNR010000099.1:0-7693 GCA_035541255.1 Patescibacteria group bacterium | reverse complement strand
CCCCCGGGCAAATCCCATTGCCGCCGCCGGTCCTCTCGGAGTACGCTCGCCCTGCCCAGTAAGGCGCCTAATAGGAGACAACATGAACTGGAGAAAATTGCTGTACCCAGCCCTGATCGCCGCCGTGGCCGTCGTCCTGTCGCTCCCCGCGGGCAGGGCGCAATCTTCCTCGGCTTCAAACCCGGCAGACGCGGCCGCCAAGGCTGCTGCCTCTGCGGCCAAAGGAAAGACTCAGCTTCTGGACCTGAATTCCGCCACCAAGGATCAGCTCGATGCCCTGCCGGGCATCGGCAAGACCTATTCCCAGAAAATCATCGACGGCCGCCCATACACGAACAAGTCCCAGCTCGTCTCGAAGAAAATCATTCCCCAGTCCACCTACGACAAGATCAAGGACCTGGTGGTGGCCAAGCAGCCGCCGAAACCGGCGAAGTAGCTCCGAAAAGACGAGCGGCCCGGATCTCTCCGGGCCGCTCCTTGTTTCGAATCTACGGCTTCGAACTTCTGCCCTTTAGTAAATATCGTACTGCTCCCAGTGCAGCGAGGCGTCGCCGTGGATGATCACGCTCTTCTTCGTCCACCGCTCCAGCTCCTCCACCAGCGCCGACTCCCGCGTCTTCAGCGCCTTGGCGATTTCCGGATGCACGCGCAGCGTCAGGCTCTGCCCGTCCAGTTCCGGCGCCATCTTCCGCGCTTCCGCCTGCGCCTCGTAGCAGATCGTGTGGATGCTCTTCACCATCCCTGAGCCGCTACAGTAGATGCACGGCTGGCAAAGCACGCGTTCCAGCGCCTGCTTCGTCCGTTTCCGCGTGATGTTCACCAGGCCGAATTCGTTGAAGCCCAGCACCTTGGAGGGCGCGCGGTCGTCCCGCAGCGCCTCCTCGAGCGCCTGCATCACCTTCGCCCGGTTCCGCCGCTCCTCCATGTCGATGAAGTCCACCACGATGATCCCGCCCAGGTCGCGCAGTCGGATCTGCCGCACGATTTCCTTGCAGGCCTCCACGTTGGTCTTCACGATCGTGTCTTCCAGCCGGTTTGACCCCTTGCCCACGAACTTGCCCGTGTTCACGTCGATCGCCACCAGCGCTTCCGTGTGGTTGATCACGATGTAGCCGCCCGACTTCAGCCACACCTTCGGCCTCAGCGCCTTGTCAATCTCCTGCTGGATCCCGAACTCCTCGAAGATCGGCGCCTCTTTCGTGTACAGCTTCACGCGGCTCACCAGCTCCGGCTGGAACCGGCCGATGAACTCCGCCACGCGTGCGTACTCTTCCTGGTTGTCCACCCAGATGGCCGTGAAATCCGGGCTGAAGTAATCGCGCAGCACGCGCTCCACCAGGTTCAGGTCCCGGTGCAGCAGTGCCGGCGCCTTCCTCTGCTCGGCACGCGACCGGATTTCCTGCCACGTCTTCCCCAGGTACTCGATGTCGGCCCGCACTTCCTCTTCGCTGGCCGTCTCCGCAGCCGTGCGCACGATGAATCCGCCGGGGAATTTCGTGTTGTATTCCGTCACCAGGTGGCGCAGCCGCGCCCGCGCTTCGCCCGAGCTGATCTTCCGCGATACGCCCACGTGCTGCAGCGTCGGCATGTACACCAGGAATCGTCCGGGCAGCGCCACGTGGCTCGTGATCCGCGCTCCCTTCTTACCCAGCGGCTCCTTCGCGATCTGGATGATGACTTCCTGCCCCGCCTTCAGCAGCTCGGAAATCGACTGCTGCTTCCGCGGCGGATGAAACTCCCTCCGCCCCCCCTGTGGCCGGCCGCCTCGGAAGGGACGCCCGCCGCGTTGTCCGCCTTCGCGGCGGTACGGTTCCGGCCGGTTGAACCGCTGCCGGGATTCGCCCTGCACCCGCGCGGTGCGCTCCTCATACGGCTCAGGTGTCTCCGGCTCGTGGCTTTCCGCTCGATTCGCCTCTTCCAGGATTCCTTCGCGGATTTCCCGGTCGGTTTGGTCTTCTCCTGCCGCTTCCTGTTCCGTCTCGGTTTCCGGATAGCCTTCGGCGGCGTGCGCTTCTGGCTCCGCGGCGAGCGTGGCGTCCTGGGCCTCTTCTTCCGCGGCCTCCAGCACGGACGCGGCCTCCGCTTCGGAGAGCATTTCTTTGCCGTTCTCCTCGTGGGTCTCGCCCGCGTGAGCCCGGTGCGGCTCGTGCAATTCGGCGCGCTCCGCGGCGGATTCGGTTTCCCGCTCCTCCTCGGCCTCCTCCGCCTCCTCGGAAACGTGTTCCTCTTCTACCTCCGCCGCTGCTTCCGCGATTTCTTCCTGCTCGGCTTCTTCCACCGGAGCGGCTTCAAACGCCCGCGCCGCGGCTCCGCCGCCAATGCTTTCCATGCTCGATTCCGCGATCGTCGTGCTCTCGGCCTGAAATTCCTCCGCCGCCGTTTCGCTCCCGGTCGCTGGTTCGGCTTCGGTGGGAATGGCTCCCGCGGCCAGCGGTCCAGCCAGCCCGGAACTGCCCGGCGCGCGGTTCTTGTACTTCGCGAGCGACTCGCCCGGCAACACGATCGGTTCGTAGTCGGATGGGGTCTCCATCGGCTCGCGCGGCGGCTCGTAACGTTGTCCGCCGCCGTATCCGCGCGACGGTCCTCCGAAATCCCGCGGCTGTCCGCCCGGGCTCACGAACTTCGAACTTGGCAGCGAACGGCGGTCATCATCCCGCCGGCCGGGCCCCCGTCCGCGGAACCTGCCGCGTCCTCCCCCGCGTCCTCCCGGTCCGCGTCCCCGGCCGTATCCGCCGCGATCGCCCCGGTCGCCCCGGTCACCTCGGTCACCGCCCGGACGCCCGCCGGAGCGATATCCCTGACCGCCCCCGCCGCCGCGATACCCGCCTTCGCGGCCGCCTTGGCCACGGTAATTGTCCTGGCGATACCCTTCCTGCCGGAAACTATCCTGACGGTAGCCGCCGGGCTGCTGCGAGCTGAGCTGTGGCGGCTGCGGTTCCGCCTCGAATGAGGGTTGCCGGTCCTCATCCGCGGTCACTTCCGGCGGCTCCGGCGTGGTCTGCTCTCCCTGGCCGGAGAATACCTGCCCGCCCTGCTCCTCCATCTTCGCGACCTTTTCCTCGACCGTGGACACAATCTGGTCGTAGCCCTCGATTTCTTCGAGGACGTCGCTCACGTAGAGAAACGCGTCGGTATCCAGTCCGATGTCCACAAAGGCCGACTGCATGCCGGGCAGCACGCGCGTTACGCGGCCTTTGTAGATGCTTCCTACCAGTGCGTATTCTTTTTCTCGTTCGACGTAAATCTCAACGAGGTTGCCCTTCTCGAGAATCGCCACCCGCGTCTCGTGGGGGCTTGTGGAGATAACCAGTTCCTTCGACATGAAAACTCCTCGGCGAGCCGGTACACCACCGCTGCTGGTTCCGCGGCTGCGGAACCGCCGGAAGAGTGGCGGGCGGGCAGGCTGACGCGCTTCGTCCCTCCCGGGACTGCGCGTTTTCCGCGTATGGGTTTGCGGCCATTTGCTTCTGCCTTCGCCGGCCCTCTCGGGGCGCCGGTCTCGCTGTTATAGGGAATTCGATTTCACTCCTGGCTCAGTTGACGAAGCGGCGGAGCCGCACATTCATCACCAGGCCTAATGCCAAAAACACGAAAAGGATGGAGGAGCCGCCGTGACTCATCAGCGGAAGCGGTATGCCTGTCACCGGCATATAGCCGATCACCATCGCGGCATTCACCAGTACGTGTACTCCGATCACCGCTGCCACGCCCATCACCAGAAACATCCCGGCGCGGTCGCCGGCGAGCTGCGCGGTCCCCACCAACCGCAACAACAGACCCAGATACAGCAACATTACCACCAGAACTCCTGCAAATCCCTGTTCCTCTGCCAGCCCCGCCAGGATGAAGTCCGCCCAGCGGACGGGCACAAAGCCCAGCTGGTTCTGCGTTCCCTGGCCGAAGCCTCTCCCGCGGATCCCTCCCGAACCCACGGCGATCTTGGACTGCTGCGTCTGATAGCCCGAGGTTTGCGATGTTTCCTCCGGCCGGAAAAACGCCGTCAATCGCTGCTTCTGGTACGGCTTCAATACGTGCCACGCCGCCGGAAGCAGGAGCGCGGCGAGCGCCACCATAGCCAACGCGTGTTTCCATTCTAGTCCGGCGAGGAAAATCTCCACGGCCACCAGGGCCACAATCACCAGCGCTGTGCCCAGGTCCGGCTGCAACAGAATCAGCAGCGTTGGGATGCCGGTGAAGACTCCGATCTTCGCCAGGTCCGCCAGCGTCAGGCGGTCCGTACGCAGTTCGCTCAGGTAGCGAGCCAACGTCACTATTATAATCAACTTCGCGACTTCCGACACCTGCAGGTGCAGAAATCCCAGGTTCAGCCACCGCCGGGCCCCGAACTTCGTCTGCCCCAGCGCCAGCACCACCACCAGCAGCCCCAGCGTCACCAGATACAGCACCGGAGCCTGTTCCAGGATGGCGTGGTAATCCACTCGCGACAGCACCAGCATCCCCACCAGCCCCAGCACAATCCACTCCAGTTGCTTCCACTGCAGCCCGTCCAGGTTGGTGCCCCGCGTGGCCGACGCAATTTGAATCATGCCGATGATGCACAGCCCCGCCACAGGCACCATCAGCGTCCAGTCGAAATCCCGGATCCGGCTCTCCGTCCTCATCATCATCGTTCGTTGCCGTGCGCGCTATCCCCCGCCTTCTTCGCGTCGCCTGTCCCCAGCGTTGCCGCTACTGTCTTCGCGCTCTCCGCGCTATCCACATCGTAGTGCTTCAAGTCCACCGTGAATTGCTTTTTCTCCAGCGACGATTTTTTGTCGTAATACGCTTTGATCACGTCCCGCGCCACCGGCGCCGCCGCCGTGGCTCCGTGCACTCCATGTTGCACCAGCACGGACACCACAATCTCCGGGTTCCTCCGCGGCGCGAACCCCACGAACCACGCGTTGTCCGCCAGGTCTTTCCCCACGTGCCCGGCCCGGCTCTTCCCTTCGTTGCTGATTACCTGCGCCGAGCCCGTTTTCCCGCAGAACTCGATCCCTTCCAGGTGCGCCGCGTGCGCCGTTCCGTCCGTCTCATTCACCACCCCGTACATTCCCTGCGATACCTGCTCCACCGTGTCTTCCGTGATCGGGAAGCTCGGCTCCTCCGTCTTCGTCTCTCCCAGCAGCATGTGCGGCCGGTGGAAATTCCCTCCCTCGGCCACTCCCGCCACCATGGACGCCAGTTGCACCGGCGTCACCGTAGTGGCTCCCTGCCCTACCGCCACCGATATCGTCTCGCCCGGATACCACTGCTGTTTGAACACTCGCTGCTTCCATTCCTCCGACGGCACCAGCCCTTCCTGCTCCCCCGGCAGATCAATGCCCGTCTTCCGCCCCAGCCCCAGATGCGACGCGTAGTACGCGATACGGTCGATTCCCAGCCGCTTCCCCAGGTTGTAGAAGAAAATGTCGCACGACTCCACGATGGCTTCGTGCAGGCCCACGTGCCCGTGGCCTCTTCCTTTGCTCGCGATCCAGCAGTGGAACGGCCGCCCGTAGAAGTCCTCCGCGCCCGTGCACGTCACGCTGAAATCCGCCGGCACCGCCTTCGATTCCAGCATCGCCGTCGCCATCACCACTTTGAACACCGAGCCCGGCGCAAGCTGCGCCTGGATCGCGCGGTTGATCAGCGGGTGCGTGGGGTCCTCGTTCAGCGCCTGCCACTCTTCCTTCGACACGCGCACCGCGAAGTCCTTCGGGTCGTACGCCGGGTGGCTCACCATCGCCAGCACTTCGCCCGTCCGCGGGTCCATCGCCACCACCGCGCCTTCCTGCGGCCCCAGCGCCTCTTCCGCCACCGATTGCAGGTCGTAGTCAATGCTCAGGTGTATCGGCTTGCCGGGAATCGCTTCTTTCTGCTCCAGCCGGCCCACCTCTTTGCCCAGGCTGTTCACGATCACGCGCCGCATCCCGTCCGTGCCCATCAGCACGTCGTTATACGTTTTTTCCAGCCCCGATTTCCCCGCGATGTCGCCCGGCCGCAGTTTTCCCCCGCTGGCCTCGATCTGCTTCTCGCTCACTTCTCCCACGTACCCGATCGCGTGCGCCAGGAATCCCCCCTCGGGATATTTCCTCCGGTGCACCATCAGCAGCTCCAGCAGCGGCAGGTCCGCGCGGTGCGACTCGATGAACGCGATGTCCGCCGGCGTCGCTTCCGGCTTCACCACGATGGGATTGAACCGCGGCAACGCCTGCGCCGCGTCAATCTGCTGCCGCAGATCGTCCGGCTGCATGTCCAGCCCTTCGGCGATTTCATTCAGATGCTGCTCCAGCAGCGCCTGATCCTCGCGCAGCACCAGCACGCTGAACGACGGGTAGTTATCCACCACCACCCGCCCTTCGCGGTCCAGCATTTTTCCCCGCGGCGCGATCACCGGAATCGACCGGATGCGGTTTCTTTCCGCGAGCTGTGCGTAATAATCCGAGTCCAGCACTTGCAGCTTCCAAAATCCAAACAGCAGCAGGCACACCATCCCCACGATGACGTAGGTGCAAAACGTCAGTCGGCCCTGCGGTAGTCGTGTGTCTCTGCCTTCCCAGCTCGCCACGTGCGTTCTCTGTGGCACAGGCTCTCAGCCTGTGCCCACGGGACATTCTGAAAGGTGTCCCTCGATCCTCGCGTCAGACGGATCTTTCAGGGTTCCCTGTCAGGCCTCACCTTTGGGCTGGGACCGCGCGTGCGGTCGGATGAGGCTCCCCTTCTCAAATCCCTTATCGAACAGAAATCCCCGGCCCCTGAGGATTCCTGTGCAAATCGGTGCAAATCGCTCGAAACCTACCATTTAGCAGCCGATTGCGCAATGCATTTGCGGCCTGTTGGTAACTAGTCCTCCCAGCCCTGGCCGTTTGCTCAGGCCTGCACGCCGCCTTTTGGAGTGCGGCGGCTCGACGCCTCTTTGCCTTTCCTCCCCTTCTTTCTTCGTCTTTTCTGCGCCTCTGCGTTAGCTTTTTCTTTCCTCCTCCGCATTTCCAGGTCTTCGTTCCGTTCTCCCCTGCATCCAAATCCCTGCTCATGAAACTCCTCTCCGTCAGCTGCGGCCTACCCCGCGAAGTCGAATGGCACGGGAGGGTCGTCTCCACCGGAATTTTCAAGCAGCCCGTCGAGGGCCGCGTTGCCCTCCGCAAACTGAATCTGGATGGTGACCGCCAGGCCGACCTCACTGTCCACGGCGGAGAAGACAAGGCCGTCTACTGCTACCCCTTCGAACACTACGCCTTCTGGAAATCCGAACTTCCCGGCCGCGAACTTCCCCTGGGCCAGTTCGGCGAGAATTTCACTACCCAAGGCGAAGACCTCTTCGAAGATTCGGTCCATCTCGGCGACCGCCTCTCCATCGGCTCCGCGGAGATTGTGGTCACCCAGCCTCGCCTTCCCTGTTACAAGCTCGGCATAAGGTTCGGTGACGACCAGATGCCCAAGCGCTTCTTGGCCAGCCGCCGCACGGGTTTTTATGTGTCCGTCGCGCGCGAAGGCGAAGTCGCCGCCGGCGACGATATTCGCCTCGTCTCCCGCGACCCGATCCGCGTTCCCTTGCCTGCCATCACCCACCTCTACGTCGCGAAGCATTACTCTCCCGACGACCTCGCCATCCTCGAAAAAGCTCTGGCCGTCCCCGCCCTCCCCGAAAGCTGGAAAAAATATCTCCGCGCCCGCCGCGACCAAACTCTCTCGTAGCGACGCCGCTTGCTGC
>DATKNR010000098.1:0-5334 GCA_035541255.1 Patescibacteria group bacterium | reverse complement strand
CAGATGAACCCGACGGTCGGGGATTTCGAGGGCAACGCGGCGAAGATCCGCGACATGGCCGGAGAAGCCCGCCGCCGCGGCGCCGATCTCGCCATCTTTTCTGAGCTGTCCCTGTGCGGCTACCCGCCTCTCGACCTCGTCGAGCGGCCCGCATTCGTCCAGCGCAATCTGGAAGAACTCGACCGGCTCGCTGCGGACGTTCCGATTCCTTCGATCGTCGGGCTGGTCGGCCACGCGCAGGACGAAGTGGGGAAGCACCTGGCCAATTGCGCCGCGCTGGCCGGCTACGGCCGCGTGCTCTTCCTCCAGCGCAAAATGCTTCTGCCCACCTACGACGTGTTCGACGAGTCGCGCTACTTTCAGCCAGCGCACACGCAGCACGCCACCGAGTTCTGCGGCGTTCGCCTGGGAATCACGATTTGCGAGGACATCTGGAACGACAAACAGTTCTGGGCGCGTCCTCTCTATGAGCGCGATCCCGTCGCCGAGCTGGTGGTGAAGGGCGCGGAACTGATCGTCAATATTTCGTCTTCTCCCTATCATCTGCACAAGCGCGACCTGCGCGCGAAGATGCTCTCTTCGCTGGCTGCGCATCACGCGAGGCCCGTGATTTATGTGAACCAGGTCGGTGGAAACGACAGCCTGGTGTTTGACGGAGCGAGCTGCGTCTATTCCGCGCGGGGAGAGATGGCGGCTCGCGCATTGGCGTTTGCCGAGGATCTGGTGCTCTACGACACGGAAACGCAGCGCGGCGATCTGCACGACCAGCCCGTCGAAGAAATCGAAGCCATGCACCAGGCGCTCGTGCTGGGCGCGCGCGACTATGTGCGCAAATGCGGCTTCCGCCGCGTGATCGTGGGCCTGAGCGGCGGCATTGACTCCGCCGTGGTGGCCGCGCTGGCCACGGAAGCGGTCGGGCCGCAGAACGTGCTCGGCGTGGGCATGCCCGGGCCGTACTCCTCGGAGGGCAGCATCACCGACGCCCGGCAACTCGCGGAAAATCTGGGCATCGAATTTCAGCTCATCCCCATCACAGACATTTTCGCGTCCTATCGCGCGTCGCTGGCGGAGACTTTTCGCGGCCGCGCGGAGGATGTGACGGAGGAAAATATCCAGGCGCGCATCCGCGGCAACCTGCTCATGGCTCTCTCCAACAAATTCGGGGCCCTGCTGTTGACCACCGGAAACAAATCGGAGTTGGCCGTGGGATACTGCACGCTCTACGGCGACATGGCCGGAGGGCTCGCCGTGATTTCCGACGTGCCGAAGACAATGGTGTACGCGCTGGCGGATCACATCAACGCGACGGGCGGCATGCTGGGCAACGCGGATCAGCAGGGCCGGGAAGGGAAGGAAGTAATTCCGAAATCGACGATCCAAAAACCGCCCTCGGCCGAACTGCGTCCGAATCAGACCGACCAGGACACGCTGCCGCCCTACGAGGCGCTCGATCGCATTCTTCGCGACTACATCGAGGAAATGATGAGCCCGGACGAGATTGCGGAAAAAGAAAAGCTGCCGCTCGCGATGGTGGAGGAGATCGCGCTGAAGGTGGACCGCAACGAGTACAAGCGCCAGCAGGCGGCGATGGGATTGAAAATTACCTCGAAGGCTTTCGGCATCGGGCGAAAAGTTCCGGTGGCCCAGGCCTTCCGTTCCAAGGCGCGGGAACGTGTGCCGCAGCCCGCGCGACAGGCGGACTCGGATTGAAGAACTTGCCTCGGTTCCCGGCTGCGCAGCGGATTCCGGAACAACTTTCTGGGGGAGGGAATTGCCGGCTATGAAGAAAGTGATTCTGTGTGTGTGCTGCCTGTGGCTGGCAACAACCGCCGCCGCGCAAAAGCCGGTGGCGCATCCGGTGCCTGCACCGCTGCCACAAGCGGGTGCCTCGGCGCCGCAGCCCGTGCAAGGAACGTCGTCCGTCAGCCGGCGCGTGGAATCCTACCTGCGCGACCTCTACGCGCTCGGACCGAAGTACACCGTGAGAGTGGGCGAGCCGCAGCTCACTCCAATCCCCGGACTTCGCTCCGTCAACATCGATATCTCCGCGGAGGGCCAGTCGAACCAGATCACGATGTACGTGAGCGACGACGGACGATATCTGCTGCAGGGCGAGCTTGCCGACATGCACGCGGATCCTTTCACAAAGATTCGCGCGCAAATGGATCTCTCCTCAGCGCCTTCCCACGGGCCGGCGAACGCAAAAGTGGTGGTCGTGGAGTACGCGGACTTGCAATGTCCGAGCTGCAGGCGGTTGAGCGAGATTTTGCGCGGACTTTTTCCGAACTATCCGCAGGTGCGCTTCCTGTTTCGCGAGTTCCCTCTCACGCAGATTCATGCCTGGTCCATGACCGCGGCCATCGCGGGGCGCTGCATCTTCCATAAGAGCGCGGCGGCCTTCTGGCCCTACGCGCACTACATGTTCGACCACCAGGACTCCATCAATCCCTCCAACGTGTGGGACACGGTGGTTCAGCAGGGCGTCCAGGCCGGATATGACGCCGATTCCTTCAAAGCCTGCATGGCGGACCCGGCGATGAAAGCCGAAGTGGACAAGAGCGAGGAGGAAGGAGTCCAGCTGAAGGTCTCCAACACGCCCACCGTATTCGTTAACGGACGGCGACTCGTGGGCCCCGACCGCGAAGCACTCGAGCAGTACATCGACTACGAGCTGGCAAAGACCGAGGGAGCGAAGAAGCCGTAACGAGGTTCCTGAAGTTACTCCGGAAGAGCTTCCGGGGAAGGGCAGCCCGCAAGCGCAGGCCAGCGGAGTAGCCTTTCAAATTAGCGGAAATGCGCAGTTATTCAGGGGGATTTGTTAGTTAACATAATATATCTTATCGGACTCACATTGTCAAGCGGATTCTGACCCCGAACCTCACTTTTTTCTCTCCCTAGTCCGCCACAGCGCTTCCCATAGGGCATCCAGGTCAGTGCGTGGCCGCGCGGGCAAGGTAGCCGACTACGAACCCGATCGCCACCCATTTCACCACGCGGAGGGTACGAGTCCAGACGCTGCCTCCTTTCGCCGCCTTCACCGCTGTGTCCCTTTCTTTCGTCAGCGCATCGATCTGTGCGCGATCGTCGGCGGCGTCCTGCTGCGAGGCGGTCAGTTTTGTCTGGCACGCGCGGCAATCCTGAACGTAGTCGAACAGCGGTTTCAAATCCGCGGAGGGAACTCGTACGTCAGGTGCGGAAGGGAGTTGCGACGTCCCGGTGCCAGTTCCGGTTGCGCCAGTTCCCTGCTGGGCGGACTGCGCCGGGCGCGCACCGGGCACGGCGTTGGCCGCAGAGGCGGCACCCGGCGCAATCGTTTCGAGCGGCTGTGGCAGCGGGGGAAGATACCGCGGAATTTCGCGGATCACCTGCTGCGGCGTCTGCACGCTGGCCTTCAGGTCGGCGATCTGCTTCAGCGTGTCGGCCAGCTGCTGCGCGCGGTCCTGCTCGCGCTTCTCGGCTGCGGCGATGATGGAATTCTGCGATGCGAGGGTCGTCGCCAGCTGCAGGCGCTGGTCGCGCTCGTCGAGCCAGGAACGGAATCCGATGACGCCGGCGACGATCGCAACAGACACGGCAACGGCGGCGACGCGGCGCTCCGCGCTTCCCATCAGCGAAGTAAATGCCTGCGAGATTGGATTTGTGTTCATGGCGTGAACCACAGGCGCAGCCGCGAGAGCAGCATGCTGACCGCGGCGGCAATGATCGCGGCAAGGATGCCGGCGGCGCCACGCATGCGCGCGAGTTTCCTCTCGTGGTCGCGCAGGACGGTCGCGTGATCGTCGAGTGTGCCGTTCATGCGGTCCAGACGTTCGATCATGCGTTCGTGCTGCGTTTCGATGCGCGCGAGCCGGTCAATGACCTCGACGCGAAAATCGTCGAACTTCTCTTCGAAAAAGTTGTCCTGCATGCGTGTGGCCCCTGGAATCCGGTCGGGATTGATGACAGCGAGCTGAACCGCGGCATGCGCCGCTTCAGAACATTCCGAGCGCGGCGAGCCCAATACCGGCGACCGGCCCGAGAATTCCCATATCATTGCTGGAGATGCCGGCGCGCGTGCCGAGCAGACGGCCCACGTCGCCCAGTCCCGAAGCGAGCAGTCCCGTATCCACGCCGTAGAGGGACGCGATGCCCTGCAATCCCTGCAGCATGTTCTGCTGTTGCTGCTGGGCGAACTGGATCTGGTTCTGCTGTGCGGTGGAGGCGGATTGCTGCGCCTGCGCGCGGCCGAGTTCGTCGAGCAGTGCGCTGAAGCCGGCGGAGTTCCGCGTTTGCGCGAGACGATTGGCGGCGGTCTGGCGCAGAGCGTCGAACGCGGAGTTCACGGCGCCCAGGCTCTGCTGTGTGATGTCGGACTGTTCCTGCGGCGTGTAGCCCTGATTGAGAAGCTGCTGGTATTCGGGGAGCAGAATGCCGCTCAGGCTTTGTCTTTCTCCCAGGAGCTGCTGGTTGATCTGGTTTTCGAGGGCGGTCTGTTTGTCGATGTCGTGCCGTGTGGTGGAAGCGGAGCGTCCCATGGGTATGCCCTTTCTGGAAAGAACAAGGATCGAAAGACGAAACTCGAACTTCGAAACTCGGTAACACAATCAGACGCGGCGCGAATACGCGGACCAGGCGTCGCGCACCCAGCCGAGTCGGCGCAGGCGGCGGCCGAAGGCGCGTTCGATGCGCGGCGGAATCCAGCAAGTGGCGTCGTCGAATCCCTGCGCGTGGAGCGCGCGGCGCATGGCTTCATGCATGGCCAAAAGTCGCTGCCAGCGTTGCTGCGGAGTGCCCGCGCGCGGATCGGCCAGCAGAAACACTTCGCAGGTCACGCGGCCGAGGGCGGCCATGAGCGGCCGGCCATTGTCGTCCTCCAGAACCAGGCGAGTGACGAACAACTGGTTCGCGAGGTCCGGAAACGGATAGTCGAATCCCTGCGCGGCGTGCATGGCGCGCAGAGGCGCATCGTCAGCCGGAGTGTATTCGCGGATGCGCAAAGCGTCAGACCTCGGGCCCGCCCGTTGTCGTGCAGCGGAGACTGAAGGCCGGCTGGAATCCGGCGCTACCGGGTCCAGCCGTGTTTCGAGAAGGCGGCGCGAACGCGCGCGGCGCGCTGGTCGGCCTGGTCGAGCAGGGTGGCAATGCGAGTGGCGACGTCAATTTCCCCGCCGTCAGGACCGATGACGTGGATCGTGTGCACGCCGCGTGCGCCGAGATCGTCCTCGATGGTGACGATGATGGCGCCCGCGTGCGGGTCGAAAGTTTTCTGTGTGACGCGTGAAGACATGGAAAGGGCACTCCGCTCTAAAAAAGGAAGCGGCCGCCGTTGCCGCCGCCAGTGCCGCCGCCTCCGGA
>DATKNR010000097.1:0-27208 GCA_035541255.1 Patescibacteria group bacterium | reverse complement strand
CTACTGTCCCTTGCGGGAAGACGATATTTCTACCGTTGGTCAGTAGCGGTTCAAGCCCAGGTAAGGTTCTTCGCGTTGCGTCGAATTGAACCACATGTTCCACCGCTTGTGCGGGCCCCCGTCAATTCCTTTGAGTTTCAGCCTTGCGACCGTACTCCCCAGGCGCAGGACTTCACACGTTAGCTCCGACACGGGCCCCGAACGGGACCCACGCCAAGTCCTGATGGTTTAGGGCTAGGACTACCAGGGTATCTAATCCTGTTTGCTCCCCTAGCTTTCGTCTCTCAGCGTCAGTTGCGGTCCAGTGAGCCGCCTTCGCCTCTGGTGTTCCTGCAGATATCTACGCATTTCACCGCTACACCTGCAATTCCACTCACCTCTCCCGCACTCGAGCACAGCAGTTTCGGAAGCAGACTCGGAGTTAAGCCCCGAGATTTCACTCCCGACTTGCCGCACCGCCTACAGACTCTTTACGCCCAGTAATTCCGAGCAACGCTGGCCCCCTACGTCTTACCGCGGCTGCTGGCACGTAGTTAGCCGGGGCTTCTTCATCCCGTACCGTCGATCCCTTGCGGGACTTCGTCCGGGTCGAAAGGGGTTTACACCCCGAAGGGCTTCGTCCCCCACGCGGCGTCGCTGCGTCAGACTTTCGTCCATTGCGCAAGATTCCCCACTGCTGCCTCCCGTAGGAGTCTGGACCGTGTCTCAGTTCCAGTGTGGCCGGCCGTCCTCTCAGACCAGCTACCGATCATCGCCTTGGTGGGCCGTTACCCCGCCAACTAGCTAATCGGCCGCGGGCTCCTCCTCAAGCGGCCTTGCGGCCTTTGAGTCCACCGTCCGAAGACAGTGGAATGTCATGCGGTATTAGCCCGCCTTTCGGCGGGTTATTCCCCACTCGAGGGCAGATTGCCCACGTGTTACGCACCCGTGCGCCGTGCGCCAGTATTGCTACCGCGCACTCGACTTGCATGTGTTAAGCACGCCGCCAGCGTTCGCTCTGAGCCAGGATCAAACTCTCATTTGAAACCTGGTGTTCTGTTCCCTCTCGCTCAATCCCGGTCCCCTTGCTGAGGGATTCAGGAAGATACGGGCGGAGGGCAGAACGAACTGTTGAATCGTTTGGCTGACTTGTTGAACCAAACGGGTTCTGGCTCGTTTCACTCGATTGTCAAAGAACTGACTCCCTGGCAGGCAGGAAGGCCTTGAGGCAATTAGAAATATTACGAAATCACGCGGCTGAAGTCAAGCCCGATCCCGGCTCACTCTCGCCCTCTTTTCGCAGGCCCGCAGCCGCAGCTCCGCCTTTCCCACAGCTATTCCACAGCTCAGCCTACGGCTTCCGATCTCCATGAACACTTGCCTCCGCCGCCGAGGTTAGCGCTTGGTCCTGAGTTTCCCCGGCGAGAGGCCGTGCCTCCGTCGCAGATGCCGGCTCATGTGGCTCTGATCCGCATATCCGCAATCGTGCGCGATGGCGGCTAGCGTGTCCGAAGAACTCATCACTCGCTCGAGCGCAAACTCCACCCGCAGCCGCCGGACGTACTCCCCCGGCGACACTCCAAACCGCTCGCGGAACGCCCGCGCGAAGTACACGGGATGCACTCCCCGTTCCGCGGCCAGCGCCGCCACGCGAAGCGTCTGCTCCCGGAATCGCTCGTGGATGGACTCCCGCGCATCGGCCAGCCAGCGCGGGACCACGGCGTCGGTCTTCACGCGGAACGGCTCGGAACGGCGGTTCTCCCCGGCGCTCTCATCGCGCACCATCCGCGCCAGCAGCTCGAGCGCCAGGCTTTCCAGCGCCAGCGGAGTGGCCGCGTCGCTGTTCCTCAATTCGCGCGACATGGCCAGCCCGATGTCCAGCAACGCCGCCTCGCGCCGTAGCGCCAGCGAAAGCAGCGACGCCAGCGACTTCACGCCCAGCCCCAGCCGCCCAGGCGTCAGCTCCACGGAAAGAGTCCGCGCGCCCCGCGGCCCCAGGTGATTCTCGTGCACCTCTCCGGCGGGGCGCAGCAGCACGCTGCCGGGTGCGCATTCGTGTGGCTGGCGGCGCGCCACGTTTGTCGTCCGGTAGCGCTCTTCGAACGCCCCGCCCAGAACAAGGGTGATGCTGTACGAGGCGTGCGCGTGCGCCGGTATGCGGCGCGCCGGACTGAAGGCCTCCGTGAACGTGAATCCGCCCGCCGTGGCCCGGCGGACCAGGTCGTCGGCATGCAGCGGAACGGCGGAAATGGGCGCGGCACCCACAGGTTTGCTCTGTTCCTATCGGTTTCAGACGTTCAAGAAAGACGCGGCGTTTCCCGGCAGGATGGAGGGCGGGAAGGTGCCATCGTGATCAAACCGAATTTTCGCTTCGCCATCGCGCTCCTCGTGTGGTCCCTGCTGCTGGCAGCGCTCTCCACCGCCGCGGGAGTGGATTCCCTGTTTGTGGAAGAACGCAAGGTGACGGAACTGGCGCCGGGCGTCTACACCATCCGGCACGCGGACCCGTTTCCGGGCTGGGTGAACGGGAACACCACGGTGATCATCGGCGAGCGCGAAGTACTGGTGGTCGATTCCTGCCAGTTTTCCTACGTCGCGCAGGAGGATATTGCGCAGATCCGGCAGTGGACCTCCAAGCCGGTGCGCTGGCTGGTGAATACGCACTGGCACCAGGACCACAACGCGGACAATGTTCAATACGCGCGCGAGTTCCCGGGGCTGGCCATCGTGTCGCACCCCGCCACTCGCGACATGATCGAGACTACGTCGCCGTATTTTAAGAGCGAAGTCATCAGCCAGGCCGGGACGCTGCGGGAGAAGCTCACCAAGCGCCTCGAATCGGGCAAAACGGACGACGGCCAGCCGCTCTCGGAGGAAAAGCGAAAGCAGGCGCAACAGCGGCTGGAGCAGGTCGAACGCATTGTCGCGTCGCTCAAGGACTTCGAGCTCGTCCTGCCGACGGTGACCTTCGAGCGCGAGCTGAGGATCGATCTCGGAAACCGCGAAGTCCGCGTGATGCACCTCGGCCGCGGCAATACCGCCGGCGACGTGGTCATCTATCTGCCGAAGGAGAAAATCCTGATGAGCGGCGACCTGCTGGTCAGCCCCGTGCCGTTCACCTTCGATGGCTATCCCGTCGAGTGGATCGAGACCCTGGAAAAAATCGACCGCCTCGACGCGGACGTAATCGTGCCCGGCCATGGCGAAGTCATGCGCGATAAGACGTATCTGCATCTGGTGATGGAAATGATGAAGTCTGTGGTGGCGCAGGTGCACGAGAAGCTCCGGCAGGACCACGACGTGCCGCTGGACAAAGTGAAGAAGGCCGTGGACCTGCAACCGTTCGTGGAAAGATTCTCCGGCGGCGACAAAAACACCGCGGAATTCTTCACCTACGACATTCGCGAGAAGTTCGTGGAGTTGGTGTACAACGAGGCGAAACAGCGCTGAGCCGGGTCCCGCGTCCCCCGCGCTCTGCGGTCCCCCACGGGCCCATTTCCGCTTCCCCAAACGGCTTTCCTCTGCTACCGTGTCTGCCTCCGCAGCGCCGCCAGGGGCGGTTGTGCGGGCGTTCCGCAGCTCGGGCGGGTCCGGCAATTCCACTCCTGCCCGGAAAAAGGAAGGCTTATGAAACATTTTGGTACACGCATCAAACCGGCCTTCGCACTCTTCGGTCTCTGCCTCTTGCTTCTTTCTGCTCCGCTTGTGCTGACCGGTCAGGCGAGCAAGGCGAAATCAGCGGACTCCACCGTGGCGGTTCCGGACGTACAGTGCGTCATCGGCCTGGAAGGCATCAAACCCGGAATCAAGGGCACCGCAAGCGTTTACCAGGGCGCCCTGACTTTCGTCGAAGGCAAGAACAAGGTGCAGATCAAGATTCCGGAAATCACGGACATCTTCCTCGGCAACGAAAGCCGGCAGGATATCAGCGGGTTGGGGGGAACAGCCGTGAAGAGCGCGGTTCCCTACGGCGGCGGCCGGATCCTCAGCCTCTTTTCCCATGAGGTCGAGGTGATGACCGTCGAATACACCGATTCCAACGGCGGCTTTCACGGCGCCGTATTGGTGTTCCCCGCGGGCCAAGCGACTGCCGTCAAGAATGCGCTGGTTGCGCAGGGCGCTAAGGTCACCGCTCACGCCCCGGAGCCGGAAGCACCGAAGGAGCAGAAGCCATGAAGCGCTTCAACGGAACCGCAGTTTCCAAAGGTTTTCGAGCCGTGCTGTGCGGAGCGTCTCTGCTCCTGGTGATCCCATTGCTCGCGCCGCTTCCGGCGGACGCGGCGCCCCCCCAAGAGGCGGCTCATAAGCTCTCCGCTTCCGCCGTTCAGGTGGTCCGCACGCAGTCCTCGGCCACGCTCACCATTCCGGAAGACTTCCGCGTGGCCACCTACGAGCACGTCATTCTGGAGCTCGAGGCAACCAAAAAGTTCCAGAAAGTCTATCGGGACGGGGACAGCAGAGCGGAGAGTGTCCCGGATCTGGTGATCGTGACGCTCGTTCCTGCCACCTTTACCGCCGGCAGCCAGAAGGAGCGGGAAGTCACCACAGTCAAGGGTGCCACCTCCATCAAAATCAATGTCCGCTTCACCAAAAAGGACGGCACCGTGCTTCTGGAGCAACCGATCGAGGGCAAAGTGCGCTTTTACGGGGAAAACCTGGCCGCAACCAAGGATTTCGCCAAGAAAGTCGCCAAACTCGCGAAGGACAACTTCTAACGTTTGCCGCGGGAGAGTGACGGCTGATGTCACTCTCCTTCTCTTTTAATCCCCGCGTGTCCCCGATTTCGAACACTCGCTCTCCTCTTTCCGGGCAGTCCTACATGAGCCTCGAGTCGTTCAGGAAAAGTGGCCAGGGCGTTGCTGTACCCGTCTGGTTTGCGGAGCGGGACGGAATCCTCTATGTCTATTCCGAAGCGGCCTCTGGAAAGGTCAAGCGCATCCGCAACAATCCCCGCGTGCGTGTGGCTCCCTGCGACGCGCGTGGCAGGCTGAAGGGCGATTGGGTTGAGGCTACGGCGCGCATCCTCGAGGGCGACGAAGCCCGTCTCGCGGACGATCTGCTCAACGCCAAGTACGGCTGGCAGAAGCGTCTGCTCGGTTTCTTCGCTCGCTTTCGCCCCCGGCCGCGCGCCTATTTCGCCATCACTCCCTCCAACTGAGCCCTCTCGGTTGCCCCTGCACTCCCGCTCGTGGGGCAGCCCGAAGGCCTTTGCATGCGGCAGGCGCTGACTCTCCAGCGCCTCTCGCCTTTGCGCCAGGAATGGATCCGCTGTACCTTGCCCTTTCGTTCCGGCGTCGTACACTCGGAAAAGGACGCGGCTAGGCTGCGGCAATACTCTGTGGACGGCAGTCCAAATAGCGAAGCATCCCGCGGTGGTTTCCCTCTCACGCGCTGGTCCGCCATTCTCGCCGCGCGAAGCGGCGATTCCTCGGAACGCTCCCGCGCCCTCGACACTCTCCTCGCCGCCTACTGGAAACCCATCTACAAATACATTCGTCTCCGCTGGAGTAAATCTCCCGAGGATGCGCAGGATTTGACCCAGGACTTTTTTTTCCGCCTGCTCGATAAGGATTGGCTCGGCAGCTTCGATCCCCGCCGCGCGCGCCTTCGCACCTTTCTCCGCGCCTGTGCGGACAATCTCGTCTCGAATCACCATCGCGCCGGTCAGCGCCAAAAGCGTGGCGGCGGCTCGCCTCCGCTGTCGCTCGATTTTGCCGCCGCCGATGGCGAGCTCAGCCGCCTGCAACCCTCCGCCCCTCCGGAAATGGACGAGTTCTTTGACCGCGAATGGGCCCGCAGCGTCTTCACCGTCGGCGTCGAACGCCTTCGCGCCGAGCTTACCGCTCGCGGCAAGTCCGTCTGCTTCCAGGTTTTCGAGCGCTACGACCTTCAGGATGCGCTCCCCGATGCTCCCGATCGCCGCCCCAGCTATCAGGATCTCGCGCGCGATCTGCGCATTTCTCCCACCGACGTCACCAACTTTCTCGCCGCCGCGCGCCGCGACTTTCGCCGCATCGTTCTCGATTTCATCCGCGAAATGACCTCGAGTGACGAGGAGTTCCGCCGCGAGGCCCGCGCCCTGCTCGGCGCCGATCCGCCCGGCTCGGCCGAGGCGCACGAATGACCTGGCTCTCCGATGCCGCGCTCGATCGCCTGCGCCTCGCCGCCGAATCGCCCGATCTCTCCGCCACGCGTTACCGCCTCGTCGATCGCATTGGCCGCGGCGGAATGGGTGTCGTCTTTCTCGCCGAGGATCAAATTCTCGGCCGCCGCGTCGCTTTGAAAGTTGTCGATGTTCCGGATGAATCCGGCGACCTTGCCGCCCGCCTCGTTCGCGAAGCCCGCATCCTCGCCCAGCTTGAGCATCCGGGCATCGTCCCCGTCCACGACGCCGGCGCACTGCCCGACGGCCGCGTCTTCTACGCCATGAAGTTCGTCGAAGGCCGCAGCCTCCGCGAGCACGCCGCCTCGCTCGATTCCACCACCGACCGCCTCCGCATTTTCCAGAAGCTGTGTGACGCCGTTTCCTTTGCTCACAGCCGCGGCATTCTCCATCGCGACCTCAAACCCGAAAACGTGATGATCGGCCCCTTCGGCGAAGTGCTCGTCCTCGACTGGGGCGTCGCCAAACTCCTTCGCCCGCTCGCCGGTGATTCCGCTTCCGAAGTGGACTCCTCCGCCGGCGCGGTTCCCGCCCGGCCCGGCACTCGCGATGGCGCCGTCGTCGGAACGGTCGGCTATATGTCTCCCGAGCAGTCTCGCGGCGAATCCGCCGCGCTCGACGCCCGCACCGATGTGTTTTCCCTCGGCATGATTCTCAAATTCCTGCTCGGCGAGCCCGCCCGGGTTTCCGCGCCGGTCGCCGCCGTCTGCGCCAAAGCCACGAGCCTCGATCCCGCCCTCCGCTATGCCTCCGTCTCCAATCTCGCCGCGGACGTGGCCCGCTTCCTCGATGGCTTGCCGCTGGAAGCCTATCCAGATACCCTTTTCCGCCGGGCCGGCCGCTTTGTGCGCCGGAATCAGGTTGTCGTCTGGCTGGTGGTAGCGTATCTGTTTGCCCGAATCATTCTGATTCTCTTCTCCCGGCCTTAAAGGATTTCCGCGGCTCGGTGTAAGGAACTACCGTGCGGCGCTTCTGCGCCGCGGGAGGCGGCCAATGAACAAAATCCTGCTCGGCATCATCCTGGGAACCGTACTGGGCATCTTCGACGGCGCCACGGCCTGGTTCACTCCGGCCGTTCGCAACGAGATTCTGGGCATCATGATCGGCTCAACGATTAAAGGCCTGATCGCCGGTGCCTTGATCGGAGTTTTCGCGCGCCTCGTGAACTCGCTGGCCCTCGGGATCATCTTCGGCCTCGGCGTGGGCTTGCTGCTCGCGTTCGGCGTGGCCTACATGCAGCACGGCTACTACTTCGAAATCATGCTTCCGGGTGGCCTGGTCGGTACGATTGTCGGCTTCTGCACGCAGAAGTTCGGCGCCCGCCCGTCCCCCACTGCGGCTCGCGCCTAGCCGGCTGTTTCCGCGCCCGGCGCGGCCGCCTGGTTTACAATAGACCGCATATGGAACAGGCCTCCCAACGGGCCATTCACGCCGCGCAGCCCATCGAGTGGACCCGCAGCGGCGTCGTGGTGCTCGATCAGCGCCTGCTCCCCGAACACGAAGTACGCAACACGTACACGGACTACCTGCACATCGCTCGCGCCATCCGCGACATGGAAATCCGCGGCGCCCCCGCCATCGGCGTCGCTGCCGCCATGGGCGCGGCAATCGGCGTGCTCCACTCCACGGCGCGCTCCCTCGACGAATTGCGCGCCGAGTTCGATGCCATCTGCGACGAGCTTTCGAAAACGCGGCCCACCGCCGTCGACCTCTTCTGGGCGATTTCCCGCATGCGCGTCAAATTTGCGGAGGCCTGCGCCGCGGCGGCCGCCAGCGTGGAAGACGTCCGCCACGCCATGGTCCTTGAGGCCCAGCTCGTTCACCGGGAAAAGCGCGAACACGATGAGGCCATTGGCCGCCACGGCGCGCCGCTCCTGCCCCGCTCCGGCCGCGTCATGACGCAGTGCAACGCCGGCGCTCTCGCCACCGCGGGCATCGGCACCGCCCTCGGCGTCATCCGCATGGCCGTCTTTGAAGGACACGAACTCGAAGTTTTCGTGCCCGAGACGCGTCCTTACCTCCAGGGCGCACGCCTCACCGCCTGGGAACTCCAGCAGGCCGGCATTCCTCTGAAGCTCATTACCGACAACATGGTGGGCCACTGCCTCAAGACCGAGGATGTGCGCGCCATCGTCGTCGGCGCGGACCGCATCGCCGCCAATGGCGATACCGCCAACAAGATCGGCACTTACCAGATGGCCGTTCTGGCGCGCGAGCATGATGTGGCCTTTTACGTGGCCGCGCCCATCTCGACCCTCGACCTCTCGCTTCCCTCGGGGGATGCCATCCCCATTGAGGAGCGCGCTCCCGAGGAGGTCACGCATATCCGGGGAGTGCGCATCGCGCCGGACGTGCCGGCGGCGCATTTCGCCTTCGACGTCACTCCCTCGCGCTACATCACTGCCATCATCACCGAACGCGGCATCGCCCGCCCGCCCTACACAGAATCCCTCGCCTCCCTCTCGAATAATCGCTAGCCACGGTCAGCGCTTTCCTGGCCGTGGGCTTTCTCTCTTCTGCGCAACAATCTGGTCACGATTCTCGCCGCCCGCGGCTGGAAACACTCCTCCTCTGTTGACCTCGCTGGTCTCGAGGCCCGCACGCGCTGCTGTCATTCCGAATCCCCGCGGTTCTTGCGCGGTGAGGAACCCGCCTTTTCCGCAGAAGGGGTTTTGCCTCCGGCGCTTCAACGGGGCCGGATAGCCTTTACGGGTGCAAGGTCCGCAGCGCCTCTGGAGTCATGAAAATTCCCGCAAACAGGAATCCGTTGTATCCCAGGTGCATCAGGTAGCTCGCCAGCACGGAATGGCCCGCCGCCCGCGCCGCCGTCAGCACGATACCCACGACCAGGAGGGTTGCTATCTGTCCCCAGCCGCCCCACAGTTGCGGCATGTGAACCAGCCCGAACAGCGCTCCGGTCAACGTGATCCCCAGGAAGATTCCGAATCTTCTCGCCAGCACCGGATATACGAATCCACGGAACACCGTCTCCTCCACCAGCGGTGCGACCAGGATTCCGAACGCCATCACGTATTCCAACCCTCGCCGCGTGGAGTACAAAGCCTCGATGGGCAGCTCTTTCGTCGTCTTATAGAGAAAACTCGATAGGTCGGCTCCTAGCGCCAGCATTGCCCCGCCCAGCAGAAACGCCGGCACCAGAATCGCGCCACCCGCTTCTCCCAGCCGCAATTTTCGCCAGCCAATCGCTCGCCAGAAGGGTTCCGCCGTCCTGCGCCGGATCACCGCGTACAGATAGACCAGCAGGCATCCGAACCACACCACCTGGCGCGAGACCACGAATCCGGCATTCGTCGCGCCGAACTTCACCACCTGATTCACGGGGACGTGTAAGTAAGCCACCGCCAGCGCCGAAAAAATGCTGGATATCAAAAAGAGCATCAGCAGCCCGAACGCGAAAAAAATCACCACATCCGCCTTGTCCCACGGCGTGTCCAGATCCGCCGGAATCGGAGTTCGGGGCGGAGTGAGCGGAGCGGGAGGCTCGCCCATGGACTCCGGCGGCGGGCTCTCGATGGGTGGGAGCGGAGGAGTGGAGTCGCCGCTCATCGTTTCCGGCGCGGATTCCGGCGCGGCAGGCCTGCCCGCCGTGGCGGGCCGCCCGACTCGATGAGCGCGGCGGCGAACAGCGGCAGCATCAGCTCGTGATGTCCGGTGATGGCATATCCGCGCGATCCCGGCGCGGCCGTAGGCCGCCGCACCACGTTTTCCACCGGCCGGTAGTGCTGCAGAAAATCAAAATTCGCCGTGGTAATCGGCGCCAGCTTCGTCCCGAGGTTTCGCACCACGGAAACAGCCTTCAGAAATATTTCCGGCAGAATCACCGCTGATCCCCAGTTCAGGTACGCACCGCCGGGTTGCATGCCCTTCACCAGTGCGCAGAACAGCCGGAAATCATGGTGCGTGGCCTCGCCCAGCGCCCCTCCGTCCGCCGCCGGATGCATATGCGGTGTGTCCGTGCCGATGGCCACATGCACCGTCACGGGAACGCCGCCGCGGTATGCGGCCACCAGCAGGCTCTCCTCCGGATACTTCGCGCGAAGCCTGCGGTTCGACAGCAGCTTTCCCGCGGCCTCGCCCAGCCCGATTCCGCTTCGCGCCGCGCCCACCGCCGCCTCGTTCAGGTACAGCCCGGTCTCGTGCGCCATCCCGAATCGCCCGCTGCCCAGAACCTCCGGAACTTCCTCGGACGTGCGTCCCACCATGGCGATTTCAAAATCGTGTACCAGCGCCGCGCCGTTCATGGCCACTCCGGCCACCCATCCGCGTCGCATGAGGTCGATCAGCACCGGCGCGAGCCCCACTTTGATCACGTGCCCGCCGATTCCCCACAGCACGGGCCGTCCCTTCCGTCCCGCGGCGGACACGGCGCCTACGACAGCGCGAAACTTTTCGGCCGCGAGAATTTGAGGTAGCGATTCAAGCCACCCCGGAATTCCCCCGCCTCGGCGGTAAGGCCGCGCGAATTCGCGCACGTTCACTTTGCCAGGCCGCTTGGCCAGAGGGTAGGTGCGGATTCCAGCGAGCGAAATCGGCGCTATGCGGTAAATGCTCATGACGATGGGAAGCACTCTAGCGCCGCAGGCGCCGTGAGGCAATCACCGGCGCCGCGCCACGGCGGTTATGTCATCCGTGTTCTTGTTCTTCCCTGCGCCGGTAGGCTTGCAGAATTTCCTGCAGGCCCAGCACTCCCTGCAGCATGCCGTGATCCGTGCGGCGCACCACGGGGAGGACGGGCCGGTCTTCCAGCAGGCTGAGAGCGGTTTCCAATGGTTCGTCCGGATGCAGTGTGGGCAAATGCCGCGCCGTGCATAGCGAGCCGACCAGCGCGTCGTCCCCCAGCTTCGCACCCGCGGAGTCCAGCGCCGTCCGCGGGAAGCTGCCCCAGCCAAAATCTCCCCGCACCAGCAGTTGCGCTTCCGTGGTTCCCTGCACCAGTTCCCGGGCGGCGGCAACCGTGTCCTGCGCGGAAAGGACAGGCGCGGCAAAGGCGCGCATGGCGTTTTCCGCGCGCAGCGGCGTTTCTTCCCGCCGCTCTTCCATCGACGGCAGATTCAGCCCGTCCTGCTGCGAGAGTTCGTCGAACAGCGATACTTTCTGGTGCCGCCGCGATATGAGATAGGCGAAGGCGTTCGAAATCATCACCGGCACGATCACCGAATAGTCGCCCGTCAGCTCCACGATCATGAAAATCGAGGTCATCGGCGCACGCAGAATTCCGGCGAAGAGCACTCCCATTCCCACCAGCGCGTAGGGCCCCACCGAGTGAATCTGGAGGTGGAAGAAGTGCCGCTCCAGGCCGCCCACCATTCCTCCCACTCCCCCGCCCAGCATCGCCCCCATGAACAGCACCGGTGCGAACAGCCCGCCCGGAGTTCCGCTCACAAAACTCAGCGTCGTGCTCGCCAGTTTCAGCACCGCCAGCAGCAGCAGCAGATGCCACGCGAATTGTCCGTGCATCGCCTGGTCCATATAGCCGTATCCCGCGCCCATCACCTGGGGAAAGCCCAGCCCGATCAGCCCGATGAGAAAGCCGGCGGCCGCCGGCTGCGCGTACTGCGTCCACGGCGGCAGGCTCTTCAACCGCGGGCGCAGCACCAGCACCAGCTTCAGAAAAAATACGGAAAAGTATCCGCCCAGGATTCCCAGCACAACGTAGGCCAGCAGCTCGGAAGGATTGCGGAAGTGATACGCCGGAATCCGGAACAGCGGCTCGTCGCCCATGAACCAGCGCTCCACCGTCACGCTCGCCACCGCCGACACGACCACGGCGCCAAGCACTCCCGCGCTCCAGTTGCCGATTACTTCCTCGATCGTGAACAGCACCGCGGAAATCGGCGCGTTGAATGCCGCGGCCAGTCCGGCCGCGGCGCCAACCGGTGCAATCAGCCGCACCTTTTCCCGCGACAGCTGCATTCTCCGGCCCAGGGCGGAGGCGATTCCGGCGCCGATTTGCAACGAAGGATCCTCGGGCCCCAGCGAATGTCCCGCGCCGATTCCCAGCGCGCACGTGATGAATTTTCCGATCACGGTGTTGAACGGGATGCGCCCGTCAAAGATGTACACCGCGGCTTTCGTCTGGTTCACGCCGCTGCCACGCACCCGGGGGAACAGCCGCAGCACCAGCACCGCCACCACCAGTCCCGCCAGCGTCGGAGCCAATAGCACTCGAAGTGCCGGCGGACGCAGCGACGACCCCAGCAGCCAGAACCTTGTGGAATCGATCGCCAGTTGAAAACACACCACGCTCAGCCCGCCGAACAATCCGATCACGATTGAAAGAAAGAAAAAGAATTGGTCCTCGGATACCAGCCGTCCGGAAGCCAGGTGGCTGAGCCACGCGCGCACGCGCCCCTGCGCGGCGCTGGGCGCGGCTGTGGCGGCCTCGCTCATTGCTTGCCGCTTTCCCGCCGCCGGGCCAGCAGCACGAGCGCCCGGTCTTCCACCGAGCCGATCCCGCACACGGCGCGCGCGGCCTGCTCCGCCTGGAACGAGAACTCCACCGTCTGGTTGAATAGATCCAAGTCGCGCGCCAACCGGTTTTTCCGCAGTTTTGGTTCGAGCGTCTTCGCCTGCGCGGATAGCACAATCAGCGGCGCGTCCGGGCGGCTGCCGGGCGGAGCCGGACAATCTGCCAGCCGTGCCTGCGCCAGCTCGAAATTGTGTTGGGCCCGCGCCGCGCGCGCCTGCGCCGAAAGGCCGGGCGCTTCCGGGTTGAGCGCCAATACGCCACGAACCACGGCCAGGAGCTCGCTGGTGGACTGGTTCCCGGGCGCGGCGCGGTTCGCACGCTCCAGGTAGCGCTCCGCCACCGGGTAATCGCCGCTCTCATATGCCGCTCGCCCCGCCCCCGTCAGCGCATCGGCATTGTGCGGATCCAGTTGAAGCGCGGCGCGGAACTGTGCCAGGGCGCGGTCGTAGTTTTTTTCGATCAGAAAGAGTTCGCCGGTGCGGTTATAGAGCGCGGGATCCGGCGGCAGGTTGGCGGAAAGCGTGATCGTTTCCGCCAGCGCTTCCGCTTGCCGCCCATGTGCGGCCAGGAAGTCAATCAGCTCCAGGCGGGCCGCGCGCCGCTTCTCCTCTCCATTCGATTCCCAAGCGCCGTAGATGCTGGCCTCGTAGTACCGCATGGCGTCCGCGTCGTTGCCGCTCCGCGCCGCCAGCCGCGCGAGTTCGAGATTCACCGTGGCGCTCCCCGGCTGCCGGTCCCACAGCGCCAGCAGATAGGTCTGGGCTTCTGAGTAATGTCCTCCGGCGACGAGCGCCTGCGCCAGCTTCAGTTCGTAGTCCGGCTTCTCCCTCGAATAGACCAGCGCCGTGCGCAGGGGATCGAGCGCGGCTTCCGCATGGCCGGCCATCAACTCCGCCGCCCCGCGCTCGTACCACTGCTGCGCCATCTGTTCCTCGGTTTTCCGGAATTTCCGCGTAACGAAGCCCACAAAAAAGAACAGGGCGGCCAGGCACAGCAAACTGAGGAGCACCACGGTTTGCCGCGATCCGCTGATGTGCCACCGCCCCGAACAATCCGGGCATTCCTTCAGTCCCGCAGGCAGTACGCGGCCGCAGTGCGGGCAGGTCGGCGGCTGGGTGGCCGGTGCGGGATTACTTTTCGGTTCCGTTGCCCTGCCTCCTTTCCCGGCCCGTTCGCGCGCCTTCGCCGGAGTTCGCTCCTCCCAGAACTCGCGCGAGCACCGCCCCAGTATAGGATTTTCGGGAGCGCGCCACCTGCTCAGGCGTTCCCTGAGCGACGATTCGGCCACCCTCTTCTCCGCCCTCAGGCCCCAGGTCCAGGATCCAGTCCGCCTGTTTGATGACGTCCAGATGGTGTTCGATTACGATCACGGAATTGCCCAGGTCCACCAGCCGGTTCAGCACGTGCAGAAGTTTTTTCACGTCGTCGAAGTGTAGTCCCGTCGTCGGTTCGTCCAGCAGATACAGTGTCCGTCCCGTTTGCCGCCGCGATAGCTCGCGCGCCAGTTTGATCCGCTGCGCCTCGCCCCCGGAGAGCGTCGTGGCCGGCTGTCCCAGTTTCACGTAACCCAGGCCCACGTCCACCAGCGTTTGCAGTTTCTGCCTCACCTGCGGGATGTTTTCCAGCACCCGGTTCGCTTCTTCCACCGACATTTCCAGCAGGTCCGCGATCGAGTGGCCTTTGTAACGCACCGCCAGCGTCTCCGAGTTGTATCGCCGTCCCCGGCAGATTTCGCAGGTCACGAATACGTCGGGCAGGAAGTTCATTTCGATCCGCCGCAGCCCGTCGCCCTGGCACGCCTCGCACCGCCCGCCTTTCACGTTGAAGCTGAACCGCCCCGGCCGGTACCCGCGTTCGCGCGACTCCGGCAGCATCGCGAAGATTTCGCGCAGCGGCGTGAACACCCCGGTGTACGTCGCCGGATTCGACCGCGGCGTCCGCCCGATCGGCGTCTGATCGATGCGCACGATTTTGTCGATGTGCTCCACTCCCAGCACCGCACGGTGCGCCCCCGGCTGCTGCGTCGACCGGTAGAGTTTTGCCGCCAGCGTGGTGTACAGGATGTCGTTCACCAGCGTGGATTTTCCCGACCCGGATACCCCCGTCACCAGCACCAGCAGCCCCAGCGGAAAACTCACGTCGATGTTCTTCAGGTTGTTGGCGTGCGCCCCCAGCACCGTGATGGCCTTCCCGTTCGACGGCCGCCTCCGCTCCGGCACCGGGATCGTCAGTGCGCCCGCCAGATACCGTCCCGTCAGCGAAGCCTCCGAAGCCGCGATCACTGGTGGCGCGCCGATTGCCACCACGTCCCCCCCGTGGCTCCCCGCTCCCGGTCCCAGGTCCACCACGTAGTCCGCTCGCCGGATCGTTTCCTCGTCGTGCTCCACCACCAGCACCGTGTTGCCGAGATTCCGAAGCTGTTCGAGCGTCGAAAGCAGCCGCGAATTGTCCCGCGCGTGCAGCCCGATCGACGGCTCGTCCAGCACGTAGAGCACCCCGCGAAGCTTCGACCCGATCTGCGTCGCCAGCCGGATGCGCTGTGCTTCCCCGCCCGATAGCGTCGCCGCCGAACGGTCCAGACTCAAATACCCCAGCCCCACAGCCAGCAGAAAATCCAGCCGCTCCGCGATTTCTTCCAGCAGCCGCCCGGCAATTTCGCGCTGCCTCGGCGTGAGCTGCGACTGAATTCGGTCCACCGCTTCGCGCGCTCCCCCCAGCGGCTTGGCCGTGAACTCCGCGATCGTCATTCCCCCCACGCGCACCGCCAGGCTTTCCGGCCGCAGCCGCCGCTGCCCGCACGCCGCGCACGGTGTCGGCGACATGTATTCCAGCAGCCATTCCTGGTAATTCTCCGAAGTCGATTCCTCGTAGCTGCGCCGCAACACTTCCAGCACGCCGGGGAAATGCAGTCCCGGCCGGGGACGCACCGCCGGCGCGCCCGGCGGCACTCCTTTCGGCGGATTGCCGTAGAGAATCAGGAACTGCACCGGCCGCGGCAGTTTTTCGAACGGCGTCTCCAGCGAAAACTCGTGCGCCACCGCCGCCAGCTTCAGCGTCCGTTGCAGGTACACCGATCCCGCTCCCGGTCCCAGCGCCCCCTCCAGGATCGGCTTCGACCAGTCCACGATCACTTTCGAGGGATCGAAATCGTACTTCGAGCCCAGCCCCGTGCATTCCGGGCACGCCCCGTATGGCGAATTGAAGCTGAACGAACGCGGCTCCAGTTGCGGCACTGACGTCCCGCAGTCCGGGCACGCCAGCTTTTCGGAATATATTTGTTCGGCGCCGCCCACAATCGCCACCGTCACCAGCCCGCCGGCCAGTTTCAGCGCCGCTTCCACCGACTGTTCCAGCCGTTTGGCGATTCCGGGTTTCACCAGCAGCCGGTCGATCACCACCTCGATCGTGTGGTTCTTCCGTTTGTCCAGGCGGATTTCTTCGTCCAGGCTGGCGAGTTCGCCGTCTATTCGCGCGCGCACGTATCCCTGTCGCGCGAATCCTTCCAGCTCTTTCTTGTATTCGCCCTTCCGCCCGCGCACCACCGGCGCCAGGATCATGATCCGGTCCTCCGGCTTCAGCGCCAGGATGGCCTGCACGATTTGTTCGGTGGATTGCCGCGCGATGGGCTTCCCGCATTTCGGACAATGTGGCAGTCCCACCGAGCTGTACAGCACGCGCAGGTAATCGTAGATTTCGGTGATCGTGCCGACCGTGGACCGCGGCGATCGCGTCGTCGTCTTCTGCTCGATCGAGATCGCCGGCGACAGCCCGTCGATCGCGTCCACATCCGGCCGCTCCATCTGGTCCAGGAACTGCCGCGCATAGGCCGACAGCGTCTCCACATACCGCCGCTGCCCTTCCGCGTAAATCGTGTCGAACGCCAGCGACGATTTGCCCGATCCGGACGGTCCGGTCACTACCGTCAGCGTGTCGCGCGGGATTTCCAGGCTCACGTTTTTCAGATTGTGCTGGCGCGCCCCTTGGACGACGATCTTTTGGAGGCCCATGGTTTTTACGGTGAAACGCGCATCCGGCGAACGTACAGCGCCCTCAGAAGGAGTTTGAGGGACCGGTGCAACCTTCCACAGTAGCAATCAGCGCGGAACCGGTCAACTCGTCGAATTCCGCGGCCGCGAAGCTCCTGCCGCCGCAGCTTTGGCCCCGTCCTGCACGAGATTGCGGCCTCCCCGGGGCTGTCTGAGGTACTCTACGGGGCGAGTGGAGGGCGTCATGCTCCGGGCGCTCCGGAATCTGGGTCTTTATTTTCTGGTATGGATGGGTGTCGGCCTGTTTCTGTTCAGCCAGGACATGGCCCGCAAACTTGTCTCCGGCGAGCCCACTCCCTGGTGGCATTACCTCACCTCCTGGATGGTCGGCATCTCGCTGTGGACGCTGATCACTCCCGCAATTCTCTGGCTGGGTCGCCGTTTCGCCATCGAGCGCAATCACTGGGTCCGCCGCGCGTTGCTGCACATGGCTCTCAGCGTCGTCGTCGCGCTCGTGCAGCTCTCGCTGGAAAGCATGATCCTCTTCCGTCTGGGCATGTTCCCGGCGCTGATGACCGGATTCGCCCCGACCTTTTTCTTTCTGGCTCTCATCGGGTTTCACCAGGGCATCCTCACCTATTTCACCATCCTGGGCATCCAGGCCGGCTTCCGCTACTACAACGGGTTCCGGGAGCGCCAGCAGCAGGCCCTTCGCCTCGAACTCCACGCCTCCGAGCTGGAAACGCAGCTCGCCCGCGCCCGCCTCAGCGCGCTGAAAATGCAACTCCAGCCCCATTTTCTCTTCAACACACTCAACGCCATCATGGTCCTCGTCCGCCAGCAGAAAGGACGGCAGGCGGAGGAAATGCTCGCGCGCCTCGGCGACCTGCTCCGCTGCGTGCTGGAAGACGTGGAGGCGCAGGAAGTGTCCCTGCGGCGCGAGCTGGAATACCTCAAGCTCTATCTTTCCATCGAACAGGTGCGCTTCGCGGATCGGCTCCGCGTCGATATCGCCGCGGACCCGGCGGTGCTCTGCGCCGCCGTGCCCCAGATGGGTTTGCAGCCCATCGTGGAAAACGCCATCCGGCACGGTCTCGCGAAACACGAGGCCGCCGGCCGCATCGCAATCCGCGCGGCGCGCGCAAACGGACGCGTCGAACTGACCGTCTCCGACGATGGGCCCGGATTCGGCGCCCTCCTTCCGGCGGAACTGCCGGGAATCGGCCTGAGCAATACCCGCGCGCGCCTCCGCCAGCTTTACGGCGACGCCGCGGAACTGACCCTCCGCAACGGGGAGCACGGAGGCGCGGTCGTCACCATCTCGCTGCCCTACCGCGAGCTCGAATCCCCCGCGGAACGCGAAGTGGCGGAAACCCATGCGCTTCACGACGCTGATCGTTGACGACGAGCCGCTCGCGCGCCAGGGATTGCGCATGTGGCTCGCTACGGATCCGGCGGTCGCCTCTATCGCCGAGGCAAGAAACGGCCGCGAGGCCGTGGACGCCATCCGCCATGCTCGTCCCGACCTCGTCTTTCTCGACGTGCAGATGCCGGAGATGGACGGCTTCGAAGTCATCGAGGAGATCGGCGCGGAGCGCATGCCCGCCGTCATTTTCGTCACCGCACACGACCACCACGCCATCCAGGCCTTCGAAATCAACGCACTCGACTACTTGCTCAAACCGGTCTCGCAGGAAAGGTTTGCGCAGGCGCTCGAACGCGCCAAGGCCCGCCTCGCCGCCCGGCCCGGGCAGCAGGAGAACCAGCGCATCATCGGCCTGCTGGAGACCATCGTTTCGCCCCGCCGCAGGATGAAGCGCCTCGCCGTGCGCTCCGCGGGCAAGACCGTTTTCGTCGACGTCGCCGAGGTGGACTGGATCGAGGCCGCCGAAAATTACGTCCAGCTCCACTGCGGAAAGGCCAATCACCTGCTCCACGTGCCCATGAATACTCTGGAGCGGTCGCTCGACCCCGACATCTTCCTCCGCATTCACCGCTCCATTCTCGTGAATGTCACACGCATCCGGGAAATGCAGCCGGGCGTCAACGGCGAATATGTGCTGACGCTGGAAAATGGAGTTCGTCTCCAGTCCGGGCGGAGCTATCACGAAAAATTGAAAGCTCTCACCGCCAATCCCTTCTAGGTCCGGGCCGCGCGGCTCCTCCGCCGGAGTGAGGAGCGCTGCCGTTCGTCCGCCGCATCCCGCGGTTCGTCAAATCCTTTCTGCTCTTGGTCAATTTCCGCTATCCGGGCGTGGAATGCTGCCCGAAACTCGCTTCCAGGAGGACCTATGAGTCTCGTGGAAGCTGCGCCGGTCGCGCCGGCGATCGAAACGCGCGTGGCGGTTTCGATTTCTCCGCAGCCGCGCCCGGCATACAGCCTGGCGATCGGCTACCTTCGCGCTTTTGTCACCCTGTTGGTCCTCGCGCACCACGCCGTGCTGGCCTACGTGCCCTTCGGCGCCGTGGTGCCCGCAACTCTCGTTGCCCGGCCTCGCCTCTGGCAGGCCTTCCCCGTCTTGGACAGCGGCAAATGGGGCGGATTCGGCCTGTTCACCTCATTCAACGACGTCTACTTCATGGCCCTCATGTTTTTCATCTCCGGCCTGTTCGTCTCGAGCAGCATCGGCCGGAAAGGCGCCGGCGGATTTCTCCGCGGCCGGATGCTGCGGCTGGGGCTGCCTTTCCTCGTGGCCGCCGCAGTCATCGCTCCCGTCGCGTACTACCCCGCGTATCTCCAGACGGGCGGGCGCGGCCTGACTGGCTACTGGCAGCAGTGGCGCGCACTGGGATCGTGGCCGGCCGGACCGGCCTGGTTTGTTTGGGTGCTCCTGGCGTTTGATTGTGTTGCCGCGGGTCTCCTCCTCGTCGCGCCGCGATGGACCTGCCGCGCGGCGGAGCGGCTGACGAGCCTTGCCGCGCGCCCCGCACTGTTTTTCGCGTTCCTCGCGGCGGTTTCCGCCGCCGTGTACCTGCCCATGGCGTTCCTTTTCGACCCGTTTCGATGGACTGAATTCGGACCCTTCTTTTTCCAGACCAGCCGCATCTTCCATTACCTCGCGTATTTCCTCTTCGGCGTAGCGCTCGGTGCTTCCGGCGTCTCGCGCGGACTTTTCGCGCCCGACGGCAAACTGGCTCGCCGCTGGGTCTGGTGGGTGAACCTCGCTCCCTTCCTGCTCGCCGTGCTGATCGTGGTTTTTCTCGTGGCCATCTCCACGCCGAATCATCCGGTTCGCTGGGGCCTGATCGGCGGCGCCGCGTTTGCCATGGCCTGCGCTGCGTCGTGCCTGGCGTGCATCTCCGTTTTTGTCCGCTTCGCGCGCCGCCCGCGTCCGGTGTTCGACAGCCTTCGCGACAACGCCTACGGGATGTACCTCCTGCATTACGTCTTCGCCAACTGGATGCAGTTCGCGCTGCTGGGCGCGCATCTGCCCGCTCTCGCAAAAGGCATTGTCGCCATCATCGGCACCGTGCTCTTCAGTTGGGGCGCCACCGCCGCTTTGCGCCGGATTCCCGCCGTGGCCCGGGTGATTTAGGGGCTGTCCCGGACGGCCGCGCCATCGAGCCTTGGCCATCCGAGCGGCAGCCGATTGTGCGTTTCCGCGACGGTGGAGTCCCGAAAGCGGCCAGCCGAACCCCTTCGGCCGCGCCACCTCGTTGATTCTCAAATCTTTAGCTTCGCCCCGCTGGCGTCCGGTGTGCTCCACAATCGCCCATCTCCTTGGAGGCGTGCTCATGACCTCGCTATGGCAGGACCTGCGCCATGCCCTGCGTGTACACGGGAAGAACCCCTCGTTTGCCGTCGTGGTCGTTCTCACTCTGGCGCTCGGGATCGGCGGCAACACCGCCATCTTCAGCCTGGTCGATACCGTTTTTCTCTCCCCGCTCCCTTTTCCGCGGCCGGACCGCGTCCTCCGCCTGCTCGATTCTCTCCAGGGGCCCGACGGGCATCGGCGTACCTACGGAATGCACAGCCAGAATTTCGTCACTCTTCAGCAAACGAACTCGGCCTTCTCCAGCATGGTGGCCCTGCGCGGCGAGGATATGACGCTCACCGGCGGCGACGCTCCCGAGCGCCTCTCCGTCATCTTTCGCTCCACCGGATGGCACGAAACTCTCCACGTCCAACCCATCCTCGGCCGCGACTTCACGCCGGAAGAAGAGCGCGAAGGCCAGTCGAGCACTTCGGCGCTCATCAGTTACTCCTTGTGGCAGCGGCGCTTCGGAGGAGCAGCCTCCGTCCTCGGCTCACCGATACGCCTGGGAAACAACTCCTACTCGATCATCGGCGTGCTCCCTCAGGGATTCAACTTTCCCTACGACGCCGAGGTCTGGCTTCCCATCGTGGTGAACCCGGCCGACCGCGCAATGGAATTCGCTGTCTTCGCGCGGATCAAGGACGGCCTCAGCAGCGCGCAGGTCCTGGCCTCGCTCGAGGCTTCCACCGCGCGCATCAAGCAGCAATATCCGGAGACGCTCCCCGGCTACGCCCTCGCCAGCATCACCCTGCGCGAGAATCTCACCGGAAACCAGCAGGGCACTTTGCTCGCTCTGCTTTCCGTGGTCGGATTCCTCCTCCTGCTCTCCTGCGTCAACGTGGCCAATCTGCTCCTGGCTCGCTCGGCCGCGCGCAGCCGTGAGTTCGCCGTTCGTGCCGCGCTCGGCGCGAGCCGCACTCGCCAGTTCCAGCAGGTTCTCGCGGAATGCATCCTTCTCGCGATCCTGGGATGCGGCTGCGGCGTGCTCCTTTCCGTTTGGCTGAATCGTTACACCGTCTCTCTGATTCCATCGAACATCAGCCGTCAGCTGGGCATGGCCACGCCTCAGTTGGATTACCGCGTTCTGGGTTTTGCTCTAATGGCTTCGCTCGTCGCCGGCGGGCTCGCCGGAGCCGCTCCGGCCTTCGGCGCCGCCCGCAGCGATCCCAGTGCCGCTCTCAGTGAGGGCGGGCGCTCCGGCGGCACGGGACGCCGGGTCCCGCGGCTGCTCAGCGGTTTTGTGGTGGCGGAGACCGCGCTCGCCTTGGTGCTCCTCGCCGGCGCCGGCCTCATGCTTCGCAACTTCGAACGGCTCCAGCATCTCGACCTGGGATTCGAATCCCGCAACCTGCTCTCCATGACCATCACTCCGTCTCTCGCGGACTATCCACGCGGCCAGTCGCGCAGCCGCCTGTTGTCTCAGGTCCTGGAGCAGGTCCGCGCTGTCCCCGGAGTCCGCGCCGCCGGCGCCACCACCGTCAACCCTCTTGGCGGCGGCAATTGGATCGCTCCGGTGGACGTGGAAGGGCTCGAACCCAGCCGCGAAGAGGCGCGCTTAAGCGTGAATCACCGTCTTGTGAGCCCGGGTTTGCTCGAGGCCATGGGCATTCCCCTTGTTCGCGGCCGGAGCTTCACGCCTCAGGACGACGAGCACGGCCAGCGGGTGGCCATCGTCAGCCGGCAGATGGCCGCGCGATTCTGGCCGAATCAGGATCCCATCGGGAAACGCATCCGGCGGGTTCGCGCCAACGCTCCATGGCTCACCGTCGTGGGCGTGGTGGGCAACGTCCACGATGACGTCGATCCCGGCGACCCCACGGAGACTTGGTATTTGCCTTACCTGCAGCAGCCGGAAGGCGCTGATGCCGACAGCTTCTATCTGATGGTGCGCACCGAGGGCGATCCTTCCGCCTTGGCTCATTCCATCGATCGTGCCATCTGGCGCGTCGACGGCTCGCTCGCTCCCTTCGATGTTTCCGCCATGAACCGCTTCTATTCCCGCTCCCTCGAGCGCGATCGCATGGGCTCCCGAATCATGACCGCATTCGGCGCCTTCGGATTGCTTCTCGCCGCGCTCGGCATCTACGGCGTGATGGCCTTCGCCGTGGCCCAGCGCACTCAGGAAATTGGCGTCCGCCTCGCTCTCGGCGCATCCAGGACGAACATCCTCGCTCTCGTCCTTCGTCGCGGCTTGGGCCTGGCCGCTGCCGGTCTGCTCATCGGTGGTCCGGCTGCCATTGCTCTCAACCGCGCGCTTGCCGGATTCCTTCGCGAAGTCCATCCCCTCGAGATGGGCCTGATTGTGGCCGCGGCTCTCGTGCTCTTGGTGCTCACGGTGGCTGCCTGTTCGCTGCCCGCGCGCCGCGCGGCCGCCGTCGATGCCCTCGAGGCCCTGCGCCATTCCTGAGCCGGAGGTCGCTCACCAGTAGCGGCCGGGCAGGGTCTTCCAGATAATTCGGACAGGTACTGGTACTGTCCGCGGACTTTTTACCTGCCGCGTGCAATTATTGCTCTGTGGAATTCTAGATGCCGCTGAAAACAAATGCCTTAGTCGCGGCATTCCAGATGCTATCCCTCCCACAGAGGAGATGCTAGGCGGAGGATCCCTTTTAAAGAGGGGATTTTGGGCTGGGCCCGTTTAGCATCTCCTTCTTCTTTTTTCTTCCCGCGACTCGAATCCCTTTCCCCGCAGTCTAATCCTGTAGCCGCATTGCTGTCGGCGCATTCGGGGTCTGTGTGAACCTGGGCGGCTGTTCGTTCGTAACATCTTCCTGACGGGGGGCGGTCGTGAATCCGGCGATTTATCCCATCCGGTTGCGCATCTCCATGGCCTACGTGTTGGTAGGCGACCGTGCCGTGCTGGTGGACACGGGATGCGCCGGAGAGGAAGAGAGCATCCTCCGCGGGCTGCGGCGCTTCAACCTCGCGCCCGAGAGCATCGCTCTGCTCCTCCACACTCACGGCCACACGGACCACGCGGGAAGCACCCGTGCCCTCAAGTCCCGCCTGCGCGTTCCCGCCGCCGTTCATGCCGCGGACGCCCCGAAGCTTCGCGCCGGCGATTCCCGGCCTCTTGTGCCTCTGCGGTTTTCGAGCCGCCTGCTGGCGCTCTTTCTCGATCCGAAGTTTCCAGCCGTCGAGCCCGACCTCCAGATCGAGGAGGGATTTTCACTGCGTGAATACGGCCTGCCCGCTACTGTCGTGCACACCCCGGGACACACCCCGGGCTCCATTAGCATTCTCTTCGACGACGGCCGCGCCATTGCCGGCGACCTGATGATGGGCGGCTCGCTCGGCGGCGCCGTTCACCCGTTCGATCCCGGCTACCACTACTTCGCCGAGGATCTCGGCCAGCTCCGTGGCAGCATTCGCAAGCTGCTCGACCGCGGCGCGAAGACGATTTATCTCGGCCACGGCGGTCCGCTGGAAGCCTCCCGCGTCCGCACACATTTCGCTGCGGACATTTCCGGGCTGTAGCCCAACGCCTGCCCGCCACTGGCCGCGAAAATGCCCGCTTCACATTTCCCGTCCGCTCCCGGAAAATCCCTTCCATGACGCGCGAATCCTCCGGTCTGCCGTGGCGTGTGGCGGGAGTTCTTTGGATTCTTGCCGTGGCCTGGCTCGGCATCTGGCTCTCGGGTCCGCACGGCGTGGCGCCCGCCTCCTCGCCTCCCGCGGATTTCTCCGCCGGGCGCGCCATGCGCCACATCCGCGAAATCGCCCGCGCCCCTCATCCTGTGGGTTCTGCGGATCATGCCCGTGTCCGCGACTATCTCCTCCAGCAGCTTCGCGAACTCGGTCTCGAACCCACGGTGCAGAAAACCGTCGGCCTTCTCGCTGACTACGGCGTCGCGGCCACCGTGGAAAACGTGCTCGCGCGAAAGCGCGGCCCTTCCGGCGCCCCCGCCGTTCTCCTCGCCGCGCATTACGATTCCGTTCCTCCCGCTCCCGGAGCCGGCGACGATGGCGCCGGCGTCGCCGCCCTTCTGGAAACGGCGCGCGCTCTCAACTCCGGCCCCGCTCTCCGTCACGATGTCATCTTTCTTTTCTCCGATGGCGAAGAGCTCGGCCTGCTCGGTGCTTCCGCCTTCGCCGCTGAACATCCCTGGAAAAATGACGTTGGCGTCGTGCTGAATTTCGACAACCGCGGCACCCGTGGCGCCGTCCTCATGTACGAAACCAGTCCCGGCAATCTCGGCCTGGTCCGTGAACTCGCCCGCGCCGTCCCGCAGCCTCGCGCTTCCTCCCTTTCCTCCGCCGTCGCCCGCCTCATGCCCAATTCCTCCGATTTCTTCGTGCTGCGCAAGGCCGGCCTCGCCGGCCTCAACTTCGCCTTCATCGGCGCTCCGCAGAACTACCACTCCATTCAGGATGTCCCCGGCAACGTGGACCTGCGCACACTCCAGCAGGCCGGCGACGACGCGCTCTCGCTCACCCGCCGCCTGGCCGATGCAGACCTCTCGCAGCTCGCGCATCCCGGCGGACGCGACGCCGTGTTTTTCAACGTCGCGGGAAGCTGGCTCATGGTCTATCCCGCCGCGTGGGCGCCCGGAATCGCCTTTGGCGTGCTCGCCATTTTTCTGCTGGTCGCGTCTGTGGGCGTGCTGCGCCGCTCCGTGCGCATCGGTGGTCTTCTGTTCGGAATTCTCCTATGCCTGCTCAGCCTGCTCGCCTCCTGGCGCGCGGGTGACTGGATTGCCCTGTATCTTCCACGCTTCCACGCCGGCCCGGGAAGGGCCGGACCGTTTCTCTTTCATCCGCTCTACGCCGCGGCGCTCGCCTGTCTCGTCGCGGGTCTGACCATGGCCGTCTGGGAGATTGCCCGCCTTCGCTGGGAGGAACTCGCTCTCGCCGGCGCCGCTGTCTGGACCGCCCTGTCCGTCGCATTGGCAATGCGTTTCCAGGACGCGAGTTACTTGGGCGTCTGGCCTCTGCTCCCGGTGCTCATCGTGCTCGGAATCGTATTCGCCCTGCCGCGCCGCGAGCCCGGTGAACGCGGCGTGGTGGCGACTCTGCTCTCCTGCCTCGCCGTGGTTCCCGCGGTGCTTCTGATTGCGCCGCTCCTTCCCTCCGTGGAGCTGGCGTTGGGAATCAGCGTTTTCGGCGCCGCGGGCCAGGCGCTCATTGTGACGCTCTCCATGTGGCTGCTCGCTCCGGCCCTTGCCCCCAGCCCTCGCCCCGGTTCGGCCCATTCGGCAGCAATGCCGCTGCTCATCCTGGCCGCGGGCGCGGCCTTTCTGGTCGCCGGACTCGCCACCGTTCGCTACAACGACCGCCATCCCCGGCCGGAATGGATCGCCTACGTGGAAGACGCCGACCACTCCTCCGCCCAGTGGATGAGTGAAGCGGATACGGATTCCTTCGACCCTTCCGCTCCCGCTATCGATCCCTGGCGAAAACAATTTCTCACCGCCCAGCCCACGCGGACCAACAGTCCGGTTCCGCTCCCCGGAAAGGCCGGCATGACGTGCTGGTCGCACGATGCGCCCCGGCTCGGCCTGGCTCCGCCCGCCGCGGAAGTCATGAGCGATACGCGCAAAGATTCCACGCGCGCGCTGCGCATCCGCGTGCGCTCCCCGCAGGGTGTGGCGCGCCTCACCATCCAGGCTGAAGCGGAGAAAATCCTGTCCCTGCGCGTGAACGGAAAACAGGTGGGGCAGCGCAGCCTGAAGGCCGCCTACTCGTATATGGCCATGGGCGGGCCCTTCACCCCGCGCGAGCAGCGCGCCGTCTGGAGTCTGCTTTACGCCGCCCCTCCCGTGGATGGATTGGAAATCGAAGTGGAAGTCCCCGCCGGCTCGCCCGTCGAACTCACCGTCGCCGATATTTCCGACGGCCTTCCCGCCGTTCCCGGCCGCACGTTCTTCCCGCGTCCGCCCGGCGTCACCGCCCGCCAGCTGACAGACATGACCGTGGTCATGAAATCCTTCACTTTCTAGCTGCCATCGCGGGACGATCACAGGGGTCCGCTGGCCGTTCCGCGCCCTTCCGGTGCATCATAGATGCAGGGCCGCTGGCCCGTGGTCCAATTGGTAGGACACTGCACTGTTAATGCAGACGGTGGAGGTTCGAATCCTCCCGGGCCAGCCAATTCGCTGCCGTAGGTTCGGCGCAGAATGGGCGTTTTCGATTTTCCCGGTTTTCGAGTTTCGCTCTAAGGTCTTCCCTCATGTCCATCGAAACCGACGAAGAACTCCAGGCATTGCAGGCCATCGGCCGCATCGTGGGAAGAACGCTTCACGCGCTCTCCGCCGAGGTCCGGCCAGGCATTTCCACGGCGGAACTCGACGCCATCGGCGCCAGGCTTCTCGCTGCGGAGGGCGCCCGCTCCGCCCCGCCCCTCGTCTATCGCTTTCCCGGCGCCGTCTGCATCAGCGTCAACGACGAAATCGTCCACGGCGTTCCCGGCACGCGCCTTGTCGAGCCCGGCGATCTGGTCAAACTGGACCTCACCGCGGAAAAGGACGGCTTTATGGCCGACTCCGCCCTCACCGTCGCGGTTCCTCCCGCTTCGGAAACAGCGCTCCGCCTCGCCGCCTGCGCCGAGCGCGCCTTCCAGCGCGCCATGGGCGAGGCCCGTGCCCGCCGCCGCGTCTCGGACATTGGCGCGGCCGTCGAACGCGAAGTCCGCCGCAGCGGTTTTTCCGTCGTTCGAGAGCTCTGCGGTCACGGCATCGGCCGCACCATCCACGAAGATCCTCAAGTGCCCAATTATTGGGACCCTCACCAGAGTACCCGCCTTACCGAGGGCCTGGTCATCACCGTCGAGCCCATCATCGCCGCCGGCCGCGGCGACGCGTTTCTCGCCCCCGACGGCTGGACCATGAAGACC
>DATKNR010000096.1:0-55511 GCA_035541255.1 Patescibacteria group bacterium | reverse complement strand
TCTTCGGAGGATGCGGTGCGGGAACGTTCGCCGCGAGAGGACTTGGCACTGGTGAAGATATCGAGGCCGGCCTTCAGGCCGCGGATGACGGCGACGACCTGAGAGACGGGACCGGCGACGGACTTGCGCACGCTGGTGTGGGCTTCTTCGAGCGATTCGAGGACGCCGGTGACGACCTGATCGGCGCGGATGATCTGGCCGCGCAGCAGCTCCACGCCTTCGCCCACCACGCGGTCGAAGCGATTGGCCTGGTTGCGGGCGATGTGGACGATTTCGGCCGTGTCCGCAACGACGCTCGAAAGCCGCGTCCGGGAATCCTCCAGCAGGAAATTCGTTTTTTCGAGGACGGGAAGAAGCCTGGAGTTGATCTCGGAAGACACACGGATTACCTGGTCGCTGGTGCGCTTCATGGCGAGGAACATCCCCAGCAGGATGAGGGCCTGCATAATGATGGCGATGCAAGCCACAACTACGAAGAATCCGACCCAGCTCTCCATGGCGGTCCCCGGAACTTCCGCCTGCGAGCGCCGACCCGTGCCGGAGCCCGCAGGGTACTCGAGCTAGTTCTTGGCTTTCGCCTGACGATAGGCGCTCTTGCCCGCTTCAATCGCTTCGGAGATGGAATCGCGTCCGGACTCGACGGCGTCGCGGCCGCGCTCGACGAGATCGTCGGCGCGTTCGCGGAGCTCGCGAGCCTTGCGCTGCGCGAAGTCTCTTCCTTCGTCGGCGCGACGGACGAGAAATTCGCGCGTCTCCTCTCCCGATTTCGGAGCAAAGAGAATTCCAAGCATCGCGCCAATGCCCATGCCTACGAGGAAGTAACTAACCTTGTTACTCGCATTGTCACTCATTTCAAAAACCCCCAGGAAGTCACGCTAGCACGGCCACTTGGGGGATGCAAGCGAGGGAGGGGTGAGAGTTCCACAGGGCAGGGGGAAAAGGGGCGAGGGCAGTTCAAAGATGACCGGCGGTCAGTTTTGGAATGGCCGATTTTTCAGCGTGACCGGGCAAGCGAGAAAAACAAGACGCCTCACGTCAGAGTGGCTCTGACCGCGGCTTCGGCCCCCGGACTAAAGGCCGGCTGGAAGCCGGCGCTACGGCTCACGGCCGGAGAAGCGCCGACCGTGGCCCGACCTCGGCGGGCAGGCTACCCCTGCGAGCGGAAATGAGAGGAGAGTTTTTCGGCGTGCGAGCGGCCCACGACGGATTGCAATTCCTGGAGAGAGGCCTGGCGGATGCGGGCGGGGCTGCCGAAATGGCGGAGGAGTTTTTCCGCGGTGCGCGGGCCGATGCCGGGCACTTCAAGCAGTGCGCTGGCGCGCTGGCGCGCGCCGCGACGTGAGCGATGGAAGGTGACGGCGAAGCGATGAGTCTCGTCGCGGATGAGCTGGACGAGCTGGAGGATGGGGGAATGGCGGTCAAGCTGAATGGGATCGTTTTCCTGGCCGAAGACGTACAGGATTTCCTCGCGTTTGGCGATGGAGGCGAGGGGCTGATTGATGATGCCGAGCTCGTCGAGGGCCTGCGCCGCGGCGTGGAGCTGGCCAATGCCTCCGTCGATAAGGATGAGGCCGGGGAGGGATTTCTGCTCGTCGCGCAGGCGGCGGTAGCGACGAAGGACGGCTTCGCGGATGCTGGCGAAATCGTCGTTGCCGGCGACGTCGCGGATGATGAATTTGCGGTAGTCGCCTTTGCGGAGTTTGCCGTCTTCCCAAACGACCATGGACGCGACTTTGTCGGTGCCCTGGATGTGAGAGACGTCGAAGCATTCGATGCGGCGGGGCTTTTCGGTGAGGTTGAGAGCGGATTCGAGCGCCTCGACGATGGCCCTTGAGGAGGGACGGAGGACGCGAAAGCGCTGGTCGAACGACAGCTTCGCGTTCTTCTCGACGAGTTCGACGAGTGCGCGCTTCTGACCGCGCTGGGGGACGACGATTTCGACGCGGTGGCCGGCGCGGTCGGTGAGGATCTCTTCGAGCAGAGCGCGCTGGTCGAAATCCATGGGGACGTGCAGGTAGCGGGGCTGGTAGGCGGAGTCGAGGTAAATCTGTTTGAGCAGTGCGGGGAGAAATTCCTCAGGCGAGAAGAGTTCCTGATTTTCCCAATAGAAGTCGCGGCGATCGACGACGCGGCCCGCGCGCATGTGGAATAGGTTGACGCAGACGAACGGTGGTTCGGCATGCCAGGCGAGAACGTCGGTATCGTCGCCTGCGGCGGCGGCCATTTTCTGGCGCTCTTCCACGTCCTCAAGTGTGGCGAGGAGATCGCGAAGCGCAGCCGCCTCTTCAAAGCGTTCCTCTCCGGAGGCATGCTGCATGCGCTCCATGAGGCCGGAGCGGAGCTCGGATTTGCGGCCGTCGAGGAAGAGGCGGACGTCGCGCGCGGCTTCCGCGTATCGCTGGTCGGTGACGAGGCCGGGAACGCAGGGACCGTGGCAGCGATGGATGTGATATTCGAGGCAGGGACGCGGATGGGGGCGGGTGAGGTCGACGGTGCAGCTCGGGACCTTGAACCATTTGTGAATCAGTTTGACGATGCGGTAGGCGAGGCTAGCCGGGAAATAGGGGCCGAAATAGAGCGAGCCGTCCTTCTTAAGGCGGCGGGTGACGTAAACTCGGGGGAATTTTTCCGCGGCGGTGAACTTGATGTAGGGGTAGGTTTTGTCGTCGCGGAGCAGGATATTGAATTTCGGCTGGTACTGCTTGATGAGGTTGTTTTCGAGGGCGAGGGCTTCGCGCTCGTTGTCGACGACGATGTAGTCGAGGCCGGCGGCCTCACGGACGAGAGCAGAGGTCTTGGGATCGACGCCGCGGGCCTCGGAAAAATAGGAGCGGACGCGAGAGCGCAGGGAGACGGACATACCGACATAGAGCACAGTTCCCTGCGGGTCGCGGAAGAGGTACACTCCCGCTTGAGAGGGAAACGACTCGGCTTTTTCCCTGAGATCCACGACGCGGAACCGGAGCGCGCGGCCCGCCGCGGCGGGCCGGAGCAACAACGATGATAGCAGAGCGCATCCAACTCCCGCGGGAACGATGAAACGCACCACAGCAATGATTGCCGCCGCATGCCTGGCGGCATGGGTGTGGCCCGAGGCCGCACGGGCGCAGGGCAGCAGCAGCTCGCAGAGTTCCAGCTCCAGCTCGAGTTCCAGTTCCAGCTCGAGTTCGAAAGCGAATAAAGGCGTTGAGCCCGCACCGGCACCGGCAGCCGACGGGAGCGACGAGATTTCGCGCCGGATCAACAACACGGCTCCGGCGGAGCATGACGTGGAAGTGGGCAAGTATTATTTCAAGCGGGAAAAATACGACGCGGCGATTGACCGCTTCAAGGAAGCCACGCGGCTGCTGCCGGACTACGCGCTGCCCTACCGGCTGATGGGCGAGGCCTACGAAAAGAAAAATTTCCTGCCGGAGGCGCAGGCGGCCTACAAGAAATTCCTGCAAGTGGCGCCGAACGACAAAGACGCCGGAGATGTGCGAAAGCGCGTGGAGCGGCTACAGGCACAGATCGAAGAGCAGGACCGGCGCCGAGCCGCGGCGACAAAGCCCTAGCCGTACTTTCCACCCACACTATCGGGTGAAATTCCTGACGGGGAGCGTGGCCGCTTCCTTGAGCACAGCGTCGAAGTCTTTCCGGACAGAGGCCGCGGCGGCGGGGCCGAGGTTCGCTTCGAGTTGTGTGCGGAGACTGACGACGGCATTGCGCTCAGCACCCGGCCTGTCCTTCAACAGCTGCTCGGCGCGCAAGATACAGGCGAAAGCCAGGCGCGGGGACTGGCCGTGGCGGAGCAGAAACTGCGCGTACTCGGCCCAATCAGCGGAGACGGAGGGGGGATCGTTGTAGTCCGCGTCGACGGCAAGGGCACGCTGGAAGAGCTGGGCAGCCACGACCGAACGGCCCTGGTCCTCCTCGAGGATGGCGTGGTGCATGAGCGCCAGGCTCTCCATAGCAACGTCATGGTTCTTCTCCGCCAGGGGAACAGCGGCGGCATAACCGAGTTCGGCAGCGGCCGGCTGGCGGGCGTGCACGTAGGCGTCCGCGACCTTGATGATGGCGCCGAGCTCCTGATGGGTTTGCCCGGGGAACTGCTCAGGATGCTCGGTGAGGAGCTGAAGATAAAGCCGGTAATGGCGCGCGGCGGCCTGTTCCTCCCCGCGTGCCGAAAGGGCATCGCCCAGATACAACTGCGCAGTTGCCTGCGAGGGATCGAGGGTTAAAGCGCGATTCCAATTGTCCATGGCCTCATCGGGACGGCCCAACCGCTGGGCGACCAATCCTCCATTGATGAGGGCTTCCACATCGTTAGGAAAGCCGGCCAGGAGATCGCGGTAGACGCGGTCCGCGTCCTCGTAGCGCCTGGCGGTAAGAAGGGCGCGGGCCAGGGAACGCCGCAAGGGACGGCTCTGCGGATTGAGATTGACGGCGCGGACCAGCATGGCGACTTCGTCCTTGGAGTCGCCGGCACGCTGGTTGACACGCGCAATGCGGGCGAGCAGGGCGCTATCGAAGGGGTTGAGCTGAGCGGCACGCTGCAGTGCCGAAGGAGTGCCCTGGACATTGGCCCAGTAATAGCGAGCCTGGTCCATAAGTCCGAAGGCGCAGAGGAAGACAGCCGCGGCGACGCGCGTCCAATGCGCGCCGGATGAGGGTCCACCGAGCCAGCGCAGAAGAGACATCACGCTACTTCCCGCTGAGGCAGCCGCGGGAGCCGGGGCCGAGGACTTGTCCTTGGAGTCGAGAAGAAGCGAGGCGACGCGGGTGTCGCGGAGCTTCCAGAGAGCGCCGTCGAGGATGAAGTGGTGGATATTGACGAGGGCAGTGAAGGTGAGAAAGCTGGCGCCGAAATCCACGTGGGCCAGCCGGCTGACGATCCAGGGAAGCGGGACGAAGAGCGCGATGCCGCCGGCAACAAGCGTGGTGAAGTAGCCGAGAAAAGTCCAATTGGTCTGCCCCGTTGCGCGAGCTTCGCGCCGCTGATAATAGCTGGTGATCCAGAGATATTGAGTGGAATGGAGCGCGGCGAGCATGCCGCTGCTGTAACGCGTCTGCTGCACTTGCAAGTGTCCGAAGACTTCCAGCCCGACGAAGGCGACGAACCAGAAGAATTGGGAGGCGAAGAGGGTGAGCGGGGCAACCATCTCGCGCCATGAGGGACTGCGGCGGGCGAAGCGGAAGAGCGCCCATCCACCGGCGGCCAGAAAGAAAACGGCGCAGGCAATTTTGGGTCCCAGGGCCCAGCGGGCCGGGATGCCGAGGGAAAGGATCATATCGTCGGTGGAAGGGCCGGTGTGGAAATTGAGCATGAGCAGGACGTAGGAAGCGATGAAGGCGGCGTAAAGGGCGTGGCGCTCGCGGCGCTCGGGGGCCAGACCGGCCCTGCGCGAAAACATCATGAGCAGGCCAAAATTCTGGCCAGAGTAATGCCAGGGACTCCAGCAGATGTAGAGCGTGAAGACCCAAGGCAGCAGGACGGGGAAGAAATGCGTGAGGGCGGCGGCAAGGACAAGCAGGAGAGTGATGTGGACCGTAAAGATGCGGTACTTCTCGAACTGTTCGCGCGTGTGATAAGCGCGGTAGACGGTGGCCATGAAATGGGGATAGTTGAAGGCCAGAGCCAGGAAGTAAAAGGCAAAAGCCCATTGCTGGCCGTGAGCCTGGGTGGCCACGTAGGTCACGACCAGCAGAGGAGCGGACCAAGCGCCGCAGCCGATCAGGAGATCGCGCCAGGGGCCCCAAATCCAGAGAGAGGAAGGGCGCGCTGCGCCCGAAGAGGGAAGCGAGGAAGGAGACAAGGGTTGAGCGGTGGCCGTCATCGCGAAAGAAGAAGAGTAGTATATTCGCGCGGATACGCGAAATCATCAAGCGGCGCGCGGATGGTTTCGGACTGGGCCCGGGCCTACAGTTTCACCAGGCACCACTCCTCGCTCCAGGGCAGGCGCGACATCTGGCGCGAGGGGCCTTTCTCCTCGACGATGAAAGAATCGGAGAAGTTGGAGCCGATGCCGTTGGCCGGGTCGTAGAGGCCCGGTTCGACGGAGAAATTCATGCCGGGTTCGAGCATGGTGTAATCGCCGAGGGAAAGATAGGGAGGCTGGTGGCCTTCCCATCCCTGGCCGTGGGCCGGGCGGTGATAGATGTAGGGCGCCACGCCGTTTTTCACCTGATACATGTGAACCTTGTAGGCCACGGTGGAACCGGTGACGCCGGCGATGGACTCCTCCTTCTGGATGAGGCAGCAGTCGCGGCTGATGGTCCAAAGTTTTTTCATCTGGTCGGTGAGTGGATGGATGAACATGGCACGGTAGAGCTCGCCGCCGCAGCCGGCGATGTGGACGCCGCCTTCAATCTGAATGGCCTGGCCGCGGGTGATTTTGGCGTACTGGAACTGATTGGGATGGGGCGAAGCGGTGGAGGGGCCGACGCGGCAGCCCAGGGAAACGACGATGCCGACGGCGGTGTGCGGACGGCCGTCGTGCTTGATGTCCTTCATGACCAGGTCGGTGCCGAACTTGGTGGCGGCGCTGGCGATGTCGTAATCGGTGAGATCGGTGCCATGCTCGAGGAGCATGTCGCGGGCGAAGGCGTGCATCTGGTTGAAGTAATCGTAAGAGCGGCGGGTGAGGGCGAGTTCTTCGGGAGTCTTGCGCTCGCGCATGTGCATGCACATCTCGCCGGCGTTGCCCATTTCTTTTCCAAGGACGGCGACGACTTTCTTCTGCATGGAGGGAACGAGTTCGCCATCGGCGGCAAGATTCTTGCCAGCGTGGCCGCGCTTTTTGAGTCCCTGAAGCATCCATTCGGTGAGGTCGACCTTTGCGCCCATCTGGACCTTGCCCTCGTTGGGGAAAGCGCCTTCGGCGTGAGGCCAGTCGAAATACATTTCGCCGTCGGAATACCACCAGGTTTTGACGAGGTCGCGGTCGAGGGCGGCGTTGAACCAGACGGGATCGCCCTTGAGCGGAAGGAAAACGTTGACGAGGCGTTCCGTGGTGGTGTGCCAGAGGCCGGTGAAGTAAATAATGTTCCAACGGTCGCGCAGGAGGATGCCTTCGTAGCCGGCCTGGGCGAGTTTGTCGCGCAGAATATTGGCGCGGCCCTGGTGCCATTCGAGCGGGAGACGGTCGAAGGTGGCGGGCTTGAAACCATCGTCGGGAAGGAAGAGGCTGGCGGATTTGCCTGCGGCGGGAGCTGCCGCTCCGGGCGGTAGTTCTGCTGCTGCGGCTGCCGCGCCCACGCCGGTGGCCGCAACGCCCGCGCCTGTGGTGACGAGAAATTCTCTTCTGCTGAACATGGGTATGTGCCCCTCCCGAGGCGCCGAAATATCACACTTCGAAGGGGATTAAAAGAAAAGAAGCGGGAGGAGAGCCGACGAAGCGAAGCCTTGTTCGGCTGCAGCGACGGCTACCAGAGGCCGGCGCGGAGGAGATAACGGCGGGCCTGGGCGAACTGGCGGAACTGGCGCTCGGCGCGGCGGAATTCGGGAGTGTGAAGGCCCATGCGGCAGCGGGAGTCGCGATGAGCGAGCGCGGCAGCAGGGGAGCGGAGACGGAGCGGGACGGCGCGTTCCAGGTGCAGCATCTCGTGGTAGACGACGTAGGCGACCACGAGTTCGGGCACTTGCGGATAATCGAGGCTGCGGTTGATGACGATGTGGCGCATGCCGGGATCAAAGACGCCGAGCTGACGGCGCCAGGGCGAGGCGCTCCAGCCGACCTCCGTCGTGGGGAGGCGCGAGGAAAAGTATTCCGCGTTGAGGCGCCGGAAAATCTGATCGAGGTTGTGCGCATGGCCCTGCGCGCCCGTGTGACGGCGGCGTCCGCGGTGCCGGCGAGCGCGCTGGAGGCGGGCGTTCAGGAGGCCGCTCTCCGCGAAACGGCGATAGCGCTCGGCCAGATCCGACGGGAGGTGCAGACGGTACATTTTCGAGAGCAGGATGGCGGCGGCGGCCTCCAACGCGTCGAGGGGAGCGCCGCGCATGAGGTCCGAAAGGCGGGCGTGAGCGGTGTCGCGGCGGAGGCGAATGGTGTGACTGAGACTCGCATAGGGGAAGAAGACGACTTCGAAGTGGGGGGCGCGGCCGCGAATTCCGAGGCGGACGAACATGCGGCGGAAGATCGCGGCTCCGCCGGGGAAGGGGATTGCGCGCGGAGATTTTTTCGGGTTGCGGCGAGCGAGACTCATCGGGAACGCGGCCGAAAAGCGGCGCGGCGGCAGCGTGCGATCACGGCTTTCTCCGCTCCGGAGCCGCAGACAGCTCCTTGGCCACTTTGGCGGCCGTATCGGCGGCGTCCTGGGTGGCCTGAATCGCGTCGTCGAGATCGGACTGGAATTTTGCGAGAGCGGGATTGGCGCGAAGTTCGCGGATCTTGGGCAGGAATTCCTTGGCGCGCTTCTCCAGTTCCTTGGTGCCGGGACGGAGATTTTCCTGTTTCTCGAGGCCGGACTCGAGAAAATCGGAAGCGTCGTCCACGCAGCCCGTGTAAGCGTTGATGAGCCCCCAGATGCGGTCGCTCCAGTCGCGATCGTGATCTTTCCGCTGGAGCTCGTAATCGATTTTCTGGAGGCGGTCTTCGGCGAATTTCAAGAATAATTTCACGCGCTCGGAAACGGTATAGGCATCACGAATCTGGTCGGATTCGAGGGGAGTCAGATAGTCTTTCCTGGGCTCCTGCGCGAGGGCCGGGCGCGGAGGTGCGTATGCCGCCCAGGCAGCGGCGGAGAGCAGCGCTCCCAAAATTCCCGTCCAGACGATTGCGATCCGCATGGCTGACTTCATGGCTTTCCCGCCATACCCCGGGCCGGCATCAATCATGTGGATGCGCTCCGGGGGCAGAAGGTGGCGTTTGATGTTTCTCGGGATTACGCGGGAAAAGCACCTGGACCAGGCGCTCGTCCATGCTGGCGATATCCATTTGCTGTTTGCGCAGCGGATCACGGTCCTCCGGCGGCACGGCATAGACGAGATCATTGAGCACGTGGACGGCTTCGCGCAGGTGCATCTCGAGCTCGCGGAATCCCTTGGGACTCTTTTCCGCGTCGCGGCCGCTGGCCATGAGCGCATCGAACACGGACTTGGCGCCGTCGTAATATTCCTGGAACAGGGGAGGGATGGCGTCGTAGTTGCGCGCCTCCTCTTGCTTGCGCATTTCCGCGATCAGAGCGTTGCCGAGCTTGTGAAACTGCTTGGCACGCTTAACGGGGTCGGGCTCCTTGCGGAATTCCTCGCGCAGATGGGGGAGGGAATCATCCGCAGCGGCACGGCCCGCGAACGCGAGGACCAGCAGCAGAGTCACTCCACAGGACAGCCAAGAGAGATACCGCGCCGTTCGGGACCCCGACCAGTACATGGGCATGCACTCGCGTACCTATCGTAGCAGATGGGCCCAGCAGATGGGGCGCGCGTTGAGCCGCGATGGGGTGCGCGGGATCAGGCGCGCTTCTCGCCATTCTGGCTCAGCACGCGCTGGAGGAATTTTCCGGTGTGGGAGCGGGCGTTGCGGGCCACCTGCTCCGGCGTTCCGGCAGCGACGACGCGGCCGCCCTCCTCGCCGCCCTCGGGGCCGAGATCAATCACCCAGTCCGCGGACTTGATGACGTCAAGATTGTGCTCGATGACGAGGAGCGAGGCGCCGCGCTCAATCAATTTGCGGAGGGCGGTGAGCAACTTCTGGATGTCATCGAAGTGGAGCCCGGTGGTTGGCTCGTCGAGGATGTAGAGGACGCCTTCGCTGGATTCCTGCGTGAGGTGAGCGGCGAGCTTGAGGCGTTGAGCCTCGCCGCCGGAAAGGGTGGTGGCGGACTGTCCAAGGCGGAGATAGCCGAGGCCGACATCGTCGAGGACGCGCAGTTTGGCGACGGCGCGGGGCACCGCGGAGAAAAAGGAGAGCGCTTCGCGCACGGTAAGCTGGAGGGCTTCGTGAATGTTCTTGTCGCGGTAGCGAACGTCGAGGACGCTGGATTTGAAACGCGTGCCATGGCACTCCTCGCACACCAACTCGACATCGGCGAGGAACTGCATCTCGACGGTGACGGTGCCGTCGCCCTGACAGGCCTCGCAGCGGCCGCCGGGGATGTTGAACGAGAAGCTGCCGGAGGACAGGCCGCGCTTCACGGCTTCCGGAGTGGCGGCATAGGCGTCGCGGATGGCGTCGAAGGCTTTCAGATAGGTAGCCGGATTCGAGCGGGGCGTGCGGCCGATGGGCGACTGATCCACCAAGACAAATTCGCGAAGCAGGTGGTCGCCCTCGATGCGCGAGCAGTAGTCGCGGACACTGCGGCCGTTGCGTTTGGCTTCGAGGGCGTTCCAGATGACTTCGTGCACCAGAGTGGATTTTCCCGATCCGGAAACGCCGGTGACGCAGGCGAGCATCTGCAGCGGCACAGTAAGATCGATCTCCTTCAGGTTGTTGCCGCGCGCACCCCACAGGCGGAGGAAACCGTGGGTGGGCTTGCGGCGCACGGCGGGAATGGCGACACGGGCATCGCCGGTAAGGTACCGGGCAGTGAGGCTGCCGTTGCGCGACTCGGCGAGGAGTTTCTCGCGCGAGCCCGCGAAGATGAGGCGGCCTCCGTGTTCGCCCGCGCCCGGGCCGAGGTCGAGAATCTGGTCAGCGGAAAGAATCAGGTCGCGGTCGTGCTCGACAACGAGGATGGTGTTTCCGAGGTCGCGGAGAGTGCGGAGGATTTCGATGAGGCGATGGGTGTCGCGAGGGTGAAGGCCGATGGAGGGCTCGTCGAGGATGTAAAGAGCGCCCACGAGGCGGGAGCCGAGCGAAGTGGCGAGTTGGATGCGCTGCGCTTCTCCGCCGGAGAGCGTGGAGGTAAGGCGGTCGAGGGTGATGTAGTCCAGACCAACTTCGTCGAGGAAGCCAAGACGCTGCTGAACACTCTCGAGAATTTTCTGCGCCAGCCGGGCTTCCGCGGCTCCGAGCTGCAGCCCGCGGAAAAGCTCGCGCGCGGCGCCGACAGTGAGCTTGCAAACGTCGGTGATGGCGCGGCCCTGGATTTTGACGGCGCGGGCTTCCTCCCGCAGGCGCGTCCCCTGACAGTCCGGGCAGACGGCGTAACCGCGATAACGGCTGAGAAACACGCGCACATGCAGCTTGTATTTCTTGCGCTCGAGCCACCCAAAGAAGCCCTTGATACCCCAGTAGCCGGCCGCGCGGTCTCCCTCGACGACCAATTCCTGGTGGCGAGCGGAGAGGTCACGGAAGGGAACGTCGAGTGGGATTCCCCTGGCCTTGGCAAATTTTTTCAGTTCGGCGAAGGGCTGGCGATAGCGCGGCTTGGTCCAGGGGTCGATGGCGCCTTCCTGAAGGGATTTGCTGCGATCGGGAATCACCAGGTTGAGATCGAAATCGATGGTATTGCCGAAGCCCTGGCAGCGCGGGCACGCGCCATAAGGGCTGTTGAAGCTGAACAGGCGCGGTTCCGGCTCCTCATAAAGGATGCCGCAGCGTTTACATTCGAAGCGTTCGTTGAAAGTGATCCGCTCGGCGGGAACGCCTGCCGCGGGGGCATCGGGGGGAAATTCGAAAACGACTTCGCCGCGGCCCTCGCGGTAGCACAGTTCCACGCCGTCAATCAGGCGGGAACGGACGTCGGGGGAAACGGCCAGACGATCCGCCACGACGTAGACGGGCCGGGAGAAGTCGAGGTCCAGCAATTCCTCGGGAGTGGTGAACTCGTAGAGACGGCCGTCCTGGTAGAGGCGGTTGAAGCCGCGTTTGCGGAGGTCCGCGAGGGCGCGGCTGAGATCGTCTTTGGAAGATACCGCGGCGGCGCCGACGCGCGGCCGGCCACGCTTCTGGCTTGCGCCTCCGGCGGGCGCGGCGGCAACCGGCTCGAAGCGATACAGGAGATAAAAGCGCTGCCCGGCGGGACGCGTGAGGATGCGGTCCGCAATCTGGTCCACCGTGTCGCGTTGAACCTGCTCGCCGCACTTGCGGCACCAGGTGTGGCCGGCGCGAGCGAAGAGAAGCCGCAGATAGTCGTAGATCTCGGTTGCCGTTGCCACGGTGGAGCGCGGATTTCGCGTGGAATTCTTCTGGCGGATGGCAATGGCCGGGGCAATGCCGGTGATGGAATCCACCTCCGGCTTCTCAATGCGTTCGAGGAACTGCCGAGCATAGGAAGAAAGAGATTCGATATAGCGGCGCTGGCCTTCGGCATAGATGGTGTCGAAGGCGAGAGTGGATTTGCCGGAGCCGCTGACGCCGGTGACGACGGTGATGGAGTTGTGGGGGATGTCGAAGCTGATGTTCTTCAGGTTGTGGACCCGAGCCCCGCGAACCTGGATGGCGTCGGAGGCTGCGGGTGAAGCGGAATGTGCTTTCGAGTCAGCCAACGGTCCCTCTGCGAAGAAAAACGAGCGCTGCCGAACCCACTATTATATTCGTTCGGGATGCGCGCGACAATCGGGACTCGCAACGGCGCCGGGAGCGCCTCCACGACGCGGGCGATTACTTCTGCGGATGCGCCGGGCTAGAATCCTGACCAGCCATGCGACCGGCAATTCAACGCGTGATATGGATCGTGCTCGACAGCGTGGGGATTGGGGCGCTGCCGGACGCCGCGGCCTATGGCGATGAGGGGCGGAATACGCTGGGCCACGTTGCGCGGAGCCGGGCGTTGCGGCTGCCGAACCTTGCGCGGCTGGGAATCGGGAACATCGAGAAACTCGAGCACATTCCGCCGGCGGCCGAGCCACTGGCCAGTTTCGGGAGGGCAGCAACGCGCTCGCCGGGGAAGGACACGACTGTCGGCCATTGGGAAATGGCAGGGATCTGGCTCGACCGGCCGTTTCCGGTGTATCCACAGGGATTTCCCACGGAGCTGATCGCGGAATTCGAACGGCGAATCGGACGAGCAACGCTGGGCAACAAACCGGCTTCAGGGACTGAGATCTTGAAGGAACTGGGCGAAGAGCATGTACGCACCGGCCGGCCGATTGTGTACACGTCGGGCGACAGCGTGTTCCAAATCGCGGCGCATGAAGGAGTAATCCCCGTAGCGGAGCTGTACCGCATGTGCGAAATCGCGCGAGGTTTGCTCGATGGCCCGCACCGCGTGGGCCGGGTGATTGCGCGGCCGTTTGCGGGGAAGGCGGGAGATTTTCGACGGACGTCGAACCGGCACGATTATGCCGTTGAGCCGCCGCGGCCGATGCTGCTGGACGCACTGGCAGAACGCGGGGTAGAGGTGACGGCGATGGGGAAAATCCGCGACATCTACAACGGCCGCGGAATCGCGTCACATACGGCCACGAAAAACAACGCGGACGGGATGGAGAAAATCGCGGCGGCGCTGGCGGGCGAGCCGAGAGGCCTGATTTTCGCGAACCTGGTGGATTTCGACATGCTGTACGGGCACCGCAAAGATGTGGAGGGATTTGCGCGGGCGCTCGAGGAATTCGACGACGGGCTTGGCGGCTTGCTGGGCCAGCTAGCGCCGCGCGACTTGCTGCTGATTACCGCGGACCACGGCTGCGATCCCTGTCCATGCTCGCCCTCGACGGATCACTCGCGCGAGTACGTGCCGGTATTGGCGTATGCCCCGGACCATCGTCACGGGAGAAATCTTGGAACGCGCGAGACGCAGGCCGATCTCGGCCAGACCGTTGCAGAAATCTTCGGAACGCAAATCCCGCATGGGGCGAGTTTTCTGGACATGGTTGCGGCGCATTGATCAGCGGCAGCGATGGTTGAAATCCACCACCGGTTCATCAAATCCACCAACCGCCGGGCCCTGGAAACTGCACCCCGGCATTCGGGATTATGGGCCATCCCATTGAAAACACAGATCTAGCGGGTGGCGATGCCGAAAGGGGGAGTTGGCATCCAGCGTGCCCCATTTCTTTACGGAGTTTGAGTGAGCTTGATGGAGAAAAGAAGGGAGCACAACATGCGCTACCTAAAATTCCTCCCAGTTCTTGCGATTTGCCTGCTGGCAGTGCCTGCGGCGCACGCGCAGGTTGTGGTCGGGGTGGGAGTTGGACCAGCCGTAGCGGTTGGTCCGCCCCCTGTGTGTACCTACGGCTACTATCCTTACTATCCGTACGCATGCGCGCCCTATGGCTACTACGGCCCTGACTGGTTTGTGGGCGGAGTATTCATCGGGGCAGGCCCCTGGTATCACGCGGGGTACCGTCACGGTTGGTATGGCCACGGCTGGTACGGCGGACATCCGGTCCCCTACGGGCACGGCGGCTACTACGGTCACGGCTCAGCGGCGTACGGCTACCATGGCGGAGCCGTTGTGCACGGTCCGGCGACGAACGCCTATCGCGGCGGAGCAGTCGCGCGCGGTCCGGTGGCTAACGGCTACCGTGGAGGGGCCGTGGCCCGCGGTCCGATGGCGAATAGTTTCCGGGGTGGAGCGGTGTCGCGCGGCTCGATGGGAGCCGGGTTCCACGGCGGAGGCGGTGCCCGCGCGGGCGGCGGACGCAGGTAACCGCAGCGAAGCGACGGCGAAGTTTACTGGCCGGCAGCCCGATGATGCGGACTGCCGGCCAGTTGCGCGAAGAGGGAGTAGGGAGGAGGCGAGCCATGTACGAGGAAACTGTCAGCGCAGGTTTTTCACGATCCCCCGCATTGCGATACAATCACGGCGGATTGCCTGTGCACCGGGAGTGGCGCATGGAACAGCGCGGCACCGCCCAGCCGACGCCCCCGCCGCGTGGCTCCTGGACATTGGACGGCGGGCAGCCCGCCCGCATCGCTCGGATTTCCTGGAAGAGAGGGACTATGCGAACTCGACCTGTAGTGATACTCCTGCTGGCGTTGCTCGTGGCAGCGGCGTCCGCTGCCGGATCACTCGCCGGTGCACCACTGCCGATGCAGGACCAGGGACAGTACCCGGATCCGAACCAGGAGCAAAACCAATATCCAGACCAGGAAGCCGACCAGTACCAGTATCAGAATTTTTCTCCCGAGCAGCTGGATAACCTCCTGGCTCCGATAGCGCTGTATCCCGATCCGCTGCTGGCGCAGGTGCTGGTGGCGGCTACATTTCCAGACCAGGTGGACGAGGCCGCGCGGTTCCTGCGCGCCGGAGCGGACCCAAACGCCGTGGACGGGCAGCCATGGGACGTGAGCGTGAAGTCCGTGGCGCACTATCCCACAGTGCTCTACATGATGGATAACCGGCTGGACTGGACCACCTCAGTCGGGCAGGCCTACGTGAACCAGTCGACTGATGTGCAGGAATCCATCCAGCGGCTGCGCACTCTGGCGAATAACGCCGGGACGCTGGTTTCCGGGCCCCAGATCGAAGTCGTACAGCAAAATGGGTACTGGTGCATCTGGCCGGTACAGCCGCAATACATCTATGTCCCTGTGTACGATCCTGCGTTCGTGTACTACCGGCGTCCGGGATGGGTCGGACCGTACATCACCTTCGGAGTGGGCTACCGGATAGGCGCGTGGCTGAACCTGGGGTTTGCCTGGGGCGGGCCGGGCGTCTACTACTTCGGCTGGGGAGGAGTGCTGCCGCCGTGGGCGGTTCGCGCGCGGCCGTACGTCCACATAAACAACGTGTATGTGAACAGCCGCTACCGCACGGTGTACGTGAACCGCGAGGTGGTCCATCGGCGGGTGAACTACGAAAACCTGAACCGGTACAACGGCGTGCACCGTGAAGTGAATTACTCAAATCTCGCGAAAAGGAATTACGCCGGAGGCGCCGCACATCCCGTGGAGCGTCCGAACCAGGCGCCGCGCCCTGTGCCCAACCAGACCGTGCAGCGAAATATCGACACGCGCGATTCCCGCATACAGGACTTCCGCGGCCGGGAAGGTCCGGGGCCGAAAATGACGATCGAAGGGCAGGGCCGGCCGGAAAAGCCGCAGGCAGCGGCGCCTGAGCAGGGACGGCCGGAAAAGCCGCAGGCGGCGCCCGAGCAGGGACGCCCGGCGCCACAGGGTGGCGGCGAGCGGCCAGAGGGACAACGGCCCGCCCCTCAGCGGCCTCGGCCGGTGCCGCCAGAGGTCCGAACCCCGGAGCGTGGTTCGCAACCTACCGCGTTCAACACGGAGCGTGGAACATTTGACAACCGGCAGACAAGCCAGAGGGGACAGGAGAGCCGGCAGGAAATGAACCGTCCGGCACCTGCTCCGAAACCTTCCCATCCTCCGAAGCCGCCGTCCGGCGAACGTCCATCGGGTGGAAAGCAGAAGCCATGAACACCGGGAGCAGAGCGAACAGCTTATTCGCCGGCGCCGCGTCGCTGTCGGAATTGCGGGGGGCGAAACAGCAGAAGGAGAGGGATTTCGCGATGAAGACGAAACTGCCGAATAGCTTCCGTATGGCGCGCTGGTCTGGAGCGCTTGCCGCGATACTGGTGTTCGCCGCGGCGGCGCTGGCCGGCGGCGCGTCCACACCGGCGCCCGCGCAAACACTTTTCTCCAGTCCGGAGGAGGCCCGCGACGCGCTGGTGACGGCGGCGGGAAATCGGGACCAGGCAGCGATGGACGCCATCTTCGGTCCAGAGCACGAGCAAATGAGATCGAGCGATCCGGTGCAGGCGGAGCGCAACGCGCAGCGATTTGCCGTGCGGGTTCGGGAGGCGTGCGAGCTGCAAAAGGTTTCGGACACGAAGTACACGCTGGTAATCGGAGCGAATAAATTCGCGTTCCCCATTCCCATCGTGAAGGACGGGGACAAATGGCGGTTCGACACCAAGGCCGGACTCGATGAGATTCTGAACCGGCGAATCGGCAACAACGAGCTTTCGGCGATCATGACCTGCCGCGCGTATGCCCTGGCGCAATGGGAATATTTCTCGCAGAGCGGAAATCACAACGACGACGGGCTAGCCGAATACGCGGAGAAGTTCATCAGCACGCCGGGGATGCACGACGGATTGTACTGGGAGACGGCGCCCGATGAGGATCCGAGCCCGCTCGGCCCGCTGGTGGCACAAGCGCGGTCGGAGGGCTACAACGCCGGCCGACCGCACGAAGAGGCGGGCGTGAAGGCTGCCGCCGCTTCCTCCAAGGGAACAACACCGGCGGAGGCTATGCCGCACAATCCTTACCACGGCTATTTCTTCAAAATACTGATGAGACAGGGAGCGAGCGCGCCGGGCGGAGCGTTCAGCTACGTGATCAATGGGCACATGCTCGCGGGGTTCGCGCTGGTGGCCTATCCGGCGAAATGGGGAAACTCCGGCGTGATGACATTCATCATCAACACGCAGGGACGCGTGTATCAGAAGAATCTGGGCCCGAAGACGGACGAACTGGCGCCGGCGATGAAGGAATACAATCCGGACCCTTCGTGGAAGCTGGTTCCGAAATACTAAGTAAAAAGCGCAAGAGAGCAGAGCCTACCCGGGTCAGTGCAAGCGGGACCGCGCGCCCCGGTCCGAAGAGCACGGTTACTCTGCGCGAAGCGCGTCAGTGGGATCCATGCGGGCTGCACGCCACGCGGGAAGGTAGGTGGCTGCAGCCGCTGCGGCTACCAGAACCGCAGCTGCCAACAGCAGGGTAACCGGGTCATCGGGCTTCACACCGAACAGCATGGAGCCGGCGAGACGCAATGTCGCCAGCGCTAGCACCGTGCCGGCGACCAGCCCGACGCCCAGCAGCAGAGCCGCTTCACGCCCCACCATTCCGATGATGCGTCCGCGATCCGCGCCGAGGGCCATGCGGATTCCAATTTCATTGCGGCGCTGCATCACCATGTAGGAAATGACGCCGTAGAGGCCGACGGTGGCCAGCAAACCGGCGAGCAGACCGAAGAAGCCGGAAAGCGTGGCCATCAGCCGGTCGCGGAGCAGGGACTCCTGAATCATGGTGCGCATCACGTGGAAGCTCACTTCGATACTCGGGCTGGCCTGGCGAAGAGCGCCTGCCACGCCGGCCTGCAAAGAGCCGAGAGGAAGAGCGGAGCGGAGAACGAAGGAGCCGTAGGGCGGCGGCTGGTCGTTCTGTGCCAAGGGAAAGTAGGCAATGAGCTGAGTATCCTCGCGAAGGTCTCCGTACTTCGTGTTCTCGACCATGCCCACGATCTCGTAGAGCGGTTCCGCGTGCGCGACTTCCGTTTTGAATCGAAAGGTCGTGCCGACGGGGTGGTCCGTTCCGAGGAAGACCCGGGCAAACTGCTGGTTCACGATGGCGACAAAGGGAGATCCCTGGGTGTCCGTGCCGTCGAACTCGCGGCCGGCGAGCAACTTCGTTCCCATAGTTTGAAAGTATCCCGGGCCGACGCGGTTCAATTGGGCGATGGCATCGCCACCGGGCACCGGCAGTTTGGTATCTACAGTACGATTCCAGCCGCTGCCGGAGAGAGGGACGATCATGGCCTGCGCAGCCGACTCCACACCGGGAATCGCGCGCAGGCGCTCGAGCAACTGCCAGCTGTAATCGATCCGGCCGTCCTTTGGAATATTCAAAGAGGTGAAATCCACATCGGCGGCGAGGATGCCACGCGTTTGGAAGCCGGGATCCACGGTGGCGAGGTTGCGCAGGCTACGCGCAAACAAGAGCGCACCAACGAGGAGCACAAGAGTCAGCGCCACCTGCACAGAGACGAGAGCCCGGCGGAGGCCGAATCGCTCGCGGCCAGCGGTCATCGTTCGTCCTCCGGTCTTCAATGCCTCGGCGGGCGCGAGCCGAGTGGCGCGAAGCGCAGGCGTGAATCCGAACAGCAGGCAGGTGAACACGGCGAGGGAAGCGGTAAATCCGAGGACGCGCCAGTCCGTGGACAGATCCACGAAAACGGGGTTGTGGGGCGTGCTCAGGTAGGCGACAAGCGAACTGCTGACCACGCGCGCGAGCCAGGCGCCGGCGAACGCTCCAATGGCGGCGAGCAGCAAACTCTCCGCGAGCAATTGCCGGAGGAGGCGGGAGCGGGTGGCGCCGACGACGAGCCGGATTCCCATCTCCCGTTCGCGGGTGGCCGCGCGCGCGAGCAATAAATTGGCGAGGTTGGCGCAGGCAATCAGCAGCACGAGTCCGGCGAGCGCCAGCAACAGCCACAGCGGCGTCTCGTATCGGGAGCGCAGGGACGAGATGCCTGTGTCGCCGGGAAATGCGCCGAGAAGGTAGCCCAGGTAGTGCTTGGCATCGTCCGTGTCGAATCGCGGAGGGAGAGTGTCCTTGAAGATCTCCGGGGAGATGGCGCGCAACTGCGCAGCGGCCTTCTCCATCGTCCATCCGGGCTTGAGGCGCCCCATGACAGTGAGCCACCAGCCGTCACGGTGGTCCAGGACGGAATCCTCGCCGCGGACCACCGGTTCGGCACACAAAGGGACAGCCACATCGAATTCTTGGCCCACCTCGACGCCATAAAAACCGGGAGGCGTGACACCGATAATCGGGAAGGTCTGCTGCTCGAGGGAAACCGTACGACTGAGGATTGATGGATCTCCGCCGTACTCGCGCTGCCAGAAGGGGTAGCTGATCACGGCACCGGAGGAGGTGCCGCATCCGGGCCGGTCATCGGCGGCGGATAACAGCCGGCCCATCAAGGGTTCGATCCCGAGGACGCTGAAAAAATCGCCGCTAACCCAGATGGAATTTGCCCTGCGGACTTCTCCACCGCGTGCGAGGTTCAGGCGGATGGGTCCCCAGGCAAAAATGCCGGAGAAGGCCTGCTGTTTTTCCTGAATCTGCCGCCAAATGGGAAAGGTGAGATCCGGATACTCGCTCACAAAACTTCCTGTAGCGCCGTTGCGATGATCGATCTTGACGCTCAAGAGCTGCTGCGGGTCCCTGACGGGCAGGGTGCGGAGCCGCACGGAGTCAATGAGCTGAAACAGGGCGGTGTTGGCGCCGATGCCCAATGCGAGAGAGAGAATGGCCGCGGCGGCGAATCCGGGATTCAGGCGAAGCAGGCGCGCGGCGTGCCGGAGGTCCTGCCACAGAGTCTCCAAGATTCCCAGGCTGTTCATATAGAAAATCTCCTCGCGGACGAAAGTGACGTTGCCGAACTTGCGGCGGGCGGCCTCGTGGGCTTCAGCGGGCTGCATGCCGCGCGCGATGTTTTCCTCGGTTTCAATTTCCAGGTGGAGTTCGATTTCGCGGGCGCGTTCGCGCTCCCATTCCTCGCGCATCAGCCAGCGGCGAAGGCGGCGGATTGGGGCGGGCCACACGGCGTCACTCCTCGGCGGCACGCAGCACGCGGGTGATGGCGCGGGCCAGTTGATGCCAGCGTCCCGTCTGCTGGGAGAGCTGGCGGCGGCCCGTGGCGGTGAGCCGGTAGAACCGCGCCCGGCGGTTGTTGTCGGAGGTCCCCCAGTAGGACGAAATCCAGCCGCGGTCTTCCAGCCGGTGGAGGGCGGGGTAGAGCGAGCCATGCTCGACCTGAAGGACGGAGTCGGAGCGATGCTCGATGACCTTGGCGATGGAGTGGCCGTGGGCGGGTCCGGGGGCGAGCGTCTGCAAGATGAGCAAGTCCAGCGTGCCCTGTATCAGGTCCGCATCGAGCGGTGGAGCCCCGCGCCGTGGCATCGGCTACCTCCCCGGACGTCTCGGGTAGATTATCTACACAAGGGATTGGACGAAGCCAGCGGGAAAAAAGTTTCGCGGGACGTACCATCCGGTGAGGGGCACGCGCAACCCGGCCGGCTAGCCGGCCCGGGTGCCGTCCGGAACGGGCGCCTCCGGCACAGCGAGCACCGGGGTAACCCCGTCCGCGTAGCCGATATCGAAGAGCATCCCCTCCGACACGACTCCGCGCATTTTGCGAGGTTCGAGATTGACGACGAACAGGGCCTGGCGCCCGGCAATCTCGCGGGGATTGGAGCGCTCCTGCTTCATCCCCGCGACGATGGTGCGCGTATGATCGCCAAAACGGACGCGCATCTGGACGAGCTTGTCCGAGCCGGGGACATCGTCGACGGCCTCGATGGTGCCGACACGGACGTCCACCTGCTCGAGGACGTGCAAGGGAATCAGGGGTTTTACAGGCGCTGGAGTCATGCCCGGGAGTGTAACGCGGGAACGTGGAAGCAGCGAGAGGGCCGAATCCGGACAATCCACCTGCAGCAGAAACGCTCAGTTACCCGTGGAAGATTTCGGGGCGTAGTAACCCAGCCGGGTGCGGACGGAGAGTTTCCCGCTGGAGCGTGGAGTGTTCACCAGATCGATGTGGACGGTGCGGAAGGAGCCATCGCGAGCGGCGTTGGTGGGGTAGTAGGCAAGGACGTACTGGTTGCGAATGTCGTGCGCGATGATGGTGCAGATGGCCTGCACCTCTTCGACGGAATTCGGGAAGTAGGCAGCGCCACCGGTTTCCGTGGCCAGCGTCATGAGGTCTTTTTTCGCGTGGCGGGCGGCGCGCTTTTCCTCTTCGTTGAGCAGGCCCACGGCATAGATGAGGACGCCACTCTTGCGCGCCTCTTCCACAGCGGTCTCGAGAGTGATGTGGCCGCTGGCGTTGTCCTCGCCGTCAGTGATGATAAGCAGGACTTTCTTGTCGTGCGTAGCTTTTTTCAGGTGGTCCATGGAGCCGACGAGCGCGGCGTAAAGCGCGGTGCCGCCACGGGAATCGACGCGTTCGAGGGCGTCGCGCAGCTCGTGGATGTCGGAGGTGAAATCCTTGTCGAGATCGAGGAAGAACTCGTCGTTGAAGTTGACGACGAAAACTTCGTCCTGGGGATTGCTGGTCTGGACGAATGTGAGTGCGGCGGCGTTCACCCGTTCGCGCTTGTCGCGCATGCTGCCGCTGTTGTCCACGACCAGGCCCATGCTGACAGGCACGTCTTCCCTGCGAAAGACGGAGAGCTTCTGTTCCACCTTGTCTTCATAGACGCGGAAGTTGTCTTCATTGAGGCTGGGGACGAAATTTCCACGGGCATCGAGCACGCTGGCGTACAGGACCACTAGTTCGACGTCGCGGCGCATGCGGTACTCGCCCTGTCCCTGGGGAGGATTGGTACCAGGTGAGGGAGGAGGCGCGGCGCGCAGACCAACGCCTGCCAGAGCCAGAAGCAGCGATGCCAGGGCACACAGAACCAAGCCGAGGCCCAGCGATTTATTCCGGAGAATAATAGCCACTCTTCGCGTAGACATTCAGAGGAGGCAGTCCTTTCGGGGGCCGGAACCTCACGATTATTTTACGCCATTTCCCGTTGCGGACGCGATTCCGAGCGGGCCGACAAGTAACCACAAGACAAGGAGGCATCTCGCGGGCTGCCGAATTGGGGAAGCGCCGTCTATTGCGGGGCGTAATAGCCGCCCTTGGCGTAGACATTCAGAGGGGGCAGTCCTTTCGGGGGCCGGAGCTTCACCTTGATTTTGCGCCATTTCCCGTCGCGGGAGTGGTTCGAGGGGCGGTATCCGAGCACGTACTGGTTGCGCAGCTCCATACCGATCTTGATGGCGATGTCGGGAAGGTCGTTCAGATTCGAGGTGTTGACGTTGAATGTGCGGCCGCCGCTCATATCGGAGAGTTCGCTGAGCAGGGCCGGGCCGTTGATCTCCTCCACTGTGGCGCGGGCACCCGCCTGGTCGTAAAGCCCGATGGCGTAAATCTGCGTGTCCGCCTCACGGACGAAGTCGCGGATGTCGTGTTCGGAATAACGGCTATGGTTGTCGCCGCCATCGGAGATGACCAGGAGGGCCTTCTTCTGGTTTCGCGCGCCGCGCATCTGGGAAAGGCCGAGGTAAATGGCGTCGAGCAGAGCGGTGCGGCCATGCGCGGCGGTGAACATCAGGCGAGTCTGGATGTCGTCGACGCTGGTGGTAAAGGGGCTGGAGAGCTGGGCGCGTTCGTTGAAGCTGACCACGAAAAACTCGTCCTGCGGGTTGGCCGTCTTGAAGAACTGAAGCGCGGCCATACGGGACTTATCGATCTTGTTGGCCATGCTGCCGCTGAGATCCATTACCACGCCGATCGAGACGGGCACGTCTTCGGAGGAAAAGTGCGTGATTTCCTGCTCCTGATTGTCTTCGAAGACGCGGAAGTTCTCCTGCTCCAGGCCGGTGACCAAGCGGTTGTAGGGATCCGTGACGGTGACGTTCACGAGGGCCAAATCCACGTCCACCCGCAGGGGATTTTTGCCGCCGGGCTTTGCGTCGCGTTTCGACGGCACGGGTGGACCGGGCAATACGAAGGGGGGAGGCGTGCCGCCAGGGGCCTGTTCGGAATCGGATTTTTCGGAAGGAGGCGCGGGCTGGGGCGATTGCGCCCAGGCGGCGACAGTCATCAGGGCGCACAACAATGCGCCCCCAGCCCACCGGAGCGCACTTGCGGCCTCCCGACTCACGGCTCCCCCCGCTCGCCACCAAGGTAGGGGCGGGCAATGCCACCGATGCCGCTTCTCATCCGGAATTGCGCCGCCAACCGCGGCGAACGCCCTCGCCGGACTTGAGCGCGATTGTAGCACCCGTCTTTGTGAAATCAAGGCGGCGGATGAGGGCCGGCAGGACGGGGTCCGAGCGCTTCCACCACGCACAGCTGGTTTGCGGGAGCCTCGGGTGTGCTACTATCCGCCGCAGTCGCGGTGCCACGGGCACATAATTTGCCATCCTCCGCGTCTGCCCAAGGAATCGCGGAACTGTGCGCGCAAGGCGCGCGCACCGTTCAGACCGTGCCAGGGAGCTGAATGTGGCAGAGACCGTGATTGCCGTGATTCCCGCGCGGTACGCCTCCACGCGATTTCCCGGGAAGGCTCTTGCCCTGATTGGCGGCAAGCCCATGATCGTACGCGTACTCGAACGCGTGGGACGGGCGCGGGGCATCTCCCGAGTGCTGGTAGCGACGGACGATGAGCGTATTGCGGGAGCGGTTCGCGACGCCGGGGGAGAGGCGCTGATGACTTCTTCCAGCCACACATCGGGAACGGAGCGGATTGCGGAGGTGGCGGCGGGGCATGTTGCTCCGTGGTATCTGAACGTGCAGGGAGACGAGCCGCTCGTAGAGCCAGCGGCGCTGGAGGATCTGATCGGAGGAATGGATTCGCTAGCGGGCCGGGAGGCCGCCCCAGCCGTGGGCACGCTGGCGACGCCGTTGCGCGACCTGCTGGATGCCGCGGACCCACGCGTAGTGAAAGTGGTGACGGATCTGTCCGGCAACGCGTTGTATTTCTCGCGCGCTCCGATCCCTCACACGCGCGAGGACGTGGACGCGACAAGCTCCATGCCGAGACCCGGCAAGGGACGACCGGCAATGTGGAAGCACCTGGGCGTGTACTACTACCGGCGAGACGTGCTGCTCTCGTTCCCCAAACTGCCGCCCGGGCGGCTGGAACGACTCGAACAGCTCGAACAATTGCGTCTGCTGGAGCATGGATACCGGATCCACGTGGTGGAAACGCCACACGACACGGTGAGCGTGGATCATCCGAGCGACGTGGCGCGGGTGGAAGCAATTTTGAAGAAGTGATGAGCGGCCCGAGAGGACAGGGGAAGAGTCCATTGCAAAGGGTCGAAGAGCGCAGACGAGAGGACCGAAAAGGAGCCAGAGAGATTCCTCGCGGCCTGCCAGCGCACTCCACAGGCCAAGAATCAGCAGTCGCCTCTCCGGTTGACATCGAAAAGCTGTGCCCGCATAATTGGTCGTACTTCAATTCCGCGCCGGCCGTAAGAAGCAATCCTTGGCGCAAGGGACGCAAACAAGAACGTTGACGGTCCAAGGGCCCACGCCGAAATTTATTTTTGTGACCGGCGGCGTCGTCTCCTCCCTCGGCAAAGGTCTCGCAGCAGCCTCCATCGCATGTCTGTTGGAAAGCCGCGGTCTTCGCGTCACGCTGCAGAAGTGCGACCCGTACTTGAATGTCGATCCGGGCACCATGAGCCCCTACCAGCACGGCGAAGTGTACGTGACGGAGGACGGTGCGGAAACCGACCTGGATCTTGGCCACTACGAGCGGTTCACGAATGCCCGCCTGACGCGGGATAACAACTGGACCACCGGGCGAATCTACGAGCTGATTCTGGCGAAAGAGCGGCGCGGCGATTATCTGGGAAAGACCGTGCAGGTGATTCCGCACGTTACGGACGAAATCAAGGCGGCCTTCCGCAAGGTAGCGCACGACGTAGACGTTGTAATCGTGGAAATCGGCGGAACGGTGGGGGACATCGAGTCGCTGCCGTTTCTGGAAGCGATGCGGCAGATGCGGCTGGAAATGGGACCGGCGAGCACAGTCTTTGTGCACGTGACGCTGGTGCCTTTCATCCCGACGGTGGGCGAGCTGAAAACGAAACCGACGCAGCACAGCGTGAAGGAACTGCTGAGCATCGGCGTGCAGCCCGACATCCTGCTGTGCCGCGCGGACCGGCCGATTCCGCAGGATCTGAAGAAAAAGATCGCGCTGTTCTGCAACGTGGCGGAAAACTGCGTGATCGCGGCCAACGACGTGGACTGCATCTACGACGTGCCGTTGTCGTTCGCGCAGGAGGGGCTGGACGAGCAGATCATGCGGCTGCTGCACCTGGAGGCGCGCGAACGAGACCTGCGAGCGTGGCTCGGATTCCTGGAGCGCATCCACAATCCCGAGGGCGAGGTGCGCATCGGGGTGGTGGGGAAGTATGTGCAATTGGAAGACGCCTATAAGAGCCTGCGCGAGGCGCTGGTGCACGGCGGCGTGGCACACAAGCTGCGCACCGTTCTGGAGTGGATCGAAGCGGAAGAAATCGATTCGCAGGAGACGGCGGCGCGGCGACTGGCGCACGTGGACGGGATCCTGGTGCCGGGCGGGTTCGGTAAACGCGGGATTTCCGGGATGGTGGAAGCCATCCGGTACGCGCGGGAACACAAGATTCCATTTTTCGGGATCTGCCTGGGGATGCAGTGCGCGACGATCGAGTACGCGCGCGACTGTGCGCACCTGGAAGGCGCGGATTCGACGGAATTCGAGCCGCAGACGCCGCACCGCGTGATTTTCAAATTGCGCGACCTGCTGGGAGTGGAAGAGATGGGCGGCACGATGCGGCTGGGCGCATGGCCGTGCGTGCTGGAGCCGGATTCCTTCGCGGCGAAGGCCTACGGCACGCTGGAAATTTCCGAGCGGCACCGGCACCGCTACGAATTCAATCCCGAATACGAGAAGACGCTGGTGGCTGCGGGATTCCGCATCACCGGGCGTACGCCGGACCGGACGTACGTGGAAATCGTGGAAGACCCGAACCACCCGTGGTTCCTTGGCTGCCAGTTCCATCCGGAATTCAAATCCGCACCGCTGCACCCGCATCCGTTGTTTGCCGCGTTTATCGGCGCGTCCAACCAGCACCGCCTGGCGAGGAGCCGGGCGCGCGCCAGCAGCCAGCCTACCGTCGCCGCAGACTAGGGCCAGCCGGCGCGGCGTTGCCCAACCTGAAGTGATGCACGAAACTTCCTGGTGCTTTCCTCGTCCAATGGATGAAGTGGTCCGTCCGCAGGGCACCGCTCGAGAGCGCATGACGCAAGTCTCAAGAGGGGGAATTGCGGGAAGGAGACTGACATGAGGGGAAGCTGGCTCGGTTCGCTGGTTCAAGACTTGCGTTACGGCGCACGAGTGCTGCGGCTGAATGCCGGGTTCACGGCCGTAGCGGTGCTCTCGCTGGCGCTGGGGATCGGCGCGAACACGGCCATCTTCCAGTTGATAGACGCGGTGCGGCTGAACAGCCTTCCTGTCAAGAATCCGCAGCAACTCGCCACCGTCCGGATCGCGGACCGGCACTGGTCGTCCGGGAGGTTTGAAGGGCGATACTCGCAGATCACGGATCCGCTCTGGGAGCAAATACGGGACCACCAGCAGGGATTTTCGAGTATCGCAGCCTGGGCTCCGCATCGTTTTAATCTCTCGAATGGGGGCGAGGCCCGTTATGCAGAAGGCGTGTGGGCGAGCGGGCAGTTCTTCGAGGTGCTGCAGGTACCGGCCCTCATCGGCCGGACGCTCACCGCGCAGGATGACCAGCGCGGGTGCGGTTCGCCACCGGCCGTGCTGAGCTATTCGTTCTGGCAACGGGAGTTTGGCGGCAAGCCTGAGGTCATGGGCCAGACCATCCGGCTGGAAGGCCATCCCTTCGAAATCGTGGGAGTGACTCCGGCAGGCTTCTACGGAATCGATGTGGGGCATTCCTACGATGTGGCAGTTCCGCTGTGCTCCGAGGCGCTGATCAACGGCGAAGACAGCCTGATGGACAACCGCAGCGGCTGGTGGCTGGCCACGATCGGGCGGCTGAAGCCGGGATGGTCGCTGGCGCAGGCCAACGCGCAACTCAATTCAATCTCCACGGGCATTCTGGAAGCCACGATTCCGCCGGGATATGAACCGGAAGCGGTGAAACACTACCTGGAGTACCGGTTCGCCGCGTTTGCCGCGGATACGGGCTTTTCGAATCTTCGCCGGACCTACGAGGACCCGCTTTCGATCTTGCTGGCGATTGCGGGATTCGTGCTGCTGATTGCGTGCGCGAACATCGCCAACCTGATGCTGGCGCGGGCGAGCGCGCGGGAGCGGGAAATATCGGTGCGGCTTTCGCTGGGGGCGTCGCGCTGGCGGCTGGTGCGCCAATTGCTGGCGGAGAGTGTGCTGCTGGCGGCGGCGGGCGCGGTGCTCGGCATGCTGCTGGCGCAATGGGTGTCGCGATTCCTGATCGGTTCGATTTCGACGCAGGAACGCGCGCTCTTCCTGGACATGGCGCTCGACTGGCGCATCCTGGGATTCACGGGGGGCGTGGCGATCCTGACGGCGCTCTTTTTCGGGCTGGTGCCGGCGATGCGCGCCACGCGCGTCTCTCCCGCGGCGGTGCTGAAGGCGGCGGGACGCGGAACCACAGGCGGACGCGAGCGGTTCAGCCTGCGGCGCGCACTGGTGATCTCACAGGTGGCATTCTCGCTGGTGCTGGTGTTCGGCGCGGTGCTGTTTGCGCGGAGCCTGGGGAATTTGCTGACAACGGACGCGGGATTCCGCACCACGGGCATCCTGGAAATGGATGTGGATTTCACCCGGCTGGGGATCGCGCCGGCGCAACGGACGGCTTTCAAACTTGCGTTGATTGACCGCATCCGTGCGATTCCGGGCGTAGACGGAGCGGCAGACGCATCCATCGTGCCGCTGAGCGGCAACGGATGGAACCAGGGCGTGATCCTCGCCGGACAGGAGAAGCGAGCCGAGACGATTCCGCAATTCTCGCAGGTCAGCGCGGGGTATTTCCGAACGCTGGGCATTCCGATGATTGGCGGCCGGGACTTTGGCGCGGAGGACACGGCCACGTCCCCGAAGGTGGCCGTGGTGAACGAGGCGTTTGTGAAAAAAATCCTGAAGGGCGCGAATCCCATCGGCCAAAGATTCCAGGTGGACGCGTTCGTGGGCCAGCCGCGTCCCGTGATCGAGATCGTCGGAGTGGTGAAGGATACGAAGTACTATGACCTGCGCGACGAGTCTCCGTCCATCGCCTACTTTGCCGCCGCGCAGGAGAGCCATCCCGACCAGTCCATGCAGATCCTGATCCATTCCGGGCTGCCATTGGGCAACTTGACGGCGGCGCTGAAAGACGTGGCGGCCTCGACCGGGCCGCTGATGACCATCGAGTTCCACAGCATGGAGACATCGCTCCGCGACTCGATGATCCGCGACCGGCTGATGGCCACGCTATCCGGCTTTTTCGGGGCGCTGGCGGCGCTGCTGGCGGTGATCGGGCTTTACGGGGTGATTTCGTATTCGGTGGGGCAGCGCACCAACGAGATTGGGGTGCGCATGGCGCTGGGCGCGCAGCGGGCGGACATTGTGGGCATGATCCTTCGCGAGGCGGGCTGGATGCTCGCGGCCGGGGTGGTGGTGGGTGCGGGCCTGGCGCTGTTCCTGGGGAAATCGGCGGAGGCGCTGCTCTACGGCATCAAACCGCGCGACCCGCTGACCATAACGCTTTCCGCGCTAGGGCTGGCGACGGTGGCGGTGCTGGCCAGCTTTGTGCCAGCGCGGCGCGCGGCGCGGCTCGATCCCATGGCGGCGCTGCGGGACGAGTAAAGGGGCCCGCGAACGCTGCAGGCGTTGCCCGCGGAAAGGCACGTCGTCCGCTGCCCTGCGAGAGAAGAGGCAAAATCCCACTGATCGGCATTTCGGGAGGCGCATTCTTCCGCCTTGACGATATACTTGACTCAAGTATACTCGACCCGAGTATATTTGATTCCACGAGGGCGTCATGTCGCATAACGAGCTTAAGAAGGGGAGCACGGAACTGCTGGTCCTGACCCTGCTGGAAAAGCGCGCCCGGCACGGCTACGAAATCGGAAAGCTGATCGAGCTGCGCTCCGGCGGCCGGCTGACCTTCCGCATCGGCTCGCTCTATCCGGTGCTGTGCCGGCTGGAAGACCGGGGACTGATCAGCGGGTGGTGGATTGAGAAGGCGGGGGAGCGGAGGAGGCGGTTCTACCGGCTGACGCCGAAGGGAAGGAGCACGCTCGAGCAGCAGCGCACGGACTGGAAACAATTCACCGCGGCGGTGAACCGTGTTCTGGGGGGCGAACATGCCTGATTGGAAGCAGTACGTGCGCAAGAATCTGCGTGCGAGCAACCTGCGGCCGGAACGCGAAGCGGAAATCGTGGACGACCTGGCGCAGCAACTCGAAGAAGCCTATGGCGACGCCCTGAAGCGCGGCCTTACGGAATCGGAGGCGGAGACGGTAGCCCGCCAGCACATTTCGGACTGGAAGGCATTGGCGCATGACCTGCAGAATTCGCCGCGGCTGGCGGTTCCGCTGGCGCAAAACCTGGGCAACAGGCTGGAGGACGCGGCGGCGGACGGGCGCCGCTGGGCTGCGTGGTTCGCCGGGGTGTCGCATGATCTGCTGTATTCGGTGCGGCTGATCCGCAAGAATCCAGGATTCACGGCCATCGCGGTGCTGACGCTGGCGCTGGGCATCGGCGCCAATGTGACCATCTTCAGCTGGATCAACGCAATCCTGCTGAATCCGGTACCGGGCGCATCGGATCCGGGGCGCCTGGTGGAAGTGATCACGCTCTCGAAGACCGAGTCGTATACGAGCATGTCGTATCCAGATTTCAAGGATTTCCGGGAGCAGGCGAATCTGCTGGACGGCATCGCCGTGCACGAGATGCGGGGCGCGGCGATCAATGGGCCAAACGGCGCCGAGCGCATCTGGGTGGAGCTGGTCTCGGACAACTTCTTCGACGTGCTGGGAGTGCGGCCGATCCTGGGGCGGAGTTTTTCGATTGCGGAAGGCCGCGCTGCGGTGCCGGTGGTGGCGATCAGCGAGGGCCTGTGGCGCAACCGGCTTGCCGCGGACCCGGACATCATCGGCAAAACGATCGACCTGAACCGCACCTCGTTTACGGTGATCGGGGTGATGCCGGGGGAATTCCTGAGCGGGTACACCGGCCTGGCCATGGACGTGTGGGCGCCAGTGCAGATGATGGAGACGTTCATCCCGGGCGAGAACACGCTCGACAGGCGCGGGGCGCACTGGCTGAATACGCTGGCGCGGCTGAAGCCGGGAGTCACGCCGGCCCAGGCGGCGGCGCAGCTCTCGGCCATCGCCACGCAAATCGAGCGGAGGGAGAACGGTTCGGGGGAGATCCGACTGGGGGCGTTTCCCCTGTGGCGTTCGCCGCGGGGCGCGCAGGCCATTCTGGGTCCGGTGCTGCTGGTGCTGATGGGCGTGGTGGGAGTAATCCTGCTGATTACGTGCGCCAATATCGCCAATCTGCTGCTCTCGCGGGCGGTGGTGCGGCGGCGTGAGTTTGCCGTGCGGCTGTCCATCGGATGCAGCCGGATGCGGCTGCTGCGGCAACTGGTGACGGAGACGCTGGTGCTGGTGGCACTTTCGGCGGCCGCGGCGCTGGTGGCGCAGCGCTGGACCGCGGGGCTGCTGCTGCTGTTTATTCCGCCCAGCGACCTTCCCATCGCGCTGGTGACGAATCTCGACCTGCGCATCCTGGGATTCACGGCCGCGGTGGCACTGGCCAGCGCGGTTTTCTTTGGAATTCTTCCGGCGTGGCAGGCCAGCCGCACCGATCTGGTGGTGACGCTGAAGAGCGACCGGATTCAGGGAAGCGTGAGGCAGCCGTGGCTGCGCAACGCCATCGTGGTTTCGCAACTGGCGCTTTCCCTGCCGCTGCTGATATCCGCGAGCCTGTTCATCCGCAGCCTGCAGAATGCGGAGCTATTCGACCCGGGATTCCGGACGGACAACATGCTGCTGGCTTCGGTGGACCTTCTTTCGGCCGGCTACGACCAGGCGCGGGGTTCACAGACCGTGGACCGGATTCTGACGGAAATTCGCGCCTTGCCGGGAGTGGAGTCGGCGAGCTATGCCCGCCGCGTTCCGTTGGCGATCGGCGGCGGGAGCAGTTCCACGAGCCTGGACGCGGAAGGATTTGAACCGCCAAAGGGGAGCAGCGCCTGGAGCTATCTCAACTGGGTCGGGCCGGGCTACTTCCGCACCATGGGAATTCCGGTGGTCCAGGGGCGGGAATTCGAGGTGTCCGACCGGCCTGAGAACCCGGAAGGACTGGTGGTGAACCAGACCTTTGCGGAGCGTTACTGGCCGGGCGAGGATCCCATCGGGAAGCGGATACGATTTTCGCAGGCCTGGTATCCGGTGATCGGGGTCGTAGGAGATTCCAAATTCCGCCGTCTGAACGAGCCATTTTCTCCGTTCGTGTATCTCTCCACCGCGTGGAATTACCGTCCCGACGTAATCTTCCACATCCGGGTCTCCTCCGATCCGATGTCATTGGCCAGGCCGGTACGTGCCATCGTGCATCAGGTGGATCCCGAACTGCCCGTGTTCGACGTAGTAACACTCAAGGAAAACATCACCGCGGCGTCCTTCCAGCAGAAGCTGGCGGCGTCGCTGTTGGGCGTATTCGGCGGCATGGCTCTCCTGCTGGCTTCGGTGGGACTGTACGGGACGATGGCGTATTCGGTGGCGCGGCGCACGCACGAGATGGGAGTGCGCATGGCGCTTGGGGCCAGCCGCCGAGCGATTTCCCGGCTGGTGGTGACGAACGCGCTGCGCATCACCGCCGTGGGCATCGTGGCAGGCACGGCGCTGGCGGTGGTGGCCACACGGCTAATCTCCAAACTGCTGTTTGGAGTGCAGCCGACGGATCCGGCGAGCTTTGGCGGTGTGATTCTTCTAATGGCCGTAATTGCCGTGGTGGCCAGCGTGATTCCGGCGCGGCGCGCGGCCCGGCTCGATCCCATGGCCGCGCTGCGGGACGAGTGAGAGCCGCTCGAGGCAATTCGGGCGCCCCAAGAACGGCGACGCCGGATGGATATCGCAATTCCTGCCGTGAAAAGGCGAAAGGGCCCGGGGTTGGAGCCCTTTCGCACTCAAAGGCCTTCAGGCTGCTCTACAAGACGGTGAGTTCGGGAAGCGCCGGGCGGAGTGAGTGGTCCGGAACCGGAACGAAATCGGGCGCGCGGAAGCGCGGCTCCTTATCTCCACTGAAATCCAAGTAGAGCTTGCGGCGCAGCAGCGCCTCCGGGAAATGAGCAAGGCGGTAGAGCGGATATTTGATGGCCGCGCCGAACAATCGCCGGCCCATCAGGTAGTAATAGGCCGGGATTCCGAGGTTGAACTTCCACTGCACGGAGGGCGTGTTGCGGTAGAAATCGATGTTGTAGCGCCAGCAGGTGAAGAAAAACTCCCACTGCAAGTCCGTGAGCTCGATCAGCCGCGCGCCGGGTTTCCGTTCGAGGCGAGTGTCTTCCAGCGGTACGAACAGAGTCGGCACCACACACCACTTGGAGTCCTTGAGCGCGAATAGAAGGTCGAGCGATTCCTTCGTATCCTCGCGCGTTTCGCCGGGCAGGCCGATGATGAAAGTGGAGAAGGGGAACCAGTTGTTACGGTTCAGCGTCTCCATGCCCTTCAGCACCACGTCCGGCCACTGCTCTGGACGGAAGGGATAGCACTTGCCCTTCATGAACTGCTTGAACAGGCGGACGGAGCCGGTCTCGAGGCCGACGAAGAGGTTCGCGTAGCGATTCTCGGGATGGGTGGAGGACTTGTGGCGGTTCACGCTCTTACCCACGGCGATGGGCGAGAGTTCCTCGATCACCGCGGGCTCTAGCACAACGGGCGAAATCGTGCCGTGGGTGAGCATGATGTATTCCACACCCTGGACGCCGGCCACGGATTCGAGCAGCTTTTTGAGCGCCGGAACGTTGGTGGCAAATTTCGGACCCTGCTCGTACAAGAAGATATCTTCCGTGGTGAGAAGGATGGTGTCCGCACCCTCGGCCACCTGCGTGCGCACGTTGTCCACAATCTGGTCGAGCGGGATGCTTTTGCCCTCGCGCAGGGCCACGGAGCAGAACTGACAGCCGCGGCCGCATCCGCGGGTGATTTCCACCACGCCGAAGGTGGAGCGGTGCTTGATGCGCGGGATGCGCGCCAGCTTCGGGCTGTCGCATTCGATCTCGCGGGGCAACGGCTCGTTGTTCATTGCGTCGACGAAGAGCTTGAGCACGGCGTCTTCCGCCTCGCCGTGGACGAGCGTGTCCACCAGCCATTCGTCCTGTAGATTTTTCTTGGCAATCTGCCATGCGCCCGGCCCGCCGACGATGATTTTGAGGTGCGATTTATGTTCGCGGAGCGCGGGATGCAGGATCAGCCGGCGGAATTCCGCGGCGTTGACGGGTTCGACGTGCTGCCCACCGTAGAAATTCGCGTAGATGTCCGTGGCAAAGGTGATGCCCAGCGGATTGTGCGCATGCAGGCCGACCACGCGAGTTTCCGTCCCGATAAACTCCGACAACTGGTCCGGATAACAGACAGCAATGTCGTCGGGTGAAAATTTTTCGAGCAGGAGGGCCTCGACGATGCGCAGGCCATGCGGTACATAGCGGGCCTGGCCATCGGGGAGAGTTTCCGTGTCCAGCGAGACGTCCGTTCCCATGGCCTTGGCGTATTTGGCGGGCAGCGTGGCGAGCAGCATCTGGCGCCAGGTGCTGCGCATGTATTCGGACGACTCGCTGCGGCTGGCGGCCAGGACGATCTTCTTGCCCGGCTTGGGCGACACGCCGCGCGCGCACGCGGCGCAGGATGCGCTTCGCGCCTGAATCCTCTCCACCCCTGGAATCAAAGCCGTTCCTCCCTCTCCGACCCCGATCCTACTTCGCGCCCGCCCCCCGGCGGATGCCCTGCTCCGGTTCGCCCCGGAACAAGGAACTGCCCGTGGAAATCGTGGCCGCGGTCCCCGTCCGCGTCACCTGGTAATCCGTGTAGTCAATGGTCAGATGCGACTTCCCCAGCAGATGTAACTGGGTGAGCGTATCGTTCTTTGCCGGGAGCCAGAAGCCGTCCAGGCACTGATACTGATGCCTGAAGTCGCTTTGCTTGGTCCACCGGGAGGGATTCTTCGCGGGTTCCCCTTCGATCCTGGCCACGGCAAAATCGCGGGCCTCGACCCATACTTTTCCGCGGAACAGGTACGTGCTGTCCGTCTTGGGCTCCGCCTGGAGCACGTAGTAAAGCGTGCCGTCAGGCCCGGTTTCGGTGCTCAGGAGCTGAAACGTATAATTCGCCGGACTAATTTCCGTCTTTTCCTTTTCGCCAGACTGTGAGTTTTCCTGTTCGACCTGCATCAGCCGCCGCAGCACGTGATTGCAGATCCACTTCGACCCGCTCTGGCTGACCACGGAGAATTCCTTGTCGCTGGGCGAGTGATAGAGGACCTGCACCACCATATCCGCCTGGCGGGAGCCCAGGATACCGGTGTAATCGAGGTGATAGTGGCGCCGGCTAGTGTAGCCGCCCAACTCCCGGGCACGCTGCTGGTTCCGGGCCACCATGCGCGCCACCAATTGATCCGTATCCAGCGTGGTGGGGACATCTTCCCCGTGGGCGGAGAGAGGAAGCGCCGTGAGGCACCATGCGACCGTGATGCCGGCCAAAATCAGTTGTGTGAACCGCCGCCTCGTGACCGCGCCCATGCCTATCGGTAAAGCATCGCTTGAAAATGGCCGGCTGACGAGTTCTGTCTCGCCGTACCGCTTCGTAAGATGCACCAACAACAATACAGGTTGAGAGCTGTTATCTCAATCCCTGCCCCGAGCGACAACAGGAGTCGGGAGCGCCAAGTGCTACAGTCGTAGGGGTTCGCCCCGCCCCGCGCGTTGCAAATTCCCACCCTCCAGCATAGGCTACCGCGCTTGGACTTCTGCGCCTATCTGCCATGACAGGGACTCATGAGTTTGCAATCGGTTCAGTGGCGGTCGGGGGAAACCGGCCTCCGATCCTAATCTGCGGCCCCTGTGTGATCGAATCGGAAGATCACGCCCTGATGGTGGCCCGGCGAGTGCAGGAATCCGCGAAGGCGGCAGGATTTCCGTGCATTTTCAAGGCCTCCTACGACAAAGCAAATCGCTCCTCGGCCGGCTCGTACCGGGGTCCGGGTTCAGAGGAAGGCCTGCGGATCCTGGGGCGGGTTCGCAAGGAGGTAGGCATTCCCGTCTTGACCGATGTGCATGAAGTGGGGCAAGTGCCCGCAGCGGCCGAGGTGTGCGACGTGCTGCAAATCCCCGCGTTTCTCTGCCGGCAGACGGACCTGCTGATGGCTGCGGGACGCAGCGGGCGCGCCGTGAACATCAAGAAAGGCCAGTTTTTGGCGCCCTGGGACATGGGGAATGCGGTCGAGAAGGTGGCCTCGACCGGAAACAGATCCATCCTGGTGACGGAGCGGGGTGCCTCGTTCGGCTACAACAATCTGGTGGTCGACATGCGCTCGTTTTCCGTCCTGCGCCGCTTCGGCTATCCGGTGATTTTCGATGTGACACATTCGGTGCAGCTGCCTGGGGCAACAGGCAAAGCCAGCGGCGGCCAGCCGGAGTTCATTGCGCCTCTCGCGCGGGCGGGAATGGCCGCCGGGGTCGAGGGGATTTTCCTGGAAGTTCACGAGGAGCCGGAGCGCGCCCTTTCCGATGGCGCGAATGCGCTCCGTCTGGACCACCTGCCGGCGCTTCTGGCGCAACTGCAGAAGGTGGCGGCGGCGGTGCGCGAATGACGTCGCGGGACAGCCTGGCCTCGGCTCGCCGCGTGCTTCGCATCGAGGCCCAGGCGATTGAAGACCTGCTATCGCGGCTGGACCAGAAATTCCACGACGCGGTGGAACTTCTCTACGCATGCAAGGGCCGCGTCGTGGTGACGGGCATGGGCAAGTCCGGACTGATCGGCCGCAAAGTGGCCGCCACGCTCGCTTCCACCGGCACTCCGGCATCGTTCCTGCATCCGGCGGAGGCGCTGCACGGCGACGTGGGCATGCTCCTTCGCGAGGACGCGGTGCTGGCCATCAGCTACAGCGGCGAAAATGAAGAAGTGTTGCTGTTGTTGGAGACGATCAAACGCCTCGGCTGCCGCCTGGTGAGCATGACCGGGAAGGCGCGGTCCACGCTGGCGGCGGCGAGCGATCTGGTGCTCGACGTGTCCGTGAGAGAAGAAGCGTGCGCGCTGAATCTGGCGCCCACGGCAAGCACCACCGCAGCCGTCGTGCTGGGCGATGCGCTGGCGATTGCCCTGATGGAGCGGCGGGGTTTCAATCCCGAGGATTTTGCCGCCTTGCATCCCGCGGGACATCTGGGGCGAAAGCTGCGCCGCGCCGGCCAGCTGATGCATTCCGGCGACGCATGCCCGCGCGTTTTGCCCACAGCGAAAGTTCCCGATGTCATCTACGAGATGAGCAAGAGGGGGCTTGGAATGACCACAGTGGTAGACGCGGAGGGACGACTGGAAGGCATTGTGACGGACGGTGACCTTCGCCGCCAGATGGCCGCGAAGAAGAGCGCGATTTTCGATCTGACCGCAGCCGACTGCATGACGCGAAATCCGGTCGCAATCCCTCCGGACCAGGTGGCGAGCGCCGCGCTCAACTTGATGGAGCAGCGACACATTACTTCCGTGGTTGTGACGGATGCCGATCGCCGGGTTCTCGGCGTGGTTCACATCCACGACCTGTGGACGCTGCAGCTCTTTTAGTTTCACCGCATACCTCTGTTTGCCAGCGACGTTCCCCGTGTTACGCTCACACCTTCGCCAGATGAAATCCACAACTTCCGCTCTCAAATTTCCCGCGTCCGTCGTTCGCCGCGCTCGCCGCATCCGCCTGCTGCTGATGGACGTGGACGGCACGATGACGGACGGCGGCATCCGCCTGCTGTCGATGCCGGACGGTTCGTTCACGGAAATGGTCGTCTTTCACAGCCAGGATGGCGTGGCACTCAATCTCCTCCGCCGCTCGGGAGTGCGCACAGGAATGATCACGGGCCGCGGTTCGGCGGCAGTGACGCAGCGCGCGCGCGAACTGGGCATGGAATTCGTCTCCATGCACATCCACGAGAAACTTCCTGCATTTGAAGACATACTCGCGCGTGCGGGAGTTTCGGCCGCGGAGACGGCGTATGCGGGCGACGATCTGCCCGACCTCGCGATTCTTGAGCGGGCGGGTCTGGCCATCGCCGTGGCGAACGCCACGGAGGAAGTGAAGCGACAGGTGCACTACGTGACGCGTGCGGCGGGGGGCGATGGCGCGATGCGGGAAGTAGTGGAGCTAATCCTTCGCGCCCAGGGCAAATGGAAGCAACTCTACCGCTCGGCGCGGGCATGATGGGGCCTCTTGCCTGGTTCCGGGTCCCGCGCTGAATCCCGGGAGATGGCGCGAGACGGCGCCAGGCGCTGCCTCTCCCGCGTTTTTTCGTTCGCTTCATGTTGACACAGGCTACTCGCGCAGTAAAATTTGCAGGATGTGACCCGGGCTCTCAGCCGCCCTGGGGAGATTTTGGGAGGACCCTGATGAAAAAGCTTCTGTTTGCTGCGGTGGGAGTCCTATGTTTTGTTGCGGCGCTGGCTGAGGCCCAGCAGGCTCCTCCCCCCGCCGGTGGAGCTACAGCCGCGGCACAGTCCCAGGGACGCCGGAAACTTCTGGCCATCTACGACTTTGATTACGGCACAGTCCGGAACTATGCCATCGCGGCATTCGGCAGCGACATCGACGTCGGGAAGGGAATTACGGACCTGCTGACGACCATGCTCGTCCAGGATGGCACGTACCGTCTGGTGGACCGCAAGATCCTGGACAAGATCATGGCCGAACAAAACATGTCCAACAGCGATCGCTTCGACTCGAAATCCGCTGCGCGCCTGGGGAAGCTGCTGGGCGCGGATGCCATCATTACCGGAAGCATCACCCAGTTCGGCAACGAGACGCAGAACCAGAACGTGGGTGGAGGCGGGGGCGGATATCTGGGCCGCTATGGCGTGGGCGGTTTCTCCCACAAGAAGAGCCGGGCCATCGTGACGATTGACGCGCGCATCGTGGACATCGACACAGCAGAAATCCTCGGCGTGGCAAAAGGGCATGGCGAATCGTCCCGCGAAGCGACCTCCCTGACTGGAGGAGGCGGCGGCTGGAGCGGGTGGGGCGGCGGCCATGTGGACTTTGGCGCCAGCGACTTCCGCAACACGATCATCGGTGAAGCCATCAACAACGCGGTCACGCAGCTTGCGCAGGGGCTGATTGCGGACAACGGCAAGTTCCAGGCCCGCACCATCACCGTGGAGGGATTGATCGCAGCAGTCGTCGGCGGGCAGGTCGTGTTGAACGTCGGCTCGGGCACCGGAATCAAGGTCGGGGATCAGATGAACGTGGAGCGGGTGACGCAGGAAATCAAGGATCCCTCGACCGGCCAGGTAATTCGCCGGCTCGCCACGCCCATCGGCGTGATTCGCATTACCGACGTGGACGCCAAGTCCGCGGTCGCAGTGGCCGTCTCCGGGTCGGACTTCAAAGTAGGCGACGCGGTCAAAACCGTTACACAGTAGCGATTCAGCGCCGGGGCAGACACCGCGAGTGCCGAAGAGGTTCCGGCCTCAGCGGTGCTTCCATACCGATGTTTCCTCCACGTGGGCACAGAGACGCGGCAGTGTGCACGCGCTCTCGCATCGCTGAGGTAACTGGTGCACTCGCCGGCCGCGCGGGTGTATAAAGGTGAGGCCTCGGGAGAGTAGGTCGGAACTCCCGCGGCCGATTCGTCCCGCGTTTTGCGCCCGCCGGCACGGCCCTGAACATCCGGGGTGTGCGTGTGTGCGGTGAGAGCTGAAAGCGCCGGGGCGTGGAACCGCACATGCCCGTCTCTCTTCGTCGTGAACTCACGATCGCCAGTTCCGCGTTTCTCGTGGTTTCCAATATGGTTGGCTCCGGAATCTTTACAACCACGGGGTTCCTGGCCGGCGATCTGGGCCGGCCCTGGCTCGTACTGACAATTTGGGTAGCCGGAGCAGCGATCGCGCTGGCGGGATGTTTCTCGTATGCCGAAATGGGAGTGAATCTGCCCCGTTCGGGCGGCGAGTATGTGTATCTCCGCGAAGCCTGGGGACCAACTTGCGGCTTCCTGAGCGGCTGGGTCTCTTTTTTTGCAGGATTTTCGGCGCCGGTGGCGGCGGGCGCTCTCGCCGTTTCGGAATATCTTGGCAAGGTGTTTCCCGCTCTGGCGCGGGGAGGGCCGCAGACCGCGCTGTTTGGAGTGCTGCACCTGGAAAAAGCGCGGCTGGTCAGCGTGGCGCTGATTGCCGTTCTAGCTCTGATCAATATCCGAGGTGTTGGCGCGGCCGCCAAGTTCCAGCTCATCCTTACGGGCGTCACTGTGGCGGGCATCGGAACATTTCTGGCGCTTGCTTTCACCGTGGGCCGGGGAGATTGGAGCCATTTCGAAATGACCACCGCGCGAACCTCGCCGCATGGCCTGGTAGCGCAATTTGCCGTCTCGCTGATTTTCGTAATGTTTGCGTATAGCGGATGGAATGCGGCGGCGTACGTGGCCGAGGAAATGAAGTCGCCGGAGCGGATGCTGCCGCGCGCGCTGCTGTTGGGCACGGTGCTGGTGGCGTTCTGCTACATTGCGCTCAATGCGGCATATATCTACGCGCTGCCTCTCGATTCCCTGAAAGGCGTGCTGCCTGTAGGAGCGACGGCCGCCGATGCAATGTTCGGCGGGCGCGCGGGCGCGCTGTTTGCGGTGATGCTGACGCTCGCACTGCTGGCCAGCGTGAGCGCGATGTCCCTGGTCGGTCCGCGCGTCTATTACGCCATGGCCCAGGACGGGTGCTTTCCGAGCAGTGCCGCGGCCGTCCATCCCCGCTGGGGCACGCCGGCGCGCGCTATCGCTTTCCAGGCGGTGCTTTCTGCGATTCTGGCGCTCACGGGTACTTTCGAGGCGCTGGTGTATTACATCGGTTTCGCGCTGATTCTCTTCGCAGCGCTGGCTGTGGCCGGACTGTGGAGATTGCGCCGCCGCCCCGATTGGCGCCGCCTGGCCCCAGTCAGCTGGGGCTATCCGGCAATTCCCGGAATCTTTGTTGTGGCGAGCGTGTGGATGCTCGCGTGGACTCTGGTGGCGCGCCCCCGCGAAGCGGGTTGGGGTCTGCTGACGGTGGCCTGCGGGGGAATTGTTTATCGTTGGCGGATTTCACGCGGGGATCGGCCTGGAGGGACGAGGAATACGAATGAAGCGTAAGCTCCACGTTCCGACGGCTCTGTTGGTCTTAGCTGCCGCCGTGCTGGCAGCTCAGGCGCCGGGAGGGGTGCAGTTCCTCGCCTATGAGCAGGCGCGACCCGTGCTTCTCGCGATGGGCGCAAAACTTCCCACGGAGCTGAAAGGGGCGAGCCCGCTGACCGCGGACAAGTGGGCCGGCTGGGCGCGCGGTGAGGACGCGAAAATTCGCGAGCGCCTGGAGCGGGGCGAAGAGGATACGCTGACCAATTTGCTTCGCTTCGGCGTCACCTTCACAAAGGAATACCGCATCGACAACGAGTATCTCGCACGATACGGGAAAAGTTCTCTGGTCAATGCCTTCGCGGAAAACCGGGCGAACGATTTGATCCGCGCCATGGCTTCGGCGGATGCGAACGAAGGAATCGCGCACATGCGGGCATTCCTGGAGCGGAAGGGCTTTTCCTTCAAGACTCCCGAGGACCGTGCGAAGATCAGGCGCTACCTGATGGGCAACCTCGCCAGGATGCGCGACGAAATGTTGCGATACATCCAGGAGGCGAAGCAGGGCAATCGCTTCCAGTTATTTGAGGACCGCGGAATTTCGCTGGACACGAACCTCTGGCCGGACTTCTTGCTCGATCAACATCTGACGGCGATGTCGCGGAAGGGCCTGCTACGGCCGGGGAGCGTGCGCCGAGTAGCCATCGTCGGGCCGGGCCTGGACTTCGCGAACAAGGAAATGGGCAACGATTTCTATCCGCCGCAAACCATCCAGCCGTTCACCGTTCTCGACACGCTGATTCGCCTTGGGCTTTCCGATGCGGCCGCTGTTGACCTGTACACGCTCGACATCAGCTCTGAGGTGAATTTCCACATCGAACGCGCCAGAAAGAACGCCGCGGCGGGGCACGCCTACGTCGTCCAGTTGCCGTGGGTCACCACAGCGCGGATGACGCCGGAATACCGCGCGGCATTCCTGAAATACTGGGAGGGGCTGGGCGAACACATTGGCGAGGCAGTTCCGCCGATCCGCGTCCCAGAGGCCGCGGCGGGGACCACCGAGACTCGCGCGGTAAGCATACGGCCGGAAATCGTCCGGCGTATCACGCCGCTGGACGTGGACATCGTCTTCCAGCGTCCTGAGCAGCGCGAGGGGTTCGACCTCATCATTGGCACGAATATCTTTATTTATTTCGGCGAATTCGAGCAGGCCCTGGCAAGGATGAACATGGCGTTGATGCTGAATCCCGGCGGCTACATCCTGACCAATGACAAGCTGTCGGGCGTGGCGGAGGACGGTTTGTCGGATTCGCTAATCACCACGCAAACTGTGGCGCGGAATCCCGACCGAACCGACTTCATATTCACTTACGCGCATCCCTGATTTGCCGGCCGGGGGGAACCATTCAGACGGGCGGCTGCCCCTGGCCATATCGGAGAATTCATTCTTCGGTGGTCGAGAGTACCGCGGAGTCGGCCAGCATCTTCTCCAGATCCCACCGGTCATCTGAGAGGGCATCTCTCCGGACGGGGCGCCTGGGCAGAGCCGCCACCAATTGGCGCGTATATTCCTGCCGAGGCGACTCAAAGATTTCTTCCGGTGAGCCGGACTCCACGATTTGCGAACCTTGAAGGATGGCAATGCGGTGGCAGAGCGCCGCCACCGAAAGAAGGTCGTGCGAGATGTAGAGCATCGCGGTGCCGAGATCGCGATTCAGCTGGGCGAACAGCCTTAGAATTTCCGATTGGGTGATGGTGTCGAGCGCGCTCGTTGGTTCGTCCGCAATCAGCAAGGCCGGCCGATGGAGAATCGCCATCGCGATCATCACCCGCTGTCCCTGGCCCACACTTAGCTGCGCGGGCCGGCGGGCCAGGAATTCCGCCTCGGAAGGCAGGCAGACGCTCTCGAGCGCCGTGCGCAGCGCCGCGAGGCATTGCTCGCGGCTGCCGCGCGCGTGGGCCCGCCAGGCCTCCTCCAGCTGATCTCCCACGCTGAGCGCTGGATTCAGCGAAGTCAGCGGGCTTTGCAGCACGATGCTCATTCGGTTTCCGCGGAGTACGCGCAGTTCGCGTTCCGTTTTACCGAGCAGATTCTCGCCGAGGAACATCACCTTGCCGTTCACGCGCGCGCCGCGCATGGGCAGCAGCCCCATCAGCGCCAGGGCCAGCGTGCTTTTGCCCGAGCCACTCTGCCCCACGAGTCCAAGCACTTCTCCCGGCTCGATGTCCAAGGCGATATCGCGGAGGACGCCGGGCTTCTTCGGATAGTCCACCGAAAGGCGGGCGGAGAGCAGCGGGCTGTGCCGGATCTTCACTCCGTTCCCCCGTTCTCGGGAACCTTAAGCCGTAGAGTCTCGATGTTCCAAAACACTTGCGGGTTCAGCACCGCGGGTGCGGCGCCTTCCACCATAGGCGAAACGGCGGTGAGCACATCTTTGTTCACCAGATAGATGAATGGTTGTTGCTCGGCCACAATCTGCTGAACGCGGTCGAATGCGGCCTTCCGCAGTTTCTCGTTGAGCGATGACGCCTGCTCGCGCATCAGTTTGTCGATCTCCGCTTCCCAGGCGGTTGCCGGAGTTTTCTGGCTGGGATTCCACTGGTGGTTTTCGCCGGAACTGAGCCACACGGTCATCTGGCTGCCGGGGTCGAGATCCGTATTCACCAGCCCCAGAATGCAGGAATCGTAGTCGAAGGTTTTCGTTATCCGTTCGATCAGAGAGGGGAAGTCCAGCGTCACGACCTTTACGCGCATCCCGATCTGGGAGAGATCCTGCTGGATCATCGTGGCCATTTTTTCGCGCGCGGCGTTTCCCGAATTCGTCACGATGGTGAACTCCACGGGATTGCCGGAGGAATCCTTGAGCACTTTGCCGTCGTAGCGGAATCCCGCTTGCGCCAGGAGCCGCAACGCTTCCTGTGGATCATGCTTCGGGGCCGGCAGAGCGGAATTGAACCAGAATTTATTCGAAGACGAAACCGGGCCGAACGCCGGCGCTGCGTATCCGTAGAAGACGATCCGGCACAGGTCCTCGCGGTTGATGGCCATCGAAACGGCCCGGCGAAATTCGGTGGTTCGGAACCACGCCTTCCGGAATTCCGGCGCCGGCGCGGCCGGAGACTGGTTGAACCAGAATTCTTCCGCATCGAGGCCGGGGCCCGCATTGTGTGCCGCTCCCGGATTCTCTTTTTGCAGATTGCTGAATTGTTCGGCATCCAGCCGGTTGATCATCTGGAGCTCGCCGCGGCGGAAGCGCAGCAGCTCGATTTCCCGGTTGCGCTGGATGTCCAGGCGCACAGTATCGATGTAGGGCAGCGGACGGCCCTGCGCGTCGTGGCGCCAGTAGTTCGGATTGCGCCGCAGCAGCACGTATTCGCCCGGCTTGTACTCCGACACGTAGTACGGCCCCAGCACCGCCATCTCTTTTTTCGGAGAGTGCGCGGAGATAATGGCGACCTGGTCGAACAACCGCTCGAGCCCTGCCACCGCAGCAGGGAAGGTAATGACGGCAACATCCGGAGCCGGCGCCTGCACCTCGACGGTTCCTTCGCCGGAGCGGAATGCGTCTCCGGTAGACGAATGCATTTGCGGATCCATGAGCCGGCGGATGGTGAACGCTACATCTTCGGAGGTGAACTTCGTGCCGTCGGAAAAGTAAAGGCCCTTGCGCAGGTGGAAGGTGATGGTCCGGCCGTCTTTCGAAACCTTCCACGAGGCGGCCAGCGCCGGCTCGAGCGCCTGCGTCTCGCGGTCCAGCCGGATGAGCACTCCCCCGGTGAGGTAGCGCACGTTTTCCGAAGCTTCGTCGTCCACCAGCGCGGGGTCAAATGTTTTTGGCTCGCTGTGCAGGCAGAAGCGCAGCACGCCCCCCGATTGCGCCCCGAGCGGGGCCGCCAGCACCAGCAACACCAGACACGCCAGCAGAGCCCGGGTCCGCGGTGTCACGCCAGTTCTCCTTCAGCAGGCAGCGCAAGCTGGAAGGAAATCACCACCACTACCAGAAGCACCAGCGGCGCCAGCATCCAGGGATTGGCACGGACCGCGGAAAAATTCTCCAGTCCTTTCAGCAGATTGCCCCAGGAGGGCAGCGGCTCCATCACGCCGAGTCCGAGCATGCTCAGTGTCGCTTCCGTGAGAATGAAGAGCGGAATGGAAATCCAGAACTGCGCGAACAGCACGGGACGCAGATGGGGAAGCACGTGCTTCATGAGAATCCGGCCGGGAGCGGACCCACCCGCGCGCGCCAGCAGCAAGAAATCCGAATTGCGGAGCTCGCGGGCCGCGGCCCATGCAACGCGGAGAGATGAAGGCCATCCCAGCGCGCCCAGCATCAGAAACGTGGCCACCACGGAAATCACCGGCGAAACGTCCAGCGGCATCAAGGCCCGCAGCGCGAGCAGCACAAAGAGAAGTGGGAGCGCCATGGAGAGGTCGGCTGCCGCAAGAACCACCTTCTCGCACCATCCCCCGGCCAGTCCGGCCAAGCCGCCGATCACGCCGGCAATCAGTGTAGCCAGCAGGGCCGCGGCAGGCGCCAGCAGCAGCGATATCCGCGTGCCGTAGAGCAGGCGCGCGAACAGGTCGCGTCCCAGGGAGTCTGTTCCAAGAGGATGCAACGCGGAAGGGGCCGCATTCGGCACCTCGCGGAATTGCAGCGCGTAAGAGTAGTGCGTCAGGTAGCCCGCGAACAAACCCGCGGCAAAAACGGCAAAAAGGACACTGCAGGAGACGGCGCGCAGGGTCGATTTCGCACTCACGGCGCCTCCGAGTGCAGGAGTTCGGCGGCGGAGTTGGCCCCAACCGTGAGAAGCGTGACGACGAGCGTCAGATTCATGATCAGCGGGAGGTCGCGGTTCAGCGCCGCCAGCCACGCCAGTTGTCCAATTCCCGGGGAGTCGCACATCGCTTCCATCGGAATGGCTGCGCCGAACGCCATAGAAATGGAGACACCGAGTAATGCGGCCACCGGCGGTCCCACGAGGCGCAGCACATGCCGGAGGAGCAGGCGAGCATGCCCAATGCCGCGCGCGCGAGCCGCCAGGACGTACGGTTGCTCGTAGGCGTGAACCAGCAGGTTGCGCAAATACCGGAAGACTTTGGGAAAAATCACCGCGGCAATCGCAACAAACACCGGTGCGCGAAGGTACATGGCCGCGAGCGCCACTACGGCGACGGGCAAAGCAATCAGGAAGCCGCTGGTGAGAGTTCCCGCAAGGTCCACCCACCACCCACGCGCCCCGAGCGAAGCGAGCGCCAGCACGACGCCTGCGGCCCACGCGGTCAACACTCCCAGCAGGACGGATCGCAACGTGAGGGGAAAGCGCTCCACCAGAAGCCCCGCGATTGGACGGTCGAGCCATTCCGAGCGTCCCAGGTCGCCGTGCGCCGCCCGAGCCAGCCATGCGCCGTAGTAGGAGAGCAGTCCGGAATGCAACTGGTGCCCGCTGCGGATCGCCTCGCGGGTGGTTTCGGAGAGGCGCGGATCCAGTTCGCGCTCGTCCATGCCGTAACCCGGGGCGTAGCGCACGAGTGTGGCGCCCAGTAATCCGCCCGCCAGGGACAGAAAAACCATCAACAGGAGCCGCCGGCCAATCCTGGAGATACCTGCGCTCATCGCGCGGACTCGCTAATCGTGGCCTCGGAGTTCGCGCGGAAGGGGCCTGACGCGTCCATGACCCACGGCCGCGGAGCCTGCCCCTCGCCCCTCTGCAAATAGAATTTCTCTTTGGATTCGTACATGCGGCGGTCGGCCTCGGAGAGCAAATCTTCCGCCGTTTCGCCGTCGTCAGGATGGAACGCGCACCCGATGCTGGCCGTCACCACCTTTTCGCCGCAAAGTTTGATGCCCGCTTCTTCAACGGCCAGCTCCAGCCGCCGCTGAAACTCCTTGGCCGATACGGCGGAGGTCTCCGGAAGCACGAACACAAATTCGTCTCCGCCCAAGCGGCCCACCTGATCGTATTCGCGGCAGGCGGTCTTCAGATTTCCGGCAATCAATTGCAGGAGCTTGTTCCCGGTCAAATGTCCGTAATTGTCGTTCACACGCTTGAATCCGTTCAGGTCGCACAGCAGCACGCCCAGGGAATGTCCTGCGCGGCGGGCACGGGAAATTTCCTTTTCCATGTGAACGCAGATCGAGCGCGCGTTGGGCAACCCGGTCAGATAATCCGTACTCGCCGTGTCCTGTGCCTTCTCGTACTGCAGAGCGTTTTCCACCGAGAGGCCGAGCTTCGAGCTGGCGGCCAGCAGCAGTCGCAACTGGTCTTTGGTGAATCCGTTCTTCTCCCTCAGGTAGAGCGACAGCACGCCCGCCACGCCGTCGCGCCCGCGCAGCGGAATGGAGAGCGACGATTGCAGCGCGGGGATGCGGCGAGGATCTCCCAGATGCTGTGTTTCGGCCGCCGGATTTCCATTGATAATCGGCTTTTCCGTAACCGCCACCCACCCGGCGATACCTTGGCCCAGCGGAATTTCCAGCTGGCTGAACAGGTCGAAATCCACGCCGTGCAGGTATTTCGGAACGAGTTTGTCTCCCTGGCACACGTAAAAAACGATGGAGTCGTAGGGAATCATCTGCTTCAAGCGCACGGCGACGACAGAGAGGGTCTCGCGAAGGCTGAGCGAGTTCCCCAGCGTCTGCGCGAGTTCGAACAGCAGTTGGGCTTCCTGGCGCGCGGACACGATGGAGGCCAGGAATGATGCAGCGCGCACTTCCGCCTCGTTCGGCAGCTCCGCGAACCCAGCCGAGGGAGCAACTCCGCGCTCGACCTTGGAGACGACCTCGAAGACGCTCTTCCCGCTCGCTGAGCCGTTGACGACTTCTTCCAGTTCGCGATACCGCCGCTCCAGGCCTTGCACGACGCGCGGATCGTAGCTGCGCCCGCTCTCGGACTTCAGATGGGCCATGGCTTCGTCTGCAGAGATGGCCCTCCGGTAGGGCCGTTCCGATGTCAGCGCGTCGAAGCAATCGACCGCGGAAAGGATGCGCGCGCCCGCCGGGATCAGATCGCCTTTCAGCCCGTCGGGGTAGCCGCTTCCATCCCACTTCTCATGGTGCGACCGGACGATGGGAACCACCGGATAGGGGAAGTGCACACGCGCCAGGATCTCCGCACCCACCACCGGGTGGATCTTCATCTTGTCGAATTCTTCCGGAGTCAGCCGGCCGGGCTTGGAAAGAATTTGTTCCGGCACGGCCAGCTTGCCGATGTCGTGGAGCATGGCCGCAGCGCGGATGGCATTCAGTTCCGCGTCGCTGAGCCCCAGGTCTTTGCCGATCTGCAGTGCGTAGGTCTGAACGCGGCGCAGGTGCGCGTGCGTGTTGTGGTCCTTCGCTTCGATGGCCAGCGAGAGCGCCTCAATGGTCCGCAGGTGCAGGTCTGCGATTTCTTCCGAATGCTTTTTCTCCGCTTCCAGGCGGTCCAGATACATACGGTAGGAGCGGTACATCCAATACACCACAGGGAGCACCAGGATGGCTACCTGCCAGCCGAGCGTGCGGTTCATGATGCTCACACATCCGGCGATCAGCGCCCCGAACATGTAGTACGGGAATGACCACAGGTAGCATTCCTTCCACACCAGCAGGGGATTGCGCCGGTCCGTCGCCGCGATCACGCCGGAAACAGACATGGTATTCATCAGGAAGTAAGTGGTGGACGCCGCGAGAAGCAGCAGCGGCCATTGCAGTCCGAGCCGCGCGGCCCATTCGCTGTGGAACACCAGGCTCGCCGCAGTCACCGAGATGGCCAGATTGGCGAATGTGAAGAGGAGCTGGATCGGGCGCGGCAGCGGCTTCGCGTGCCACAGCATTTGCGCCAATCCCCCCAGGCAGCCCATCAGCAGCGTTTCCGGATATGAGAGGTCCAAGATGCCGACCAGAATGAACAGGAAGTTCGCGGACATTGTCGCCGGGATTCCCGGCAGCCGCACCTTGAACAGCGAGGCGCCCAGTGCCACAGCGAGGAAGCACGCGAATCGCAGCATGTCGTCCGAATGCCAGTGGACGAACGCATAAGGGAGCAGGGGAAAGCCAACGAGCAACTGGAGCGCTATGAAGCTGACCGCGGGCCAGCCCAGGAATTTTCCCGCGTTACCCGGTACGGTCCACAGGCCACTCCACCACTTCGGCAGTCCGCCTGCTGGCTCTTCCGCGGAGGCATTCTGCGTGTCAACACGGCACAGCCCCGCCCGCATCGACACACCTGCCGGGCCCAGGAGGACCTGTTCATTGCCGGGCGGCACTTTTTCCATAGCAGCACTCAGGGAGACTGCCGGTCCGGGCTCCGCTCCCTGTCCAGTTGAGGCTGCCGGGCGAGAGGACCCTGTTCCATAGTACCGATGGTAGATATCCCCTTATCAGTACAGTTGGCCAGAATTTGAAGGAATTTGAGGGTAGTCGGGTCCGCGGCCGAGTCAGTACCGCCCGGGTGCACCATCATCATTAGTCTTAGCGCGCCCACAAGCAAACCAAATGAACGATCGTACTAGCCAAGAGAAGCCACCCGTACCATGGACACCGTTTTGCCCGCTTCTTATAACTGTCCCATTCGGGAACATTTGTTCCCTCTTTAGAAAACGCCATAACCACCTGACCCAACCAGGAGATTATGAAAATGGACGGTACGGGCAACGGGAATCGCAAGAAAAAAGAAAGTGGCGGCCTGCTGAAGACCACCACCTGGGGTTGCGTCATTGCGCTGTCTTTCCTCGGGGCATTTTGGAGTCTCACCACCCCCCAGCCGCTAGCCCCGGGACACGACTTTACCTCTCAGCCAATATCCTCTGCCCACGCCTCCCATGGCCAGGTTGCTGAGAGCGGTTCCGCCGCACGTCATGCCGGGACCCTGATTGGGAACGCGCTGCAGCACATCGCGCGACTGAATCCCTTTGCTTCTCGGAACGCGAACCCCGTCGTGATGGCCCAGGTTGCTGCGGACTCTGATCATGGCAGCAACCTTTCCTCTGCCGAGCCGCGTGATCGTTCGCACGGCACGCCGAACTCCGCATCGCCGGCTGCGCAACTTCCCGGCAATTCCGCCAGCCCTGCCGTTATCGCCGCCAAGATGTCACCTGATCTGAAGAGCCTGGATCCGAAGGCGCCGGTGGACGTGATCGTCCAGTACAACAAGTCCTCCAGCACGCCCGACGTGACGGCGTTTGGGGCGACGGCCCAGGCCGATCTCCCGCTGATTCACGCGCAACTGGTGCACACCACGGGCGCGAATCTCGCAACTCTCGCTGCGCAGGGTAGCGTGACCTACATCTCGCCGAACCGCTCCGTGCACGGCATGCTGAATCACGTGGTCAGCGCGGTGAACGCCGATCTCGCGCATTCCGCGGGCTGGGATGGCACCGGTGTGGGCATCGCCGTCATCGACAGCGGCGTGACCCTGCGCGATGACTTGAACTCAGACGGGAACCAGGCTCCCTCGCGCCTCGTCTACAGCCAGAGCTTTGTGCCGGGCGACACTTCCACCAATGACGCCTACGGCCACGGGACCCACGTTGCCGGAATCATCTCGGGAAATGCGTACGACTCCTCGGTGGCCTATCATTATGCGGGCGTCTATCTGGGCATGGCGCCCGAAGCGAATATCGTCAGCCTTCGCGTGCTGGATTCGACCGGATCGGCGTTGGACAGCACAATCATTGCCGCCGTCCAGCAAGCCATCGCGCTGAAAGATACCTACAACATCCGGGTGATCAACATGTCGCTGGGCCGCCCGGTGTTCGAAAGCTATTCGCAGGATCCGCTCTGCCAAGCCGTGGAAGCTGCGTGGCAGGCTGGGATCGTTGTAGTGGTTTCCGCCGGCAACGATGGTGAAGACAACACATTCGGTTCCAACGGTTATGCCACCATCGGCGCGCCGGGCAACGACCCATACGTAATCACGGTCGGGGCCACGAATACGCACGGGACCGGGCTGCAGACTTCGCAGACCATGACGAGCTACAGCTCGAAGGGCCCGACCGGCATTGATCACTTTGTGAAGCCGGACCTCGTCGCCCCGGGCAACCAGGTGATCTCCCTAAAGGCTCCGAACAACGCGCTGCAGTCCGCGCATCCGGAAATCCTTGTCTATCCTTGCGATTCCACCGGCACGGTTTGCAATTCGAGCTACGGCTATCCGAAGTATATGACTCTGAGCGGCACGAGCATGGCCACGCCGGTGGTGAGCGGCGCGGCGGCTCTGCTGCTGCAGCAGAATCCTTCGCTCACTCCGGACCAGGTGAAGGCCATGCTGATGAAGACGGCGTGGAAAGGTTTCGACCAATCCACATCCGCTACCGACCTGGGCACGGGAACCGTGTACACCATCCAGCAGGACATTTTCACGGTGGGCGCGGGCGCATTGGACATCGAAGCAGCGCTGAATAGCACCGACGTTCCTCCGGCGGTTGTGGGCAGCGCGATGTCGCCCACTGCCACTCTGGATCCGACGTGCAACTGCATCACAGTGACGCCTTCCGCCTCCTCGGTGTGGGGCAACTCGGTGGTGTGGGGCAACTCGGTTGTGTGGGGCAACTCGCTCTTTTCCGGTTCCACAGCTTCCGGCAACTCCGTCGTGTGGGGCAACTCTGTGGTTTGGGGTAACTCAGCGACGTCTGCATTCAGCGTCGTCTGGGGCAATTCCGTGGTCTGGGGCAACTCGGTCGTCTGGGGTAATTCCGTGGTCTGGGGCAATTCAGTCGTCTGGGGCGACAGGGCCCAGTAGGTCAGCTCGAAAGATGAGAATGAGGAGCTGAACCAATGACAAACACAGCCAAAACCTACATCGCCCTGGTCCTCCTCTCCGGTGCCGCGGTGCTGGCGTTCGCGGCGGGAACCTGGACCTCCAACGGCCTCCAACAGTTCGTTATCTATCTGGGACTGGCGGCCCTGGCGTCAACGCTCAAAGTCCGCATACCCGGAATGGAAGGCACCATCTCACCCAACTTCGTGTTCCTCCTGCTGGCCATGGCGGCTTGCAACTTCTCCGAGGTTGTGGTTATCAGCCTGGTGGCCGCGCTGGTTCAATGCGTGTGGGCCTCGGCCAAGCGGTTGCGGCTGGTGCAGGTCGCCTTCAGCGCCGCTACACTCGTCGTGAGCACGGCAGTTGCGTTCAAGTTCTCCCATTTGTTCCTCGGGAGTCATGGCGGCCAAACATCCGCGCCACTCGTGCTGCTGGCAGGAAGCATCTACTTCCCGTTGAATTCCGCCATGGTTTCCATCGTGATCGGACTAGTCCAACAGCAACCGTTGCGGCAGGTCACCCTGCGTTGCTATGAGTGGGTGTTCCGCCACTTCATGGGCGGCATCATCTTCGCCGGCCTGATCAGCAGCGCGTACGCGGCACCGATGGCGTGGCGTGGAGCCCTTGTGCTGCTGCCCGCGGTGGTGCTGGCCTACGTCTACTATTTGAACCGGGCAGCGCGCGCCGGCTCGATGCCGCGCACGGGCGTTTCCGCCGCGGACTAACTCTTTCCTGGAGCGCGCCGCGTATCCGGCCTGGCCCGGGCCTGCGGCCTGCTATTCAGCGAAACAGGACGAGCTTCCCCGGACCCATCGCTAGCACCACAAAGTTCATCACAATCATCACCGTGTCGTAATGCCAGCCCTGGCTCCCTTTGCCCCAGAAGCCCGTCCTCCACACAAATGCCTTCTTATAGATTGCTCCGAGCATCACCAGGATCAGCCCCAGAGCGGCCCAGCCGGCCAGCACGCCGCCCGCGATTCCCAGCGCCCCCGCAAATTCCGCCGCGCCCAGGAAGATGGTGAATGGCTTGCTCATTTCGATGCTCTTGCTTCGTTCCTCAGGATTGGCTAGATGGTTCCATCCGCTCGAACCGAAGATCGCGGCGATCATGAGCCGGAGAGCAAGTAGCGCCCAGTCCTGATAGGGGAGAACGAGGTCGTGCATATTGCTCCTTCGAGGCAACAGAGGATATCGCGGGGAAGTCGAGCTTCCTAGTCCCTGCTGAACAACAGTCAGGCTGGCCGACCGTCTGCTACAAAATTTGGAGCGGGCGATGGGAATCGAACCCACGTCCGCTTACTGAAGATACTGGCCTTTACACCCTGTTTCGCGTCCAACCGCGTCCAACTTCAGAGACTCCGAAACATCCGCCATCGCTCGTTCGACGGCGCCTCCACGGAAATGTGTATAGCCGAGCGTAGTTCTTGCGTTCGAGTGCCGGAGTTGCTGCTGCGCAACTTCAATCGGGTAGCCGGCCTCAACGATGAAAGACGCGACGGAATGCCGGAAGGCGTGAAGCTCGCAGCGCGCGATTTATTTTCCTTCGGCGTGGTGCTCTATCGCCCCGTGACGCCGACCCGCTGCGGGCCGACACTGTCCTTCTCGGACGTCGTACATGGCACGGTTCTCAATGCAGATAACTGGAACAAATTGCATTCCCACGGCCCCAATTCGACGTACAGACCGGCCTCCTGTATCTCGCTCCCGCCACGGTCGTAGCTTTGGCCGGTCAGTACATCGTTGAGGCTCCAATTTTCTCCTCTTAGGTCATTCCACGGCACATGGACTCGCGCCTGGGCGGCTTCCGGCCGAAAATTCATGACGATGAGGCAGCGTTCTTCCCCCTTTTCCCAGCACCAGGCGAACAGATTCTGGCAGCTTTGATTGTCCGGCCAGCCGCTCCGCTCACAGAGTTTCCAAGTCCCGTTTCGGAAGAGATCGCGGTTGGTCTTTTCCAGCAGCCGTTCGTAGAAGGCCACGAGGTCGTGGTCCACCGGTTCTGCCGGGCGGCGTCCCAAGAACACAGGCAATCTAACTTTTCTACCCTCGAATTGCCCCTCGTGCAGGAGCTTTGCTCCCATCAGCGTGAGGATTGCCACTGCTGCAGCGCGCCCTTTGGGGGGCGAGAATGTGGCCGCGGCTCTCGGCTCGTCATGGTTCTCGATGAAGCGGACCATCTTCTGCTGGTAGGGAAGATCCGCATGCAGGTGCTGACGCACGCACTCGGGGTCACCGTGCTCCAAACGGTCGTAAAGCTTTTTGTCGTAGCAATAGTCAAAACCCTGCTGCTGCAATTCCCACTCGAGGCCCCAGTAGGCTTCGGCGATGAACCTGAAATCACGACTCTCTCTCTTGATTGCCGGTATGACGGTAGTCCAGTAATCGTTGAGGGGTTTTTCTCCTGCACGCGAGCCCCAGGTATGCTGAAAAACCGTGTTCAGCAGGAGCATGGCCATGTCGCACCGGATGCCGTCGCACTGTTGCGCGATTTCCCAGATTGTCCGGATCACTGCCTCCCGGAGCCCCGGGTGGAAGGCGTTGAGCTGGAGCACATCCGGCCAGGCCGGGAAGTACGGATCACGTCCGCAGGCGAAAACGTTCCCGCCGGCCGCGAGGAAGGAAGTCGGCTCCCTCTGAAGGTCTTTGTCATCTCCCTGGACAAAGTATTCAGGGTGCTCGGAGACCCAGGGGTGGTCCGGAGCGACATGGTTCGGCACAAAATCAAGGATGAGACGAATGTTGCGTTTGGCGAGGGCTTTGCGCGCTGCGGCCAGCCCTTCCCGCCCACCGAGACGTTCTTCCACGACATAGCGGCGCACACAATAGGGCGAACCAACATTGTCCTCGGGTGCAAAATCCGGCAGGGCTCGCCGAAAATCCTCAAGGAGCCCCGGGTTGCGCATGGAGATGGCAATGCCGGCTGGGCTCCGTTCCCATACGCCCATGAACCAGACAGCATCAAAGCCATGGGAAGCCAGGGCATCCCACTCCTCGTCCAGAACCGTGGCAAGATCCACGGGCCTTCGATATTTCGCGCTCAGCTCGGAGAGCCACACCCACGTATTGATCTCATAAATGACTGGATTCTTAGGCCACTCTTTCATGTCTTCCTCCTCGCGGCGCCGTGCCCGGCTTCAAGGAACGTGGGATGTCTTTTTTCACCCCGATTACCCGCGCTAGGCGTGTCGTCACTGCTCTGGAGACTGCGTAAGGGAAGCAAATGAGAATCGGCCCTATCACCAAGGCCGCGCCCGGATGCACCGAGTGGTATAGGACCACTTGAAACACCAGGTCCAAGATGATCCCCATGGCCACCAGGGTCGTAATGGCCGCCGCACCGGTCCGCAACAATTCCTTTCGCTGTTCCGTACCGAAAATCAGCGCGAATAGGTAGGGCTGATGTCCCGCCCTGGCATCGGCAAGTCCTCCGCGAATCCCCAGGACGATGGCAACCAGGGGCTGGAGGATGAAGCGCAAGCGCCCCGGGCCGGTGAACCGCTGCGGCAATTCCTCGAAGAACTCCCTCGAGAAGAGATACACGCGACCCGTTTGGATAGTGTCCATAATCGCAAACGGTACCGAGATGGCGATTACAACAAGCGCCATCGCCGGAACGATCATGTCTCGTCGAAGCTTCAAGTTAGTGACCTACGGTCGCGGGCTGCTCTGCCAGCCGTTCGGCTGAGACCTCTTCTTCTTGCTCAGCAGCGACGCGGTGGGCAGGAGTGAATCCGATGGTACTTAACGACCACCAGTTCACCCCGAGCGTGCCAAGATCAGGATGATGGGCGAGCTTCGCCGCGTCAGTGGTAACCGTCACGCAGGCCTGAGCCAGGTATCACTAAGGCTGTGCTCTCGTCGCGTTGGGCACATGTCAACTGCCCACGCCCCAGCAATAGCTCTTTACAGCATGGCTTGAAGGGTTCGGAGTAGCCGTAACGGCCTCGAAACGGCGTTGGGCCGCAGAAGTGCCAACCACTCGGACCACACCTGCTCATTTCACTCTCTTGTGGTTTGCGTCACACAGCTATGTGAGTGTTGTCACGGGTGCATTCGCCGGAAGGCAATAGCTTAGTGCCCAGGACTCGGCTCTGGTGCGTGCGCAGAGGCAGATTCCGAGGGGGGTATGGATTGCAAGCTATGCGGTTCGAGCCATCAGGCGGAATTACCTGCTGAGATGATCATCCATTTCGCGGGCTTAGAACATCTGCACAAGCCCGGCGTTTGGGTATTTCCGAAGCTCTTGGTTTGCTTGGATTGCGGCTATTCGCAATTTACCGTGCCGGGAGGCGAGCTGGCGTTACTTGGAGAATGATCTCCGACCAGACCTTTTATCGACCCAAATCGGGCGTATGTTGAACGATTGTATGTACTGAAGCACCG
>DATKNR010000095.1:0-20448 GCA_035541255.1 Patescibacteria group bacterium | reverse complement strand
GCTTCTATGACGTCCGATTTGAAATTAGCGTCGTTCACTTGTCCTACTGCGTCAGACATGATTCCTCGACTCCTTTTGCCAGGCGCTTTCGCTTAGGCGTCCTATTTAGATGCTACACCAAAACGGGCGTTGCTTGGGGCCCGCCATAGCGAGATCCGCGATCCGCCTGCCGCCAAATGCCTATGCGCGCAAGGCCCGTGCGCGCTCGTAGACCTGGAGATACTTTGCCGCGGCCGTCTCCCAGGAAAAGTTCTGCGCCATGGCGTTCCGCATCACCTTCTCCCAGGCCTTGCGGTCCCAATAGCAATGCAGCGCCCAACGCACCGTGTCCAGCAGCGCCGGGCCGGTGGCATCCCAAAACTTGAACCCGGTTCCCTGGCCCGTCCCCGGCTCGAAGGGCTGCACGGTGTCGTCCAGGCCTCCTGTGGCGCGCACCAGAGGGATCGTGCCGTAGCGCATGCTGTACATCTGGCTCAGGCCGCAGGGCTCATAGCGCGAAGGCATCAGGAACAGGTCCGCGCCCGCCTCGATCTTGTGCGCCAGCACGTTGTCAAATCCGATGCGGACCGCTACGCGGTCCGACCGCGCGTCCGCCAGCATGCGGAAGAAGGCTTCATACCGGTGATCGCCGGAGCCGAGCGCCACGAGCGCCACGTTTTCGTCCATGAACTCGCGCGCCACGTGCGCGATGAGGTCGAAACCCTTCTGCTCTACGAAACGCGAAACAATGCCGATGAGCATCCGGCCGTTGTTCTCCGGCGGCAGGCGCATTTCGTGCAGCAGGTCCTGCTTGCAGATGGCTTTGTTGGTGGTGTCCGCCGCGGAGTAATTCGCGGCGATCCACCGGTCGTTTTCCGGGTTCCAGGTGGAGTAGTCCGCGCCGTTTACGATTCCCACCAGCCGCGACGCCCGCGACCGCGCAACCGAGTCCAGCCCGTAACCGAATTCGGGGGTCTGAATTTCCTCGGCGTATTTTCGGCTGACCGCGGTCAGATAGTCGCTGTAAAGCAAGCCGCCCTTCAGGAAATTCACGTCGCCCCAAAACTCCAGCTCGCCGGAATCGAACAGATGGCCGGGCAGGCCCGTCCGCCACATGATGTCGCGCCCGTAACGGCCCTGGTAGGCCATGTTGTGTATGGTGAGGACCACGGGAATATGCGTGAAGGCCGGGTCGTAGCCGTACTGGCCGCGCAGAAGCACGGGAACGAGCGCGGTGTGCCAATCGTGACAGTGGATCAGATCCGGCCGCCAAACCTGCTTCGCGACTTCAATCACTGCCCGGCTGAACAGCGTGAAGCGTTCCGGATTGTCGCCGTAGGCGCCCCCCCATTCCCCGTAGATCGCGGGCCGATCAAAAAACTCTCCGGCATCCACAAAAAAGTAGCGCACTCCGTGAAGCGGATCGCTTTCGCGGATGGCGGGAAAATGCATCCGGGGCCCTACCGGGATGGTCAGGCTGGAAACCACGGTGCGCCGGGTGCCGATGCCGCGATAGAGCGGAAGCACCACGGCCACGTCGTGCCCCACGGCCGCCAGAGCGCGCGGCAGTCCTTCGAGCACGTCCGCCAGCCCGCCGGTCTTGGCGTAGGGGACCGCTTCCGAGGCTGCGAACAATATTTTCATGATTCCAGCGCGAGGCCACTCACGGTAAAGGAGGAACCGGCGAGCGTCAAGGAAATCCCCGGATGCCGGGAGGTCGCGCAGCAACGGGCAGAGCAACCCTGTTACACTCCGGCGGCATGGGGCAGCGGCTGGGGCAGCATTTCCTGGTGGACGCGGCGTGGCGCCGCCGCATTGTTGAAGCGCTGGGCGTGGGCGCCGGCGAAGCCTGGATCGAAATCGGCGCGGGCCGCGGCGAAATGACCGCGGAACTCGTCCAGCGAGCTGCGCGCGTCTACGCCATCGAAAAAGATCCGCCGCTGGTTCACCACCTCCGCCGCCTTGCTTCGGAAGCGGCAAATCTCACGATCGTTCAGGGAGACATTTTGAAGGTCGATCTTGCAGCGCTCGTGTCCACTGCAGACGCGGCTGCGCCGGGAGCGCCCGTGTCCGTCTACGGAAGCCTGCCCTACTACATTACTTCGCCGATCCTCCACCGTCTCTTTCCGATTGCCGCACGGCTGGCCGGAATCCACGTGGTCATCCAGCGCGAAGTGGCGGACCGGCTGGTGGCGCGGCCGGGAACGCGCGACTACGGCTATCTCTCCGTGGCCACGCAGTACCACACGCGGCCGGAAATCGTGCTCATCATTCCGCCGGGCGCCTTCCGGCCGCCGCCGCGCGTCACTTCGGCGCTCGTTCGCCTGCGTGCGCCGGGGGCGGCGGGGCAACTCGCCGTGGAGGATCCGAAAGAATTCCTGGGATTTGCGCAGGCCTGCTTCGCGCAGAAGCGGAAAAAGCTGCTGAACAATCTGCTCTCGCTCGCGCCACGGGCTCAGGCGCTCGAATGGCTCGAGTCGGCGGGAGCGCCGGCGGGCTCGCGCGCCGAGGAGCTTTCCCTCGCACAGCTCGCCGCCGTCTGGCGCGCAGCGGCTACTTCTGGAGCAACGATTCGCGCACGGCAAGCAGGCGATCGGGATAATTCGTGATGATGCCGTCCACTCCCATGGCCGCCAGCGCCCGCATCTGAGTTCCTTCGTTGATCGTCCAGGCGATCACCTTCAGCCCGCGCCGGTGGGCGTCCTCGATCAGTCCGGGAGTCACGCAATCGCCTCGCGGCCCGATCTGCCGCGCGCCCACACGAACCGCCTCTTTCACCATCTCCTCGCCGTCCGATTCGAACAGGAGACCCGTCATCAGCAGGCGGTCGAGCTGATGAATCCTGTCCAGTACGGAAGCATCGAAGCACAAGACTACGGTAGCTTTTGATTCCTTCCGCCCGCGCAGCGCGCTGATCACCGCGCGCTCCACTCCGTAGCCCGCGCCACCCTTGATCTCCAGATACAGGCTCAGGTCCGCTTGCCCCGCGAAATCCAGCAGTTCATCGATCGACGGGAGCCGTTCCCCTGCAAACGACTGTGAAAACCAGCGCCCGGCATCGAGCTGGCGAAGCTCATTGTACGTATGATTTTTCACCAGACCGCTGCCGGAGGTGGTGCGATCCAGCGTCGTGTCGTGCAGGATGATCAGCCGCCCGTCGCGGGAGAGGTGCAGGTCGGTCTCAATGCATTCCGCGCCCATTTCCTGGGCGCGGCGGAACGCAGCCATCGTGTTTTCCGGAGCGACCGCGGAGGCGCCGCGGTGAGCAATGACCCAAGGCAGCCGCATGTGACAAGTATCGTAGTGTTCTTCGCGGTCCGGGGAAAGCATCTCCTCGAAGGCCGTAGCCAATTGCGAATGCCCGTCCTGACCGGGCCGGAAACTAGGACCGGTATACGATACGAAGGGAGCGGAGGCCCGCGACACTGCGCGGAGGCCGCGCCGGGATAAGCTCCGGACGTCCTCTACCCGCGGCGTATGCGCTCTGCTATGCTGCACGCCACCCTGAAATGCCCGACCGGACTGGGAGTGCGATTTTATCCGCCGTACGCGCCGCGGCCTCGCGGTGTCCCGAGGCGCCCGCGCTTGTCTCTCCGCGGGAATCATGGGACTACGGAACGCTCGAACGCCGCGCCGCCGCCATTTCGACCCAGTTGACCGGCATCGCCGGCGACGTCGTTGGCGTTCTGCATCCGAATTCCCCCGGCTTCGCTGCAGCCCTCCTGGGAGCACTCTGGTCCGGGAAAACAGCTGCGGTACTCCCGTGGGTTGCGCCCGCCCCGCTCCTCAAACTCATGGCTGCCGAAGCTGGCTTTCGCAGCGTGCTGGCCGCGGAAGAACTAGCCCCGCGTGCTGCGGAAGCAGGCCTCGAACCCATCGTGGCAACACGAGGCGACGCTGCCGCCGCGGATCCGCGGATGATCCCGCTCGCGCTCGAAGCTGCCGTGCTCCTTTACACCTCCGGCACCACAGGGCGTCCGAAAGCTGTGGCTCTCTCCGAATCCAATCTGCTGGCCAATGCGGAAGGCTGCCGCGTGGCCGGCGAATTCACCGCCGAGGATGTGATGCTCGCCATTCTGCCGCTCTTTCACGCTTTCGGGCTGACCGTCACGCTGCTGCTCCCGCTCATTCTCGGCGGAAAGGTGATTCTCGAGGACCGGTTCGTGCCTCGCACATCGCTCCAATCCGTGGCCACGCATCGCGTGACGGCAATGATTGGCGTGCCCAGCCAATTCCGCCTGCTGGCCAAGGAACCTGCGGACGCGGACGCAGCGTCACTCCGCCTCTGCATTGCAGGCGCCGAGCGGCTGAGCGACCAAATCGGACAGGCCTTCGAGCAGCGATTCTCCCGACCGCTGCTGCAGGGCTACGGCGCCACAGAAGCCTCCCCGGTAGTCTCCTTCAACCGGCCGCGAAGCAACCGGACCGGCAGCGTCGGCCTGCCGCTGCCGAACGTCCATGTCTCCATCCGCGAAGATATGCGCCCGCTCGCCCGCGGTGAACACGGAGAAGTGTGCGTGGAAGGCCCCAGCGTGATGCTCGGCTATTTCCACCAGCCTGAGGCCACCGCTCAGAAAATTCCCGGCGGCGTCTTGCGTACCGGCGACCGCGGCTGGCTGGATTCCGAGGGCTATCTCCATCTCTCAGGCCGCGCCGACGACATGCTGAAAGTGGCGGGCGAAAAGGTGTATCCCGCCGAGATTGAACAAATCCTGGAGACGCTCGACGGCGTGGAAGAAGCTGCCGTGATTGGAGTGAACGATCCCGCACGCGGCGCGGCCCTCGTCGCCTACCTGGTTGCAAAGCCTGGAACCACACTGGACTCCGCCACCGTGCGTGCCGCTTGCCGCGAACGCCTGGATGCTGCGCGCGTTCCTCGAACCATTACCGTGGTTGAGCAACTTCCCCGCGGGGTCAGTGGAAAAGTCGACAAGAAGACCCTCCTCGAACAAGCCGCAAAAGCGTGAAAATGCCCGCGGCCCTCGCGGCCGAGAGTCGATGCAGCGCGGGGGGCGTCTCCAGTAAGTAACTGCACATAAAGGAGTTACGTCGCCTTTCCGAATTCCCTTGACATTCATATCGCATATCGCTATATAGCTATAGCGAATCGCTAATCCGAACTCCATGACCCTCGGCCAGAAAATTCGGTATCTCCGCCTGGTCGAAGGACAGCTCCGCTCCCTCGATCGCCCCATGACTCAATCCGAAGTCGTGCGCGCGATCCGCAACGAGCTGGGCGAGTCCATCAGCCAGGCTTATCTCTCGCAGATCGAGAGCGGAGCGCGCCCGCACCTGACGCATCACACGCGCCAGCTGCTCGCCAGCTTCTTCAAGGTCCATCCCAGCCATCTGGTGGACGATCCCGAGGGATATCACCCCGAATTGCTCTCGCCGCTGGGTGCCGGTGGATTCACGCTGGAGGCCTGGCTGCGATCCGGTGCGGAGCAGTTCCACCGCGACGCGGAGGTGCACGATGCGCTGCTGGCTCTGAGCGGATATCCCGAGGCGCGGCGCGCGGTCATTTTGCTGCGCTCGATTCTGGAGGTTCCGGGCCTGGTGGACCAGCTCCACCACACCCTGCATCCTTCGCGTCCGGCGGAGGGGCCGCGCAACGGCCACGCCGCGAAGCGCGAGGGGCGCTCCCGGAGGAAGTCGTCATGACACTGTCGAACTTCTTTCTGGTCTGTTTTCTGGTGGGCTTCACGTTGAGCCTGGTCTCGTTCGTGCTTGGCGCGTTGCATCTCCATCTCCCGCATCACCTGGGCGGACATATCTCCGGTCATGCGGGCCACGGCGGTTTTCATGCCCATGCGGGACATGGGCCGTTGATGGCGCAGGGACACGCCGGCGGTGTGGCTGGAAAAGGCGGCATCGCGCGCGGCAAGGCCAGCGCGTCGCCTATTGATTTCATGACCATCTGCGCGTTTTTCGCCTGGTTCGGCGGAGTGGGATTTCTGGCCACGCGCTATTACGCCCTGGCAGCGATGGCCGCAGTTGGAACAGCGGTAGCGGGCGGCCTGACGGGAGCGTCCATCGTGTTCCTGTTCATGGCCAAAGTGCTGCTGCCCCACGAATCGCAGCTTGATCCGGCCGACTTTGAGATGGTGGGCGTGCTCGGCACAGTGACCGTGCCGATTCGCGCGGGCGGTATCGGCGAAATCCAATTCACGCAGGAAGGCACGCGCCGGTCCGCATCGGCGCGATCGGAAGACGGCCAGGCGCTCGAACGCGGCGCGGAAGTCGTGGTGGAGCGCTACGAGCGCGGCATGGCTTACGTGAAGAGATTCGACGAAATGGTGAAGTAAGCGCGGCCGATCGGGAGACGCCGAGCGCGGCGAGGAGGAGTCATGGGCACGGCATTCACGGTGTGGATCATCGTCGGCATCCTGACGCTCACCATACTGCTGCTGATCGAGGTGATTGCAAATTCCTGAGGCGGCGCGCAACAGGGGGAAACGAGAGGATTTCGGGCTCTAGGCAAACTAACGCGGAAAGGAGGGAGTATGGAAATGGCACTGACTGCATGGGTCGTCGCGGGTCTGATGGTCCTCACCATTCTGTTCCTGATGGTGGTGATGGCCAAGATGTTCCGCCGCGCCGGGCCGAATGAAGCGATTGTGGTGTACGGCTTTCGCGGCACGCGCATCGTCAAGGGGGGCGGGACGATCATTTTCCCGATGGTCGAATCCTGCCGGGAGTTGTCGCTCGAGCTGATGTCGTTCGACGTAGCACCTCGGCAGGACATGTACACAAAGCAGGGCGTGGCCGTCACGGTGGAGGCCGTGGCCCAGATCAAGGTGCGCAGTGATCCGGAATCGATCACCACGGCATCCGAGCAGTTCCTCTCCAAGCAGCCGCAGGAGCGCGAAGCGCTCATCCGGCTGGTGATGGAGGGACACCTGCGCGGAATCATCGGCCAGCTCACCGTGGAGCAGATCGTCAAGGAGCCGGAGATGGTCAGCGAGCGCATGCGTTCCACTTGCGCCGAAGATCTGAGCAAGATGGGGCTCGAGGTCGTTTCCTTCACCATCAAGGACGTGAAGGACAAAAACGAATACATCATGAACATGGGACGGCCGGACGTGGCCCGCATCAAGCGCGATGCGGAAGTCGCGGCGGCCGAGGCCGAACGCGACATCGCCATCAAGCGCGCGGAGGCGCAGAGAGCGTCGGCCACCGGCAAAGCCATTGCCGACCAGGAACGGGTGCTGGCCGAAACCCTGTCGCTGGCCAAGCAGGCCGAAGCCCAACGCGACCTGGAGATCAAGAAGGCCAACTACACCGAAGAGGTGAAGCGCCAGCAGGCCCATGCCGACAAGGCGTATGAAATCGAAACCAACGTCATGCAGCAGAAGGTAGTGGCCGAACTGGTGACCGTGCAGCAAGTCGAAAAAGAGCATCAGGTGAAGGTCCAGGAAGCGGAAATCAACCGCCGCGAAAAGGAGCTTATCGCCCAGGTGCTCAAAGAAGCCGAAATCCAGCGGCAGAAGATCGAAACTCTCGCTGCCGCCGAGCGCCAGAAGACGATGGTGGAAGCCGAGGGCCAGGCCGCGGCCATCCGCGCGCAGGGCGAAGCGGAAGCCGAAATCATCTTCAAGAAGGGCGAGGCAGACGCCAAGGCCATGAACGTAAAGGCCGAGGCCTATCAGGAATGGAACCAGGCCGCCGTGGTCGACCGCCTGATCAGTTCCCTTCCCGAAGTCATGCGGGCCATGGCAGGCCCGCTCCAGAATGTGGACAAGATCACCATCGTGTCCACGGGCAATGGTGATTCCGCCGGCGTCAATAAACTCACCGGCGACATGACGAAGATGGCCGCGCAGATTCCGGCCGTCTTTGAAGCGCTCTCCGGCATGCAGATGTCGGAACTGTTCGCCCGCATCAAGCAGATTGGCGCGGGCGCAACGCCGGCCGCTCCGAAACCGGCGCCCAAGGCCGGAGACTGAGAGATGCGCTCCGCCGCAAACACAACGCTGTCGTTCCTCAGCCCGGCTTCCCCTGCGGCAGCCGGGCTGAGGAACTGCTTCCGCGGCGCTGCCGCCGTGAGCTTCGGGGCCGCGCTGGCTCGATGGATGGAATGACCCGCAAGGAGGAAGACCATGGCACTGATGGAACGAGTGAGCACACTGATTCGCGCCAACCTCAACGATCTGATCGACCGCGCCGAGGATCCGGAAAAGCTGCTCAAGCAGATTCTGCTGGACATGCAAAACCAGCTCCTGCAGGTGAAGACGCAGCTCGCCATTTCCGTGGCCGATCAGCATCTGCTCGAAAAAAAGCGCAAGGAAAACGAGGGGAAAATGGCCGAATGGATGCACAAGGCGGAGCTCGCCGTGGACAAAAAGCACGACGACCTGGCCCGCGCCGCGCTCGAGCGTTACCAGAGCTGTATGGTGCTCGAAGAGGGGTTCGCCGAGCAGATTGAAGGGCACCGCACTCAGGTGGAAGCCCTGAAGAAGGCCCTGCAAAGCCTGGAACAGAAGATCGCCGAAGCCAAGTCCCGCGCCGAAATGCTGGCCACACGCCACCGCCGCGCGCGCGCCGCGGACCGCGCCAATCGCGCCGGCCGTGCCATCCAGGAAGGCGCCGCTTCACAGGCCTTTGACCGCATGCGCGGCAAGATTGCGCGTGCCGAGGCCATCGGCGACGCGGAAGGCGAACTGCTTCGCGACGATCTCGAACTTCGCCTCGACCGGCTCGGCCAGGAAGACAAAATCGAGCAGCTGCTGGCCGAGGTAAAGGCGCGCCGCCCATCGGCAGCGAAGTGAAGTGAGTCAGCGCCGCGCAGACGCCGCAGGTATGGGGAACCCGGGCCTAGTGGATGAGCGTGATGAGGAAGTCCCGAGGACTCTTCGCGTCCACTTTCAGGTCTGTCTCCCAGGTCCGGTAGCCTTTCGTGCTGACCTTGAGATGGTGGTCGCCGGCAGCCACCTGTAGCAAAGAGGGAGTGTCGCCCACGAAGTTTCCATCCAGATAGATGTCAGCACCGGATGGTTCGGATTTGATATTCAGCACAATTGTGCCGGGCGTCTCGTCCGGCTTCGGGCCGGCCTCGTCCCCATCGCCCGCAGCGGATTCCTGTGTTGTGGATGCCTTCTGCGTCGCGAGCGCTGCGAATTTGTCGTGGTCAAGCGCGAAGTCCCCATTGACGTAAGCGGTGATTTCCGTGCCTTCCGGGATCTTCACGTCTTTCCCATGCACGAAGAGAAACAGAGGAGCCACGGGAAAAAAGAAGATGCCGGTCGCCACCATTGCCGTAGTCATAGCGCCCACGTGCCCGGCGCCTTGTATATCCTTCACTGCGCGGAGCGGCGCGCGCGCGCCATCGGCCAGGCGTACTTTGTCGATGGCCAGGTTGAGCTTTCCGCCCCGGCCCATACGCCGCTTGTGCTGCGTTTCCGTCACAGTGGCCCAGGCGATGCTGCCCTCGGGGATCACCACCACGTCGTGCACCTTCACGGCTTCGACCACTCGGAAATCCACTGTTTCTCCCTTAGTCGCGGCGGCAGACGAGAGTTCCCTTGTGAGCCGTAGTCTAACCGGCGTTCCGTCCTCCAGGGCGAACGCGGGCGGATTGGGGAGTGTGGTCGCTTCAGACTTACGCGCGGGCTGGATTGTGCCCGCCCCTGGCGGGTCCTGCGCAGACATGCGCAATGGGCACACGAGTGGCAGAAGACTGCCGGCGAGGAATAGGGAGAGGAATCGTGAATAAAGCGATGGAGGCATTCTGTCTATAGTTCGAAAGACGTAACGTAGCTGTTATCTATCACGTGAAGCCGTCCTCGTCAATTCAATTTAGTGCAACTGGGACCGCAGACCGGCCGGGCGCTTGCCCGCCTTTCTCGCCCTCCCGTTCCTCGCTACACTTAGCGCGCGCCGCTGGCGGCGCACCGAGCATGCCCCGTCAATCTCTCGTCGAGTTTGTGCAGCAGCTCGATCGGCACGGTGACGCGCCCGCTTGGGTGCATCACCGCGGGTACCGCACCGAGCGCTGGAGCTACGCGCGAATGGCGCTTGTCGCCCGCCAGTTTGCGCGCGAACTTGAAGACCGCGGCATCCAGCGCGGCGAGCGCGTGCTGTTGTGGGGCGAGAACTGCGCCGAATGGGTGGCCGCGTTTTTCGGCTGCATTCTGCGCGGCGCCGTGGCCGTGCCCATGGATCGCATCGCCGCGCCCGATTTTGCGCTCCGCGTGACGCGCGACACGCAGGCTAAAGCAATTGTCGTCGGCAGGGAGCTGGCAGCGCGGCTGGACGAAACGGCTGCCGGCCTGAAAGCCGGCGCTACCTTCCTGCTCGATGAGCTGGCGCCAACGCTCGCGCGCCACGGCGATGCACCCTTCGCTCCTCCTTCTCTCTCTCGTTCCGATCTCGCTCAGTTGGTCTTTACTTCCGGAACGACCGCGGAGCCGAAGGGCGTGGCCATCTCGCACGGCAATCTGCTGGCCAATCTCGAGCCGCTCGAAGCGCAGATGCAGCCCTACCTGAAATACGAGCGCATCTTTCATCCGTTGCGGTTCCTGGACCTGCTGCCGCTCAGCCATGTGTTCGGCCAGTTCATGGGCCTCTGGGTGCCTCCTCTGTTGGGAGGCACTGTGTTGTTCCACGACACGCTGAACCCGGCGGAAGTGATGCGGGTGATTCGCCGCGAGCGCGTGTCCGTGCTGATTGCCGTTCCCCGCATGCTGGAGTCGCTCCGCGCACGCGTGGTTTCGACGGAGGCAGGCGCGGGACGCGGCGACCGCTTCCAGCGCGACATGGCCTGGGCGGCGGGACCGGCGCATTTCGCCAGCCGCTGGTGGCGATTCCGCCGTATCCACAGCGAGTTCGGATGGAAGTTCTGGGCCTTCATCTGCGGCGGCGCGGCGCTCGATGCGGAAACCGAAGAATTCTGGCGCCGGCTCTCGTTCGTCGTGATTCAAGGCTACGGCCTTACCGAGACCACTTCTCTCATTAGCGTCAATCATCCCTTTCAGCTTTCCCGCGGATCGATCGGGAAACCACTGCCTGGGCGCGAGCTGCGCCTTTCCGAAACAGGCGAAATCCTGGTGCGCGGCGACAGCGTGGCCGCCGGCTACTGGGAAAGCGGTGAATTCCGTCCTGCTGCGGAGAGCGGCTGGTTCCATACGGGTGACGTTGGTGAATTGGACGCGGCGGGAAATCTCTTTTTCAAGGGCCGGCAGAAAAACGTAATCGTCACGCCGGAGGGAATGAAGGTCCATCCGGAGGACCTGGAAGCCGCGCTGCGCGCGCAGCCGGAGGTACGCGACGCGGTGGTGGTGCCTCTGCCGCGCGAAAAAAACGCGGAGGCTTGCGCGGTTCTCATCCTGCACGCCGCGCCCGCTCCTGCGGAAGCTCCTCCGGCTTCCAATGAAGAGCGCGCCGCGGCCGCTGTCCGGCGTGCAAACCAAGGACTCGGCGCGCACCAGCGAATTCGCGAATGGCGCCTCTGGCCCGAGGAGGATTTTCCCCGCACCGGCACACAAAAACCCCGCACCAACGTGATTCTCGAACGCATTCTGACTCAGGACCGCGCGGGCGCTCCAGCCGCGGAAGTCACCGGACCACTCGCGGATCTTCTCGCTCGCGTTACGGGACGAGCCCCCCGCTCGCTCGCTCCCGGTGCCGCTCTGGACCGCGATCTGGGCCTCAATTCGCTCGAGCGCGTCGAGCTCATGTCCGCCATTGAAGACCGCTACCAGACGGAACTGAACGACGCGAGCGTCAGCGAAGCCACTACCGTCGGGGATCTCACGCACCTGCTCGAGCAGAAGCCCGCCGCCGGCCCCGCTTATGTCTACCCCGCGTGGACGCAGCAGTGGTGGCAGCAGGCCATCCGCGTGGCCGTGCATTACCTCTTCGTGTGGCCGGCCACGCATCTGCTGGCGCATCCGCGCGTGCGCGGCCGTGAACATCTTCGCGGTCTTCGCGGCCCCGTGCTCGTGATTTCCAATCACATCACGGAAATCGATATTGGATTCGTGCTCGCCGCGCTCCCGCCGCGCCTGCGCCACCGGCTGGCCGTGGCCATGATTGGCGAGCGCCTGCGTAACATGCGCAATCCTCCCGCAGACACAGGGTTTTTTCGCGGCTGGCTCGACCGGCTCGAATATTTTCTGATTGTCGCGCTGTTCAACGTGTTCCCGCTGCCGCAGCATTCCGGCTATCGCGCCAGCTTCGACTATGCCGGCGCGTCGGCCGATCGCGGATACAGCGTGCTGATTTTTCCCGAAGGCCGGCGCACGCCTGATGGAAAGCTTTCGCCCTTTCGCGCGGGCATCGGCCTGCTGGCGAAACGGCTGAATCTTCCGGTTGTGCCGGTGCGCATCGACGGGCTCTATGAATTGCGCATCGCGGGGCGCCGCATCGCGCCCCCCGGCGCCATCCGCCTCTCGGTGGGCGCGCCGGTTCGCTTCTCGCCGCCCGAGACGGAAGAATCTATCACCGCGCGCTTGCAGCAGATTGTGGCCGACCTCGAATGGTCCCGGTAGGGGTACGGCATGCTGTGCCCCTAACGCCGCGGCCTCCTATCGGCCTTAACCTCCCCGAATCGGAGTATCATGATCTCCCGCGAATCGCGCCACCGCACGGCCATGAAACCGCCAATCCTCCCCGATGAAGCCCAGCGCCTCGAAGTCCTGGCCCAGTACGGCATCCTCGACACCGCTCCCGAGCCGGAACTGGACGATCTCGCCCGCCTCGCCACTTACGTCGCCGGCACTCCCATGGCCGCCGTCACTTTGATTGACGCGGACCGCCAGTGGTTCAAGTCCAGGGTGGGCGTCGAAGTGGACCACACTCCCCGCGACATGGCCTTTTGCGCCCACGCCATTGCCGGACGCGACCTGATGATCGTTCCGGACGCGACCGCGGACCCGAGGTTTGCCGACAATCCCTTCGTCACCGGCGAGGCGCATTTCCGCTTCTATGCCGGCATGCCGCTCGTCTCGGCCGAAGGCCACGCCCTGGGAACGCTGTGTGTGATGGACCGCGTGCCGCGCCAGCTCACGCCGGACCAGCAGGAGGCGCTGCGCGTGCTCGGCCGCCAAGTGAACGTGCAGCTCGACTTGCGTCGCAACATGCTGAAGCTCGTGCGCACGTATGGCGAGTTGGCCGGCACGCAGGAAAAACTCGCCGCGGTGCTCCGCTCCGCCACCACAGTCGCCATTCTGGCCACCAACCCAAAAGGCACCGTCACGCTGTTCAACCCCGGGGCGGAACGCCTGCTCGGCTGGACGGCCGAGGAAGTCATTGGCAAGCTGTCGCCGCTCAATTTTCTACTGCCCAGTGAGGTCGAGGAACGCGCGGCGGATCTAGGCCGCCGCCTGGGAAAGGACATCCGCGGCCTTGGCTATTTTGCCGAACTGGCCCACCAGGGCATCCACGAAGAGCGCGAATGGACCCATGTGCGCAAGGACGGCAGCCACGTCCCCGCCAAGCTCGCCGTTACCCCGCTGCACGACGCCAACGACGCCATCTCCGGATTTCTCGCCGTCTCCAAGGACCTCACCGAGCGCAAACGCTTCGAGAAGGACCTGGTCCGCGCTCGCGAGGCCGCTGAAGACGCCAGCCGTGCCAAAACAGAATTCCTCGCCAACATCAGCCACGAAATCCGCACGCCGCTCAACGCCATCCTCGGCATGACGGAGCTGGCTCTGGGAACGCAGCTCACCGCCGACCAGCGCGAATACGTGACCGCCGTGCAGGACGCGGGCCGCACCCTTCTCGCCCTGATGAACGATGTGCTCGATTTCTCCCGCATCGAGGCGCGCAAACTCGAGCTCTACACCATCAATTTTCCGCTGCGCGAGACGCTCGCCGACGTCCTGCGCACCTTCGGCCTGCGCGCCTATCAGAAGGGTCTGGAGCTGATCCTGCAGACCGGGCCGGACGTTCCGGAAATGGTGAGCGCGGACGTGGTGCGCCTCCGCCAGATCCTGACGAATCTCGTCGGCAACGCTATCAAATTTACCGAGCGCGGCGAAATCACGCTGCGCGCTTTCGTCGACGTATGCCGCGAGAACGACACGCTCATCCATTTCTCCGTGGCCGATTCCGGCATCGGCGTCCCTCCGGCAAAGCTCGCCATTCTGTTCGACCCGTTCACGCAGGCAGACAGCTCCACGCACCGCAAGTACGGCGGCACCGGCCTGGGTCTGGCGATTTCTAAGGAACTGGTGGAAGTGATGGGCGGCCAGATGTGGGTGGAAAGCGCACCCGGCCGCGGCAGCACGTTTCACTTCACCCTGCCCGTCCGCGGGCGCCGCGCCGTCGCGCCCGCACAGCCCCAGGCTCAGAAACTCGCGGGCCTCTCCGTGCTCGTGGTGGACGACAATCGCACGCAGCGCGATACGCTCGCCGAATTGCTGGCTCGCCGCGGGATGAAGCCGGAATGCGCGCCCGGCGGCCGCGCCGCCATCTCTGCCGTCGAAAATGTCATTCGTCAAGGACGTACCTTCGACCTCCTGCTCCTCGACGCGCAGATGCCCGATCTCGACGGGTTCGCAGTGGCCGAGCGGCTCCGCTCGATTCCCCCGCCGCCGAAAGGCCGCCGCAGCCCCATTGTGCTGATGACGGTGCCCGGCATGACGGAAACGGAGACGCGCCGCGGCGCCCTGGGCATCGCTGCGTCCCTCAGTAAACCGATCCGCGAATCCGCCCTGTTCGATGCAATCAGTCAGGCTCTGCAAGCCGCGCAATCCGGCAGTGGAACGCATCGCATCGCTCCTCAGCCGGTTCCGCAGCCGGCAGCCAGGCCGAGTGGACGCCCTCTGCACATCCTGCTGATTGAAGACAATGCGGTAAATCAGGTGGTCACGCGCCGGCTGCTGGAGCGCGAAGGCCACACCGTGGCGGTGGCGGACAATGGGGTGCGCGGCCTGGAAGCCGTGACTCGCGAAACCTTCGATGTAATCCTGATGGACGTGCAAATGCCCGACCTCGACGGCATCGAGACCACGCGCGCGATCCGCTCCCGCGAACGCGCCACGCGCCGCCGCACTCCCATTATCGCGTTTACCGCGCACGCGATGAAGGAAGACCGCGACCGCTGCCTCGCCGCCGGCATGGACGAATACCTCGCCAAACCGGTCGAAACGCAGATCCTGCTCGAAGCCCTGGCGCGCGTCACGGCTCCAGCCGCGGCGCGGGCTGCGGCAAGTTCTGCTCCCGCGATGGCTGCAGCGGGCGAGCCGGCGCACGCGGCGTCAGCTGCGCCGGACCCGCAACATATTGCCGCGCTGCGCCGCATCGTCGGCGGGGATGAAAAGCTGTTGCGGGAAGTGGTGCGCGTGTTTCTGGAGGATACGCCTGGGAAACTTTCCGGGCTGGCCATTGCGCTCGCGGCGCAGGATTCCAGTGCTCTGGCTATGGCCGCTCACGGCCTGAAGGGCTCCGCTGCCGCTCTGGGCGCGCGGGAAGCCACCGAAGCCGCCGCGCATCTCGAAGCCCTGGCCCGCGCTCGCAATCTTCCCGAGGCCGACATCGCCGCGGCGCAGGTGAAGGAGGAAATCAGCGCCCTCCGCGATTCCCTCTCCGCCTGGCTCGCCGCGCAGTCCAACTAGCGCCGCCGCACCTCAATCCAGATATTTCACGAACACCACTTCGTTCTGCGCCTCGTTGTAAATCAATTCATCCACCAGCGCGCGCGCCAGCAGCACTCCGAATCCGCCCGGCCGCAGCCCCTTCGCCTCGCGCGGCTCCACGTGCGCCAGCGGCTGGTCCGCCGGATGGCCCACGGCCGCATGGCTCAAATCCTCGAACCGGAAGCCCGAACCCGGGTCGGAAATGCGGTAGAGGATCAGCCGCCGCATGTGCAGATAGGAAATGCGCACCTGCCGGTCCGGATTGAGCGCCCCGCCCCATTCGATGGCATTCGACAGCAGCTCGCGGAACGCCTGTCCCACCGACCGCCGCACGTCTTCGCTCAGGTTCGCGCCGAGCTGCCCCAGAAAATTCTGGATGTAATCCACCACTTCCAGCCGGCACGGCACCAGCAACTCCACCCAGTCCGGCCGCGCGGAAAGCACCTCGATGCGAGGCCGTTCCGGCGCGCCCAGCTCTTCCGCCACCACCTCGAGCAGCCCCGCGGCCTCCACCGGTTTCGTCAGATACCGGCTGGCCTGCCCGCGCACGGCGGCCAGCAGCGTCTCCGGAGTTTCGTCGGAGGTCAGCACAATTACCCGCGGCGCCGGAACCAGTGTGCGCAGCCGGTCCAGCACTTCCAGGCCGCCCATTCCCGGCATCCAGATGTCCAGCAGCACAAGATCGAAGTGCGCCTGTCCGGCCAGCCGCAGCGCCTCTTCTCCGTCTTCCGCCGCGATCACCTGGTGGCCGCCGCCTTCCAGGATGTTGCTCAGCAGCACGCGCGTCAGCCGGTCGTCGTCCACGATCAAAATGTTGCTCATCGCCGCTCGATTCTACTCCCATCGGCGCGCCCCTCGACCACAGTCCGTCAGATTTTGGGAGCTACTCCACAACAGAAGCTAGACGTGGTGATTACACTGGACAATCAATGAATTGGTGGGATTATTGGCCAGGGATGCGGCTGGGGCGGTATGAGAAAAATCGTCTTTGCAGTGCTAGGCGTTGTTTCCGGCCTGCTTGGGTTGTGCATAATCCCAACCTTGCTCTATAACGCGTGTGGACTTGCAGGTATGCAAGACTGCGCAGATGGCCCCAAATGGGAGTCGTGGTTAGTTATTTTGGTGAGTTTAATGCTGATCAGCGGGCTCTTCTTCTTGTCCTATCGCTTATTTCGATTAGTTGCTCGCCCTTAAAAACATTCAAGCCCTCCACGAGAGAAATTTGACGCTCTTGACTTTTCGCTTTTTATTCGCCTATACTGCGCCCGGGTAGAGAAACGGGATCCCGGCGGCGGCGCGCCCCATTGTCCTTCAGGACTCTCCAAGGCTCGCCGTCGCCGGGAAACATCCCGCAGCTCCGCCCCCCGTTCCCCGCCCCGCTGGATTTGCCATGCTCAATCGCCGTCCCGACATCGTCCACGTGGACGTGGACGCCTTCTTCGCCTCCGTCGAGCAGCTGCTCGACCCGCGCCTTCGCGGCCGTCCCGTGCTGGTGGGCCGCGGCTGCGTCGCTTCCGCCAGCTACGAAGCCAAATCCCGCGGCGTCCGCACCGCCATGAGCATCCGCGATGCCCGCCGCATCTGTCCCGACGCCATCCTCGTTCCCGGCCGCTACGAAAATTACGCCGACTATGCCGCGCGCATCCGCCGCGTGCTCGACGATTTCACCCCGGCCGTGGAAACCGCCGCGCTCGACGATTTCTATCTCGATTTCGCCGGAACCGAGCGGCTCTATCCCAATCTCACCGCCACGCTCCGGCGCATTCCGGAGTGCGTTCTGGACGCGACCGGCCTCGGCGTCTCGCTCGGCGCCGGAACCACCAAACTCGTCGCCGCCATCGCCTCGCGCCTGCGCCGCCCGCGCGGATTTCTGGTCGTCCCGCCGGGCATCGAGGAGGAATTTCTCGCTCCCCTCGAAATCGAAAAGCTCCACGGCATCGGCCACGCGCACGCTGCCACGCTGCGCGACCGCGGCATCCAGACCATCGGCCAGCTTCGCCGTCTGCCCGCCGAGGCGCTGGTCGCCGCGTTCGGCGACGCGGTCGGCCACCAGCTCTTCGACCGCGCCCGCGGCCTCGACCCGCGTCCCGTGGCCGAGCCCGCCGCGCCCAAATCCATCTCCCGCGAAACCACCATCGAGGGCGGCACCATCGATCCCGAATTTCTCCGCGCGCTGCTCGAATATCTGGCCGAGCGTGTCGGCTCCACGCTCCGCGCCGGAGGCCGCGCCGCGCGCACGCTCACCCTGCGGCTTCGCTACATGGATTCGTTTTCCGCGGCGCGTTCTGCTCCGCTCCTGCCGCCCACCAATGACGACAAACTCCTGCTCGAATCCGCGCACGAACTGCTCCGCGCGCTCTATACGCGCCGCGTGGCCGTGCGCTTCCTCGGCGTCGGCGTCACCAATCTGGCCGCCGACCGCCGCCAGAACGATCTGTTCGACGCGCGCTCGAACCGCCGATGGTATTTGAACCAGGGTGTGGACGGAGTCCGCCGCCGTTATGGCTGGAACGCCGTCTTCTACGGCCAGGGACTCGGCCTGCGCGAGCACTACGCCACCAAGCCCGAAGGCCTCGTGCTTTCTACACCATGCTTATCGCGCTAGGCAGGCTTTGCTCACGAATAGAAGTATATGCTGTAAAATATGACCGCATCGATTAACTAAATTTAGAAACGGCGGGATTCATATGGGCAACGGTCATCCGGTTGGTGGAGACGGCCTGAGCGTCCGCGACAGCGGAATCTGGGCAAAGGAGAAGCTCTATTACTTAGAACACTATCTGGATATTTTTTCCGTGGGGATGAGTAAGAAATGGCCCGGAAAACTGTATTACGTTGACCTTTTTGCTGGACCTGGACGATGCTGGATTCGCGAAACTGGAGAGGAAATCGATGGTTCACCATTGATCGCATTGAAGTTCAATTTTTCGAAGTACTTCTTTTTTGAATCGGATCCCAGATGCTACGAAGCTCTCGAGGCAAGGGTGAAGGTACGGGCACCGGAAAAGCTGGAAAAGATTCGTCTGATCCCGGGCGATTGCAATCGCCAAATTAGCGAAGTCGAACCGCCAGGATCTTCCGCGCTAGGAACAGCTTTTATTGATCCCACAGGAATTTCTCAGATTGCATTCAAAACCATCCGTCAGCTAACAGCCCATCGCAAAATTGACCTCATCATGAACTTCCCAGAGGGGATGGGGATTCGGATGAATCTGCACCAATATACAGATAACGAAGGAACTGCACTGGACACATTTATGGGAAGTGCGAAATGGCGCGATCGCTTTCACACGAATATCACTTCGTTCAATCAAGCATGCAAACAGATAGCGGAGGAATATCTCGACAATCTGCGAGCTCTGGACTATCAAGTAGTGGATGGCAGCCAAATCCCAGTCAAAACCGCCCAGAACCAGTTACTCTATTATTTGCTGTTTGCCAGCAAAGATCCGAAGGGAAATGAGTTCTGGAGAAAAATCGGTCTGATTAACCCATCGGGACAACGAGAAATGTTCTAATGCTAGCGAAACCGAGAGGATCGAATTTCATCCGGCAGTTTGGCGGGCCGGGCGAAGACACGCAGATCCAGTGCTTCAAGTTCTGGCAGATCGTGGTTGCGGGCGGCTGTCCCTACCGCTGCTCATATTGCTTTCTCCAAACTGTCCCGTGGTTCCGGTTCCGCCCCGACGAGCTTTACGGGCTCGTTTACACAAATATAGAAGACATGGTGACAGAAGTACGGAAATGGCTCTCCGATCCGCAACCGAAGATGCTCATCTCCGGCGAACTGCAGGATGGTTTGGTCTTCGACGCCGCTTACAAGAAAGTCAACGGTACACCGCTCACGCACTTGCTCATTCCTCTATTCGCCAAGCAGAAGCGGCATCGCCTGATTTTCCTCACAAAATCCGTGCAGATTCAGCATGCCTTGGAACTGGTGCCAACGTCACAGGTGGTCTTCTCCTGGTCGGTGAATGCGGAAGAAGTAGCGAAAAAATGGGAGCACGGCACACCATTGCCGTCCGAGCGCTTCGCTGCTGCTGCAAAAATGAAAAAGGCGGGATGGCCCATCCGCTTCCGCCTCGACCCGATGGTTCCCTACCCTGATTGGAAACGCGGCTACAAAGACGCCATCCAACAGATCAACGCGCTCGCGCCGGAAATGGTCACGCTAGGGTCTCTGCGCGCCACCTCCTATCACGGTCTGCGCAACGCATCCAAAGCAAATGGGCGCGACGACAGTATCTTCAACTATCTGACCGAGGAAAAAGACCCCTCCGGCTTTAAATATCGCATTCCCTTCGATACGCAGGTCGAGATGTTCCGCTTTGTTCTCGACCGAATCCGCGCAGGCGTCATCCCGGCTCTCTGCAAAGAGGACAATTCGCTCTGGAAAGCCCTGGGCATGAAGTTCAACGGCTGCCACTGCCTGCTGGGGACAAAAGATGCCATCGTGAAAGAGCGCAGAATGGAGATGAAGCAAGCAAAAGAACCGCTCAATAATTTCGGTATTGGCAAACCTCTGCCTGTTTTGGCGTAGTTCTCGGTTTCGGCGCATTTCCCCGCTCTCTACCCAGAAAGCGAGCGTCTTGAGGTCATCGGCCTCTGGACTCGGCGCGCGTGTTCATCCATCTCCACTGCCACAGCCACTATTCGTTCCTGGACGCCGTCCCCTCGCCCCAGGAACTGGTGGACGCCGCCGTCGCTGCTGCCGCGCCCGCTGTCGCGCTCACGGACACCAACGGCCTCTACGGCGCCCTGCCCTTTTATCAGGCCGCGCGCGCCGCCGGCATCAAACCCATCCTCGGCACTCTGCTCGATGTTGAAAACGAGACTCGCCTTTTGCTTCTCGCGGAAAGCCTCGCCGGCTACTCGAACCTTTGCCGCC